>NZ_BPIM01000001.1:2585454-2926931 GCF_026004115.1 Meiothermus sp.
TTGGGCGATGAGCCCATCCTCGAGGCTCGGGATGGGTTGCTGGTTCTGGGCGACGGCTTCCATGAAGCGCCGGGCCAGTTCCACAAACTGGAAATAACCCCACGAAGCGTCCAGATTGCGGCCCCGGAGGAACCCCGCATCCACAGGGACTTTCTGGTAGTGGCCGGGGCGCTGGGCCAGCTCGAGGGTGTAGCTGCTGCCCCGGCCCCACAGGGCGGGCGAGAGCTTAAGGGCACCCTTGCTGCCCTGGATTTCCAGCTCGAGCCGCTGGTCGGTCCCAATGTGCACCCTCGAGAGCGAAAAAGCCCCGCTAACCCCTCCCAGCCGGGCCAGCACCGCCCCTTCGTCCAGGTTGGTGACGGGGTCGGGCCGCTGGAAGTGGATGTGCCCCTGGGCCATGACCTGGGTGAACTCGAGGCCCGTCACCATCCGCACCAGATCAAAAAGATGGGCCCCCAGGTCGGCCACCGCGCCCCCGGCTCCCCCGGTTTCGGCCTTGGCCCGCCAGGGGGTGGGGCCCCCTGGGTCGCCCATGAAGCCGCCGTGGAAGTAGCCCCTCAGATAAAGCACCTCGCCAATCTCGCCGGTGCGCACTAGCTGCTGGGCCATCTCGGCGGCCAGGTCGCCCCGGCTGGTGAAGGCGGTCAGGCCGATGCGCCCAGAGGCCCTGGCAGCCTCCAGAATGGCCTGCCCCTCCGCTAAAGTACGGGCCAGGGGCTTATCCATGAAAAGGTGCTTGCCCGCCTGTAAAGCCTGGATGCCCAGCGGGGCATGGGTATGGTCGGCAGTGGAGATGGCCACCCCATCGCAGGCGGCCAGCAGGTCTTGATAGTGTTCAAAGGCGCTGCTGCCGAACTGCTCGGCCAGTTTTTGGGCGTGGGCCGGGGTACGGCTATAGATGCCCGCGATGGTGGCCCCTGCATCCCTGAAGGCGGGAAGGTGGGCAAAACCGGCCCACCAGCCTGCACCTACGATACCAATTCGCATAAGACGCTCCTTTCAGTCAAAACGGGCTACATATTCAGGCTATAGCAAAAAAGGGCAGAAAATCCCCCTTTTCCCTCAGAAGGCCCAGACCTGGAGGGAGATGGCCCAAGGGGGCTTCTTGCACGAGGGTCATCGCCACGATTCGTTGGTTTTTTGGACGGTAGCGGCGGGCTCGAGCAAGGCCAGCGGGTAGCCCAGCAGCTTCTAGAGACCTTGCAAAAGCCCTAGAATATCGGTAGCTTGTGCTTGGAGTGATACCTTGACCTTGCCCATCCATGTGGCCCTCATAGGTTACGGCATGGCCGGACAAGTCTTTCATGCCCCGGTGATTCAGGCTGTGCCGGGACTGCGCCTGGTGACCATCCAGAGCAGCCAGCCCCTGAAGGTGCAAGCCGACTGGCCCCAGGTCTGGATCAGCACAACCTTCGAGGAGGTTATCCAGACCCCCCAGATCGACCTGGTGGTGATTGCCACCCCCAACCACACCCACTTCGAACTGGCCTGGCGGGCCCTCGAGGCGGGCAAGCATGTGGTAGTGGATAAACCCTTTACCCTGCTGGCCCAGGAAGCCCGGGCCCTGGCCGAGCTGGCCCAGATGCAAAATCGACTGTTATCGGTTTTTCAGAACCGCCGCTGGGACGGCAACTTCCTATCCCTGCAAAGGATGCTAGAGGCCGGTACTTTGGGGGAGGTGGTCTACTTCGAGTCCCACTTCGACCGCTACCGCCCGGCGGTGCAGCCCCGCTGGCGTGAACAGGCTGGGCCGGGCAGCGGAATCTGGTACGACCTGGGGCCCCACCTGGCTGACCAGGCCCAGTTGCTTTTTGGTTGGCCCCAAGCGGTTTTTGCCGATATTGCTCCGCAAAGGCTCGGTGCCGAGGCCCCCGATTACTTTCACGTCCTGTTGCGCTACCCCAGGCTGCGGGTGGTGCTGCATGCCAGCGCCCTGGTACCTGGGGGTAGTCCGCGCTTTGTAGTACACGGCACCCAGGGCAGTTGGGTGTGTTATGGCCTCGATACGCAAGAAAAGTCCCTTCGGGAAGGCTCGCATCCGGGTGGGCCGAACTGGAGGCCGGTTGGGGGTGAGGCCTGGCTTTACCGACCCGGTCAGCCCTCCGAGCTGGTAGACGTGGAACCTGGCGATTACCGTCGCTACTACGCGGGAGTACGCGATGCCATCTGGGAGAAGGGGCCCAACCCGGTGCCGCCCGAGCAGGCCGTGCGGCTGATGGAGCTGCTCGAGGCCGCCATACAAAGCGCCGCAGAACGCCGGGAGATTTCCCTGGGGGTGGAAGAATGAACCTGGAACAAGACCTGAAGGTGCTTGCTGAACAGGAGGCCCGCCTGCGCTTCGAACAGTTCAATGCTGCGACCGCCTGGGTGTTGGGACAGCAACTCAAATTGGCGGCTGAGCAGCTCCATAGCGCCATTGCGATGGATATTAGCTTCTTTGGACAGCCGCTCTTTTTTTATGCCATGCCGGGCGCTACCCCCGACAACGCCGAATGGATACGGCGCAAGCGCAATGTGGTGCAGCGTTTTCACCGCAGCTCCTATGCGGTGGGCCTCATGCTGAAGCACAAAGAGGTCGGTCTCGAGGAGCGTGGCCTGGACGCGCGCGATTTTGCTGTCCACGGCGGTAGCTTTCCTATCTTTGTAAAAGGGGTGGGTTGCCTGGGGGCCATTACGGTCTCGGGGTTGCCGCAGCGCGAAGACCACGAGCTGGTGGTGGAGGTACTGGCCAACTACCTGGGTGTCCCCTACGAGGAGCTGGCCCTCGACCCATGAGCGGCATGGGTTCCATCCGCTTTGGTAGGGAGATGCTCCGGCACTGGCCGCTTGACCCAGCCATCACCTACCTCAACCACGGCACGGTGGGCGCCACCCCCAAAAAAGTTCTAGCCGAACAGCAAGCCCTGCGGGAGGAGATGGAGCGACAGCCCGCGCGTTTTTTGCTCCGGGAGCTGTCGGCCCTGTCGGGCGCCTCGAGTCGCCCGGTGCCCCGGTTGCGCGAAGCCGCCGAGGCGGTGGCCCGGTTTGTGGGCGCTAGAGGCCAGGATCTGGTGTTTGTCGACAACGCCACCACCGGGGTCAATGCGGTGCTGTGTTCCCTGGATTTGCGGCCAGGGGACGAAATTCTGATTACCAACCTGGCCTATGGCGCGGTGGCGAACGCAGCCCGCTTTGTGACCGAGCGGGCTGGGGCCCGCTTGGTGATGGTGGAGTTGCCATTTCCGCTCTCCAATCGGGCGCAAACTGTATCGGCTTTTGCAGAAGCCCTAACCCCCCGCACCCGTCTGGCCATCCTTGATCACATTACCTCCGAAACTGCCCTGGTGCTGCCGCTGGCCGAGATGGCGGCTTGCTGCCGGGCGGCTGGGATACCGGTGCTGGCTGATGGTGCCCATGCGCCGGGGGCCATACCGCTGGACATTCCCAGCCTGGGCGTGGACTACTACACCGGCAACCTGCACAAGTGGGCCCTGGCCCCCAAGGGCTGCGGATTTTTGTGGGCTGCCCCGGAACGTCAGCCAGACCTTCACCCGCCCGTAATTTCCTGGGGTCTGGGGCAGGGCTTCACCCAGGAGTTCGACTGGGTGGGCACCAAAGATCCCACACCTTATCTGTCCGCGCCAGCAGCCCTGGATTTGCTTCGGGAATGGGGCTTGGCGGCCATACGCGACTACAATCACCGCCTCGCCTGGCAAGCGGCCCTGATGCTCACAAGCCGATGGGGATTTGAACCTCCCGCGCCCGAGGCGATGGTCGGGTGTATGGTTACCGTGCCCCTGCCTGGGTCTTTGGGAAAAACCCGCGAGCAGGCAGCCCGGTTGCAGTACGCCCTCTTGTACGAGCACCGGCTCGAGGCCCCCATTCTGTGCCGGGATGAGCGCTTGTGGGTGCGGATCTCAGCCCAGGTCTATAACGAGCTCGAGGATATTGAGCGCCTGGCCCGTGCCGTCGAGAACTATCGGTAACTGGAAACGCCCGCAATGGCTCCTGCGGGCGTTTGGCTGGCGGAGTGGGAGGGATTCGAACCCTCGATACAGGAAACCCGTATACACGCTCTCCAGGCGTGCCCCTTCAACCACTCGGGCACCACTCCAGGATGTGCTGTACCTGCCAGAGCAGGCAAGCCTGAGTGTACAGGGCGGTATAAGGAGCGTCAAGCTGGGCTGCGTTATACTCTGGGCGTGCGTTTACTTGCTGTCTTTCCTCATCCCGACGACGAAATAGGGGTTTCCGGTACCCTGGCCAAGCACGTCTTGCGCGGCGACGCGGCCAAGATTCTCTGGCTCACCCGAGGGGAGCTGGCCAGCCAGTTTGGCGATACGCCCCCCGAAGAGGTAGCCCGCATCCGCGAGGGACACGGTCATGCGGTGGCTAAAATGATTGGCGCAGAGGCTGAGTTCCTAAATTTTGCCGACTCGAGCCTGACCGGTGGCCGCGAAGAGGCCCTGGCCATAGCTCGGGTGGTAGCGAGCTGGAAGCCTGATGTGGTGGTGACCTGGAACCCCCATGATGTGCACCCCGACCACCGGGCGGCCTACTGGGCCACCCTCTCGGCGCTCAAGTTTTGCCGCATTCCCAAACTGGTGGGCGAACCGTACCGCAAGCCCGTGCGCTTGCTGCACTACTACCGCAGCGATATTCCAAGACCTGTGGTCTATGTGGACGTGGGTGAAGAGGGTCAGGCGGTAGCCGACCGGGTCTTTGGCTTTTATCGCGACTTCTACCAATGGGAGTACAGCCTGGAGGCATTCAGGGCGAATCGCTCGAGGCTGGGGGCTGAGGTTTCAGTAAAGTTTGCGGAGCGTTTTCAGGCAGAGGCTCCGCTGGCTCATCCTTTTCTGGGTTGAGCTCTTCCACTTCAAAGCTACCCCGTGGGCTGGTGAAGGTATAGGCAGCAAAAGCGGCAATGAGGGTCAGGGGTAGCAGGCTATAACCCCCAATTTCACCTGCCAGCACCACCGCTGCAAAGGGTGCGCGGGCGATGCCTGCTAACAGGGAGGCCATGCCCACCAGGGCGGCGGTTTCGGGAGAGGGTGCGATGGAGGTAAAAATCTGGCCCAGCAGCTGCGCCAGAATTAGCCCGCTAAGGCCGCCCAGGGTTAGGGCCGGGGTGAGCTGCCCGCCGTAGGCCCTTACGCCGCCACCCAGAATCAGCAAGGCGAGCTGCACCAGGAAGAGCAACCCCAGGAAAGGCAACGTCAGAATAGGAGACGTGCCAAGCTGAACCCAGGGCAGTCCGCTACCGATGGCCTCCGGCATCAAAAGCAAGACCCCCGCCAGCACCAGCCCGAAGAGGGCATGGCGTACCCCGAAGGTGAGACGCCGCAAAAAGCGTTGTAGAAACCGCTCGGCCTCGAGCCACAGGGTGCCCACTCCAGCACACACCAGACCAATCGCCAGGCCAAAGAAAAGCTGCGGCCACTCCAGCGGCCCCGGGGGCAACTCGAGCAGCGGTCCATACCCGTGAAAAAGCCCGTAAACCGTAAATCCGGCCAGGGCTCCAATCAGTGCTGGAGCCAGAGCACCGACCTCGAGAGCCAACCCCCGGTAGACAATCTCGCTGGCCAGGAGTGCGCCGGCCATGGGCGCATGGAAGGCCGAGGCAAACCCCGCCGCCATGCCCGCAAAGGGCAGAAACCGACTCGACTCGCCCAGCGGGATGCGCCGCCCCATCACGCTGCCAACCCACAGGCCCAGCGCGGCCATGGGCCCCTCGCGGCCCAGGGGGGAACCCGCGCCAAGCTGTACCAGCGAACCGATGATGCCCCGAAAATACTCGCTGGCCCGTACCGGGCGCCCCGCGCGGTAGGCTGCCAAAAGCCAGCCCAGCCCCCGGCCCGAGCCCAGGTAGCTCGAGGCGGCGAACACCAGCGGCAACAACAAGGCCAGCCACCAGAAGGCAGGCCCGCGAAAAATCTGGGAAAGGCCGCCCTCGCCCGGCAGGCCGGGGGGCAGGTAACCCAGGGTTTCGCCCAGCAGATAGCGCTCGATTACCCCCAGCACGAACACAAACCCGGCGGCAAAAACCCCGGTCAGGGCCCCCACAAAAGCGCTGTACAGGATAAGCGCACCGATCTGCATAAAAATCCCGGCACAACGGCCGACTACCAGGATTGTACTTGGGAAACCGGCGTTCCGCGGGTGATGCGGGGTGCTTCCAGCCCCAGCACCCGGTAACCGTTGCGCGTAGCAGCCCGCACCAGTACCCGGGGGTCTACCCGCTCCCACAAAAAGAGTGCCTCGTTTCGCACGTCCAGGTCAGGGCTGCTGCTGCGCGAGTCGGTACCCAGGGCGGGCTCGAGGCGATGTTTGAGGTACAGTGCCCAGGGCATCTGGCCGCAGGCCAGGCCCTCGTTGCTGCGCGGACAGGCGACCACCTTCGTACCCGACTGGGCCAGCATCTGCACCTCTTCTTCGTCCACCCGCACCCCATGCACCACCGTCAGGTGCGGCCCCAGCACCCCGAGTTCGGCCAGGTAGCGCACGGGCGTGAGGCCGGGGGGGTTCTCGTAGGCCGCAAATCCATACTGCAACGGAATTTCCTGCAAAGGGCCGGTGCCCTGGGTCATCAGTAGGGTTTCATCGGGGCTTTCGGCCACGTGCATTTGCAGGGGGAAGCCCTCGAGCCGGGCAATCTCGACCAGCTTTTTGAGCAGGGCCGGGCTCACGTTGTAAGGTGTGTGCGGTGAAAGCCCCACCCTGACGGCGCCGTTTCGTTTGCGCCACTTCGTCAAGCGATGGGCAACCCGGCGGGCTACTTCGTCGGCCTGGGCTGGGTTGCGCTGGATGACCTCGAGGTAAGCCACCCCAGGCAGGGGGCTATGCTCCAGCAGCCACTCCACAATTTCGGGCCTGTATACGATGTCCCCAAACCCCCCCACGCGCAAGGTTTGAAGCTCGTTCAGACCCTGTAAGGCTGCCTCCTCGGTGCGCTTTGAACCGTGGTCAATCACGTGCTTGATGAAGTCGGTGTAGCTGCCGCGAAAATAGGGAACCGCGGTCAGATCCAGGTGGGTATGGGCGTTGACCACCGGCGGCGTGAGGGCTTTGCCCTTATGAACGAGGGGTGCTTGGGGATAGGTTTTTCGCAAATCGGTCAGGGGGCCTGTGGCCGCGATGTGCTGGCCCACCACCACCAGGCCGCCATTTAGCATGGGCGTACCGAAACCGACGTAGACCACCTCGGCAGTCCAGATTTCAGGTGCAAGAATCAGGGTTTCCTCCCGTGTGTCCAAGGCTAAAGGCTCCAGGCCAAAAGCTCAAAAAAGCCGATGGTCAATGGTCTGCGACCGAGTATTCGCGGAATCTGCAGCATGAGCAGCGCCCGACCAACCCCTTCGCTATCAGCCCATCCGCTCCAGCACATAGCGGTTGGGGCCGCGCAGAAAGTCTATGGCATGGTAGCCCTGGGCGAAGTAGTGCCCGAACAGTTCTCGGCTGTGCAAGCGCCACTGGTTGGCCAGGCCTGGGTCGGTCTTTAAAATGTGCCCCCAATCCTGGGGGATTTGCACCAGAATCTGCCGTTCGGACAGATCCAGATGGAGCCCGACCGGTTTTTGCTGCTCCACCACATTGGCCTGCCGCAGACCCTCTATGCTGGGGGCCGGTGGCGGCGCGTAGATGCGGCTGAACACCCGGGGGGAACGCAGCTCCCAGACCGCGTAGGCCCGGTCTGAAGGTGCGCCAGCGTTGATGCCGCCCATGGCACCATAGCAGTTGGGGATGTAGCGATTGAAGGTTGCACCCAGCTTGCGCAGGTTGAAATGGGCGTTCAGGCTGCGCAGAGGGTCGAAGGTCCAGACCACCCGCTCGTAGCCCCTGCTGAGGGCCCAGTCACGCTGGTAGCGCTTGAGCAACAGACCAATCTGGCTGCCCTGGTACTCCGGCAGCACCCCGGCCATGTGCGAGTGGTGTTCGGTGGGGCGGTTGGTGGGGAAGCCGAAGATGAAACCCACCAAAACCGCATTCTCAGCCACCCCTTTCTCCCTCGAGGGGGAAAAGGGGTTGGGGGATTGGGGGTGAAGGTAGGCCCCTGCCAGCAAGGCCCCTTCGTGGATCAGGGCCATCAGGGTTCCGCTGCGAAGGATGTCGCTGGGGTCGTTCCAGATGGCTTGCTCGAGCCGGGGAATTTCGGCTATCTCCTCGGGTTCGTGCAGTTCGCGAATTACCAGGTTCATAACGGGTTACTGGCTGCTTTTGCTGATGTAAGCCGATTTCTCGGTCAGTTTCTGGATGAAGTCGCGCTTTGGCGTCACGCCCAGTCCCGGCCCCTGGGGTACGGGCATCAGGCCGCCTTTGGCCTCGAGGGCTTCTTCGATGATGTCCTCCTGCCAGTAGCGGCTGGCGCTGCTGGTATCGCCCGGTTTGATGAACATGGGCAGGGTGGCCACGTGAATGTTGGCGGCCCGGCCAATACCGGCTTCCAGCATCCCGCCCATCCAGACCGGCAGGCCGTAGCTCTGGGTAATGTCGTGGACTTTGCGGCTGGCCAGGATGCCACCTACCCGGCCGGGCTTCAGGTTGATGACCCGTCCGGCCCCAATCTCTAAGGCCTTGCGGGTGTCCTCCGGCGAGGTGATGGACTCGTCCAGGCAGATAGAAGTGGAAATGGCCGCCTGCAGTTTGGCGTGGTCCAGGATGTCGTCGAAGGCCAGGGGCTGTTCGATGTAGTCGAGGCCGGCAGCGTCCAGGGCCTTGAAGGTGGAGATGTGGTTGAGGCTGTAGGCCGAATTAGCGTCCACGGTCAGGTTGGCCTCGGGGTAGGCTTCGCGCACCGCCAGGGCCAGCTTTACGTCCCAACCCGGCTTGATCTTCAGCTTGATGCGCTTGTAGCCATCGGCCAGCCCCTTGCCTACCTTCTCGAGGGTGGCCTCGAGGCTCGGCTCGATGCCCAGGCTAATGCCCACCGGAATCTGGGTGCGCACGCCCCCCAGCACCTTCCAGAGGGGCTGGCCCAGGCTCTTGCACCACAGATCCCAGAAGGCCATCTCGAGGGCGGCTTTGGTCATCTTGTTGCCCCGGAAGCCGGCAATCTCGGCCCAGAACTGCTCGGGGTTGGCGAAGTCCTGGCCCAATACCTTGGGAATGAGCAGCGCTTCCAAAAGCGCCCAGGCCCCCGGAATGGTTTCCTCGCGGTAGTGGGGGGTGAACTCCATCACGGTCTCGGCGTACCCCTCGAGGCCTTCGCCATACAGGGTCAGGACGATCAGGTGGCGCATGGTCTGTACGCCAAAGGAGGTCTCGAAGCGGAACTTGAGCGGCAGGGAGACTAAGCGGAGCTCGGCAGCTTCAATTTTCATGCCCGTATGCTAACGCCAAGACGATAAAACCCCAACACGCCCTCAAATAGAGCAGACATGCTTCACATGGTATCGTGAAATGATGCACAAAAACTACCTCCGGTGCCAGGCCTCAAACACAAAAACCGCACTCTCGGGGGTGAGGGGCTCTTTGTGGAATCCGCCAAAAAGCCGGTAATCGAAGCTAAAAGCCCGTAGCCAGCGCTCGAGTTCGTAACGGGTGTAGTAGCGCTGGGTCAGGGTATGGCGCTGTCGCTTGAGGTTTCCTGTGGGCGTAAGGGTGTCTACCAGGTAGTGCGTGAGAAGGGCCTGGGCCGTGGGATGATGCTCCTGGTGGAGAAAGACCTCCGTTTGACCGTAGCTACCCTCGTGCTGTACAACCCCCTGCGGGCCAATATGGGCCGGGTTGTATACGTCGAAAGCAAAGCGTCCGCCCGCTTCCAGGTGGGCCCGAACACCTTCCAGCGTGGCATCTTGCTCGTCCAGGGTATAGAGGTGCATCAGGGCGTTGAAGGGGGCGATGATCAGGGGAAACTGCCGTTTGAGCTTGAGTCGGCGCATGTCGCCGGCCAGCCACTTTACGCCCAGGCCCTGGGTGTGCCTGGCGCCCAACTTGCGCATCTGTTGGGCGGGTTCCAGCGCCCATACCTCCACGCCCTGCCGTGCCAGGGCCCTGGTAACCCGCCCGGTTCCGGCGCCGAGTTCCAGCACCGGGCCGCCGTAGTCGCGCGACAGGCGGGTGTAGAACTCGAGGTCGTCGGTATAGTGTTGGTATTGCAAGTGGTAGAACGGGGCAAGGGGCGAGTAGTCCACTCGAAAAATCATAACCCTGGACGGGTATGCCACTGGTGCACGGGTAACTTATTTTTAGCACATTTTGAAACACGTTGATTGCCCAAAATTGCGACGCGCGGCTTATTGAAAGAGACTGGAGTGCATACCGAATTCCTGGTTGCCAGACTGCTCATGCCGGATTCAAAAAGATAGTCACTCAAGCCAAAAAATCTAGAGGCCATCTTTTTGAATCCTAGAGCACGGCTTTGTGACGACTCCCCGTTCTTCAGAACGGGGCTTCTCGGTTCTCACGGGACGGCCCTTGCCGCTCCCGTCCCCGAAGGTTCCGTCCGGGCCCAGAAAAAAACTCGACTTCGTATCGGCAGGCGAGCGCAATGCTTCCCGCCCCGCCTTGGCGGGGCGGATGCCACGGGTGTTCGCTTGGAGTTTACCGATCGAACCGCACCGCGCCGTAGCGCGGCGCATGGAACCCCCTACTCCAAGTTTCAAGGTGCACGGGGAATGCTGTCCCCAGGATATATCAGGATATATTGTTCACCATGCTATGAGCTCCTACGGAGCACATGGGGGAGTTCTGCTCTGAAGAGGCGGGGGATTATAGCTCCCCCACACCCCCTCGCTTTTATAACATGCTCTGCACAAGTAGATACAGGTTTAAAGCGATGATGACTGATGCTACCAGCCAGCCCATCAACTTGATGGGCTGGCTGATCACCAAGTCGCCCATGAGCCGGGGGTTGCCGACGAAGATGAGCAATGGAACCAAGGCAAAGGGAATAGCGAAGGAGAGCACTACCTGCGAAATTACTAACACCCGGGTAGGATCAAAGCCCAGAAGAATCACTGCAAAAGAAGGCACCAGGGTGACCAGCCGTCGCACCCAGAGGGGGATGCTGAAACCCACAAAGCCCTGCATTACCACCTGACCAGCCAGGGTGCCCACGGTGGTGGAGGACAGACCCGAGGCCAGCAGAGCAGTAGCAAAGACCCCTGCTGCCAACGGTCCCAGCAAGGGAGAGAGGGTCTGGTAGGCGGTGGTGATATCGGCAACGTCGGCGCGGCCGGTGTGATGAAAGGTAGCGGCTGCTGACACCAGCATGGCCATGTTGACAAAACCCGCAATGGAGAGGGCCAGTACCACGTCCAAGTTGTTATAGAACAGCAGTTTGCGCTTTAGGGCGGTGTTGTGGACGGGAACCCGCTGCTGCGAAAGGGCAGAGTGTAGGTAGATCACATGGGGCATGACGGTAGCGCCCAGAATGCCAACCGCCAGCAGAATGCTTTCGCTGCCTTTGAACTGTGGCACAAAGCCTGCCACAAGCCTGGGGTCGGGGTGGGCAAAAAACAGCTCCAGTACGTATGCTATAGCGATCACCCCCACCAGCACAGCGATGGCCGCCTCGAGCGGGCGGAAGCCGTAGCGCTGCAATCCTAGCAGGGTAAAGGTAGCCAGTGCACCAAGCGCAGCCCCCCAGACCAGAGGTAACCCCAGCAGAAGATGGAATCCTAGTGCGGCCCCGATAAACTCGGCTAGGTCGGTGGCAATGGCTGCGAGTTCGGCCTGGATCCAGTAAAAGATGCGCGCCGAGGGCCGGTATTCTTGCCGAACCACCTCGGGTAGGCTTTTCCCCGTGGCGATGCCCAGCCGGGCCGAGAGGCTTTGAATGAGCATGGCCATCAGGTTGGATAAGAGCACCACCCACAAAAGCAGGTAGCCAAACTGGGCTCCGGCCTGGATGTTGGTGGCGAAGTTGCCAGGGTCCATATAAGCCACGCTTGCTACAAAGGCCGGTCCTAAAAAGGGCAGCAGTCGGGCCAGACCGCGTTTACTGGAGTGGCGCTCCAGTACCTGTAAGGCCTCTTGCTGGGTTTTTTTGTCGCTCAGGGGACCGCGGTTGAGCATTTGACTACCTTGGCCTGGGGCCCTCGCGTCTATAGGGTAGCGGCACGTACTGCACACTGGGTCGGTTCCCCCTGGGCTGAGGGTAGAGCTCCATCAGGTTGTAGACCTCGGCAGGCATTTCTGTGGAAATAGGCAGACCCATGCTTTTAGCTTCCTCGGCACTGATGGGATAATCGTGGGTCCAGGTACCCTGGGAAAGTTTATGAGCTAAGGCCTCGGCCTGGGTTTCCTCCAGGTGTTTGTGCAAAAGGTTTTTGGCAGTAGCCTTGACCTGCAGTAGGGCCTTTCGGGCTTGATCAGCCATGATTAAGGTTTCGTCGTCAATTTTTTCGATGGGCTTTTGCTCCAGCACCTTCAGGATTGAGACGGCGGGGTATTGACCGAGCTGGGGATCTACCGGGCCGAGTACCGCGTTGGCGTCCAAGACAATTTCGTCGGCAGCCAGAGCGATCAGAGTACCCCCCGACATAGCGTAGTGGGGCACAAAGACCGTTACTTTAGCTGGATGGCGCAGGAGGGCCTCGGCGATCTGTTCGGCAGCCAGCACCAAGCCACCCGGAGTGTGCAATACCAGATCGATGGGTACTTGTGGGTCCGTGAGACGAATGGCCCGCAAGACCTGCTCGGAGTCGTCGATATCAATGTAGCGCGATAGGGGTAGGCCCAACAGGGCAATGGCTTCTTGTCGGTGAATCAGGGTGATAAGGCGGCTATTGCGGCGGCGCTCGAAGGCCTGGAGGCTTCGGGCTCGAGCTAGCTCCAACATCTGGCGCTGAAACAAGGGACTCAGGAACGAAAGCAGCAAAAAAAGCCAGAATAGGTTGTTCAGGATTTCCATGGTTTGTAAGCCTCCTTTACATTGCAAGGTGTTTTTTGCGGTATGCCGTGTCTTTACCTAACAACTTTATCTTGATGCAATCGGTGGCCAAGAGTCCTCGAGCCAGAGCTTGATGGTAGCGGTTGTCGGTACGGCCACCAGCATCCCCACCACCCCGGCCAGCCGCTCCCCTAACAACAGCGCCAGTAACACTGTGACCGGGTGCAGCGAGGTGCTCTGCCCCACCAATAGAGGGGCCAGCAGGTGTCCTTCGAGCTGAGCAGCAATCAACAATACCAAGAGAGCTTTTAGCACCATCAGACCCCCCAATGGAAGGGCGGCAAAAACCACCATTACTGCGCCCAGGGACAGGCCCAGGTAGGGAATGAGTTCCAGCACACCCACCAGCATACCCAGTGGTAAAGCCAGCGGCACCCCCAACAGGCTCAGGCCAAGCCCTACCAGCGCCCCCAGGCTGACTGCTACAAGCAGTTGTCCACGGAAATAGCCCATCACGGCCCGCTCGAGGTAACCCATCTTCCGCTCAGCCCAGGCCCGCCCGGTGGGTGGCAATCGGTAGAACAGGCTTCGGCCCATACGAGGGCCATCGGCCAGCAGATAGATAAACAGCACCACAAAGGCCGCTAGCTTGACCGCGCCGCCAAACAGGAGGGTGAGGGCAGGGATAAGCCCGCTCTGGGCGAAATTGCCTAGCCGGGGGATTAGCTCAGCGGAAAGGCCCCGCAAGAGCTCGCCCAGGCTGCCGTAGGCTTGCTCGAGGGCCCCCACCAACCAAAAGGGTAAGCCCGAGGCTTGCAGCCATCCGGGTAGATGATTCCACCAATCGGCCAGATGGCCGGCAGTGCCAGGCAGCGTGGCGGCGTACTGGGCGAGTTGCTCGGCTACACGCACCAGCTCTACGCCCAACAGACCAAGCCCTAGCCCCAAAAGTAGCAGAACCATTCCCAGGGCAAGGCTGCGGGGCAGCCGAAGGCGCTCCAGCCGATCTACCAGCGGGCGCACCAGGGCCGCCAGCAACAAAGCCCCCAGAAGAATCCCCCACAGATCCGCGGTGAGATACAGGAAACGGGCTACCAGGAGGAGCAGCAAGAGGCCAACCAGCCCCCGCACATAAGGGCTTCCCCACAAGATCACAAGACCCTCGAACACGCCTCAAGTTAAGGATAGTGGGTAAAGGTTGGGTAAAGATGGAGGTCTGGCATTGCAAAAGCCTGGGGATCATCCAGCGGGAGGGCAGGAGCCAGGTTGAGGAATTTCCCGGCTAATCCTCGGGAGAGCCCTTGACTCTTCCCCAGGGGCAGGCCCCATACTAACCCCGTGAACGAGCCCGCCAGCAAAACCCCCATCCACCACCTGACCATCGGGGAGTTCTCCCGGCGCTCGCGGCTCTCCTTCAAGGCGCTGCGGCTATACGACGCGATAGGGTTGCTCCCCCCGGCCTACGTGGATGGTGAGTCGGGCTACCGCTACTACCGCGAAGACCAGCTCGAGCGGGCCAAGCTGATCGGGCTCTTGCGACAGCTCGAGATGCCGCTCGACCGCATTGCCGCGGTGCTCGAGCTGAGCGGGGCGGAGGCCGTGCGCGCGGTAGGGCAGTACTGGGAAGAGGTTGAAGGGGAACTGAAAACCAAGCGGGCGCTCGTTCGCTACCTCGAGGGCTACCTCAGCGGCAAAGGAGAAACCATGTACGAGATACAAACCCGAGAAGTGCCCCAACAGAAGGTCGCGACGATCCAGAGGAGCGTAAATATCAAAGACCTTAGCCTTTTCATTGAGGAGGCGTTCAACGAACTCTACAGCCACATCACTGCCTCCGGCCTCGAGATGAAAGGGTTCCCTCTGGTGATCTACCATGGCGAGGTCAACGAAGACTCCGATGGGCCGGTGGAGGTGTGCGTGCCCTTCGAGGGTAACTTGGAGCCCGCCGGGCGAATCCGGGTGCGGCTCGAGCCCGCCCACCGCGAGGCCTTCACCCGTATCAGCAAGGCCCAGGTCAAGTTCCCCGTCATCCTGGGGGCTTACGACGCGGTGGCGAATTGGCTGAAGGATCAGGGCAAGCCTATGAGCGACTCCGCCCGAGAGGTCTATTTCGCCCGTTGGGATACCCTTGGCCCCGACGACCCGGCCTGCGACGTCGCCTTCCCCTATGTATGAGGAGCGTAGCGTGAACCAAGCTATCCTCGAGTTCTGCACCGCCCACAGCCCCTTCAGCGATCCTGCCAAGTACGCTGATCTCCTAGAGATTCTGCCGGAAGACATCCCCGGTCTGTGCCAAGCCGTGTGGGGCCCAGGTCATCGGCTCGCTCGAGCTGTTCAACTTCGCCGAGGGCTATAGCATGAACTTCGACCTGGCCCCGCTGGCAACCCAGATCAGCAACAACAACCCCGCCGAATACGTGCTCAGCCGGAGCCTACAGATCGACCCCTTTGCCGCGATCAAGAGCCTGGTCAGTTTCCTGCTGGGCTCGGGGGCGGGGAACAGCCTGGGGCTTGACCCCATCCGCCTCAACCTGGCTTCGGTACAGTCGCCGCTGATCCAGTCGGTCACGGCGGATTCGAGCATCTCTGGCACGACCGTAGCGGTCCGGCTCGACCCAAATTTGGCCTGCTCTACAATGTGCAGAAGGTTCAGCTCATCCGCAGGGAGACCAACGGTACGCTGACCTTGGTCCAGGAGAGGACCCCCAGCAGCAGCGGCCAGACCACCTTTAACTTTAGCCTTCTAACGGGTACGAGCCTGGCCAACCTGTACGTTACAGTGGTGCCTGTGGTGCTCTCTGAAATCCCGCTGGGAACCGCCAAGGTGCAATAAGATGTAGAGCGGCCTCCCGCGAATACCCGCTATAGCGCTGTAGCGGGTATTTCATGCCAACTTTACGGTAAGCCATGCCTACCCGTCCGTTGCCCTTGGAGCTGCACCTAACGATTGATACCAGATTCGATTAGTTCGTCCCTGTTTGGTGACGAACTAACCCGACTGAAGTTATCCGCGTAGCGGAGGGCGATACCGCCCCTTAGAAAGCTTTGCTCTAGGATTCAAAAAAATAGTCTCTAGATTTTTTTTTGGTTTGAATAACTATCTTTTTGAATCCGGTATGACTGTAATTGGCCAATACAACTGATACTCTTTTGAGGAACCGACCCCCCTTGCATGCCAGAAACTTCAATAAGAAAACATCCATTTAACCGTGGCTCTCTTCATGAAAGCGGCCGCTGCCGCTTCGGCTTCATCGGAACCTTCACCGCTTTCTCAAGCGCTGCAACCTTCCTGCAAGGTAAGTGGACTACTTTGGTCTCGTCCAGGCCAAGGCCTGGCAAGGAGGAACAAAGATGAAAAGGTATGCAAAAGTGATTGTGTTGGCAACATCGGCTCTTCTGGGATTGACGGCTTTTGCCCAGAAAACGGGACAGGGTGGCAGCCAGTACCCTACCTACACCGGCAGCTTGCCAGTACAGGAGAACCTGAGTGCCCAGCAGTACCAGGCCCTGGCCAAGGTCTCGATGCAGGATGCGATTAAGGCTGCCCAGAGCGCGCTTGGCAGCACGGCTACGCCCACCAAGGTTAAGCTGGGGGTGGAAAACGGCTACCTGGTCTGGGAGGTGGTGCTCGCTGGACAGGAGGTCAAGGTGGATGCGGGCAACGGTAAGGTGTTGCACCAAGAAGCCCAGGGCAACGCAGAGGAGAACGATGGCGAAAACGATGGTGAGAGCAACGAAGACAACGGCTAAGCTATGAACCCACGGCTGCCGGGTGAATCCCGGCAGCATTTTTACCTTGCAACATGGATATGCATCCTGCGTCCGGCTGCCGGTTCAAGGTCCGGAACTCCCGCAGGGCTACTCGGGCGGTAACCTTCAAGCCCTCCGGCAGCTTCCGCGCAAGCGGGGAGGGTTGTCAGAGCCCCGCAACCTTGCTGCAAGGTTAGCCTGCTACGTTGCTCGCTGTCGGGGGAAGGCCCCGATAAGGAGAGAAGCATGTTGAAAACCCAGATGAAAAGGAGGCTGCCATGAAGCGACACCTGGTTCTCACAGCCGTCTTTTGGAGCCTGGCCGTGGCCCAAACCTCGTATGTGCCTGAGCCCAACCGTGGGGGCGACATCCCGGACAACCAAGCCTTTGTGCGCTATGCCCACCCCGCAGGCTACAGCCTCGAGGTTCCCGAGGGCTGGGCGCGCACCGTACAGGGCAGCAGCGTCCGCTTTGAAGCCAAGCTCAACCGCCTGAGCGTGGTGCTGCGGAAAGCCTTGGCTGCTCCTACCGTGGCCGGGGTGCAGGACAAGGAGGTGAGGGCCTTGCAAAAGGAAGCTGGCGTCAAGATACAGTCGGTGAGGGCAGTTAAGCTGCCTTCCGGCAGCGCCGTGCGGGTGAGTTACGAAGCGCAGTCCCAGCCGAACGCCGTAACCGGCCAAAAAGTATGGTTGGAGAACGACCTGTACCTGCTGTACAAGAACGGTCAGGAAGCGCTGCTAACCCTCTCGACCCCCAAAGGAGCCGACAACGCCGATGCCTGGCGGCGGATTGTGGAATCCTTCCGATGGGAGCGGCCATGAGCGTGCTCGAGGCCATCGACCTGTACCGCTTCTATCACGTTGGGGATGAGGAAGTCAGGGCGCTGCGCGGGGTGAGCCTGCGCATTGAGCCGGGTGAACTGGTGGCGGTGGTGGGAGCCTCCGGCAGCGGCAAGAGCACCCTGCTGGCCTGCTTGGCTGGGCTGGACGAGCCCGACGGCGGTTATGTGAGTGTCGCAGGCCAGCGCCTGACCCGCCGCTCCGAGGAGGAGCGGGCCGAGCTAAGGGCCCGCCACGTGGGGGTATTGTTGCAATCCGACAACCTCTTCGAGCACCTGAGCACTCTGGAAAACGTGCAATTCGCCACCCTCTTAGCCCACCAGAGCCCGGCGGGAGCGGCGGATTGGTTGCAGCGGCTGGGGTTGGGCGAGCGGCTGTACGCCCGGCCCTCACAGCTCTCCGGCGGCGAGCTGGCGCGGGCCGGTTTGGCCGCAGCCCTGGCCGCCCAGCCCACCCTTTTGCTCGCCGACGAGCCCACTGCCGAGGTGGACGCCGAAACCGAGGCGCTGGTGCTGGGCGAGATGGAAAGCTTCTGCGCCCGGGGCGGGGCCGCCCTGATCTCCACCCACAGCCCCGAGCTGGCCCGCCGGGCAGGCCGAGTGTTGCACATCCGGGATGGGAGGTTCGCCCATGCCTGAAGCCTTGGTGGAGGTGCGTGGGGCCCGCCGGAGCTATGGGTTGGGCGGAGGAGAAACTGTGGCCCTGGAGCGAGCCACCTGCCGGGTGCTGCCGGGCGACCGCATCGCCCTGCTGGGGCCTTCGGGCTCGGGCAAAAGCACCCTGTTGCACCTGATGGGAGGACTTGAGCGGCCCACCTCCGGTTCAGTGAGGTTCCCCGCGCTCGGTGAGCCGGACGAACTGCGCCCCGGCAAGGTGGCCTTCGTGTTTCAGGCGCAGAGCCTTCTGGCGCCCCTGACAGCACTCGAGAACGCTGCCTTGCCGCTGGTGCTGGGCGGGGTGGAGGAGCGCGAGGCCGAGATTCGGGCGATGGAAGCCCTGGAGCGGCTGGGTCTGGAAAAAGTTGCCCAGCAGCTTCCCGAGGAGCTATCGGGCGGGCAGGCCCAGCGGGTCGCGGTAGCGCGTGCCCTGGCGGGGAGTCCCCGGCTAATTCTGGCCGACGAGCCCACCGGACAGCTCGACAGCGAGACCGGAGCGCAGCTGATGGATACCCTGCTGGGGGCCCTCGAGAACACCGAAACGGCTCTGGTGGTCGCCACCCACGACCTCGGCGTAGCCCGCCGTATGGACTGGGTTTGGCAGATGCGGCGCGGCGTGCTGGACACCGGAAAAGGAGTACCGGCATGACCCTGGCCTGGCTCCGCGGATTGCTCACCCGGCGGCCCTGGCGGGTGTGGGGTGCAGCCACCGGCGTTGCGCTCACGGTGGCTTTCCTGGCCTGCCTGGGGGCCTTCCTCACCCGCAGCACCGCCACCATGACCCAGCGGGCGGTGGAGGGGGTTGCGGTGGACTGGCAGGTGTTGCTGGCCCCGAACGCCGACCTCGGCGCGGTGAAGGGGGCTATACAGGCCGTGGGCGTGAAAGCCCTCGAGCGGGTCGGCTACGCCGATGTGGCGGGTTTCAGCGCCCGCACCGGCGGGACCGTGCAGACCACTGGCGCGGGCAGGGTGCTGGGGATTTCCAGCACCTATGCGCTTCATTTCCCCAAGGAAATCCGTCCCCTGGTCGGCGGTGCTCAGGGGGTGCTGCTGGCCCAGCAGACCGCCGCCAACCTGCACGCCGCGGTGGGCGACACCGTTTTCATCCATCGCCTAGGACTACCGCCGGTGAGCGTACGGGTCGCGGGGATCGTGGACTTGCCCGAGGCCGACTCCTTGTTCCAGGCGGTGGGCGCCCCCAAGGGGCTGGCCCCACAGGCCCCGCCGGACAACGTGCTTCTGTTGCCAGCAGCGCAGTGGCACGCCCTCTTCGACCTGCAGCGGGCCGTCCGGCCCGACAGCGTGCGCGAGCAGTTCCATGTCCGGCTTTCGACATCGCTTTCCAAAGACCCCGAGGCAGCCTATGTTCAGGTGCAGCGGCTCGCCAAACATACCGAGGTCAAGGTAGCAGGTGGAGCGGTGATTGGCAACAACCTGGCCGCCCGGCTGGATGGGGTGCGGGCCGATGCCCTCTACGCCCAGGCCCTTTTTCTTTTTTTGGGCGTTCCCGGCGTGATCCTCGCGGCCTTGCTGACCCTCGGCGTGGCGGGGGCCAGCGGGGGAGAGCGCCGCCGCGAGGCCGCGCTGTTGCGGATGCGCGGGGCGGGGGTGCGGCGGGTGCTGGGGCTGGCCTCGCTCGAGGCGGGATGGGTAGCCTTCGTCGGGCTGCTGGGCGGCTTGGCTCTGGCTTGGCTTGCCGAGCGCGTCGCCCTGCCGTCGGACTCGAGCCTACGCTCGGTCTGGACGCTTTTGGCGGGTGCTTTCGGGGTGCTGCTGGCGGTCTCGGTGGTGCTCGTCCCCACGCTCCTGGCCCTACGCAATCAAACCGTGAACGCCGCGCGGCAGAAGGTAGGAAGGGCCAGCGCCCCGTTGTGGCAGCGGCTTTACCTCGACCTGGGGCTTTTGGCTTTGTCCGGGGCGCTGTTTTGGCGCAGCACCGCAGGCGGTTACCAACTGGTGCTGGCCCCCGAGGGGGTGGCGAAGGCCAGCGTGCAGTACGAGTCCTTCATCGCGCCTCTGGCCCTATGGGTAGGGGCTACCCTGCTCGCGGTGCGGCTGCTGGATTGGGCCTTAGGCCGCCGCAGCCTTACCCCGATCCTGCGCTCGCTGGCGGGAAACCTTGCTCCCAGCGTTGCGGCCACCCTGGAGCGGCAGCGAAGCCTGCTCTCGCGCGGCGCGGTCCTGGCCGCGCTGGCGGTGGCCTTTGCGGTCTCCACCTCGATCTTCAACGCCACCTACGGCGGCCAGTCGCGGGTGGACGCGCTGCTCACGAACGGGGCCGACGTCACCGTGACCGGAACCGCAGCCCATCCGGCGGAGAGCCGGCTTTCTGCCCTGAGAGCGATCCCCGGCGTGGCCGCCGCCCAGCCGCTCCAGCACCGCTTCGCCTACGTGGGCAACGACCTCCAGGACCTTTTTGGCGTAGATCCAGCCCACCTCACCGAGGCCACCCGGCTGGTAGACGCCTACTTCCGCGGGGTCACGGCCCAGCAGGCGCTGCAACTGCTGCGCTCGAGGCCCGACGCTCTGCTTGTCTCGCAGGAAACAGTCAACGACTACCAGCTCAAGGTGGGCGACCCGCTGCGCTTGCGATTACTGGACGCTCGAGACCACCAGTATCACGTCGTCCCCTTCACCTTTGTGGGCGTGGTGCGGGAGTTTCCCACCGCCCCTAAAGACTCCTTTCTGGTGGCCAACGCTGATTACGTGGCCGCACAGACCCACGCCAGCGCTGCCGAAGTGGTTTTGCTGCGGGTGAACGGCAACCGCACCGAGGTGGCATCCTGGGCGGCTCAAATCGTGCGCGACCTGCCGGGGGCAACGGTCTCAGAACTCGGTGCGGTACAGCAGCGCATCGCCTCGAGCCTCACCGCGGTCAACGTGGCGGGGCTCTCCCGGCTCGAGCTAAGCTTCGCCGCACTGCTCCTGGCCGCGGCTACGGGGCTGGTGCTGCTCTTGGGCCTTACCGAGCGACGCCGTAACTTCACCGTGCTGAGCGCACTCGGTGCGAAGCCAAAGCAGCTCGCGGCCTTCCTATGGGGTGAAGGGCTCGTCGTGGCCGGAGCAGGCAGCCTGGCTGGCTTGCTCATCGGGCTGGGCGTGGCGCAGCTTTTGGTCAAGTTGCTGAACGGGGTGTTCGACCCGGCCCCGGAGCGGCTGGCCATACCCTGGGGTTACCTGGCCGCGCTGGCTCTCGCCGCTTTTCTTTCCACCGTGCTCGCAGTGAATGCAGCCAGGGCCGCGAGCGGCAAGAGTCTCACGGAGGTGCTGCGCTCGGCCTGAGCGTGGTGCAGTACGCCCGTGGTCTCGTCGGCAGGAGGAACCTGGATGAAAAAGTACGCAAAAGCGACTCTGTTTGCAATCTTGGCCCTTTGGGGCAAGTTGCGCTACAGCGGTCTGCCCCAGTAGCCTTTTACCGTGGCCATACCTTGGATTGTCCAGCTCTTCCGAGAGGTTTAGTGTGAGCAAAAACAAACCACCGCACCTGCTATCGCTCAGGTTTTTTGCATCAAGCGAGCAATCTGGCGAGATTTCATATGACTGGAAGAAGGTGGGTTTACCTGGGGTGGTGGGGTTTCTCCTCTCGCTCGCTCTGATGGCCTGCAAATCACAACCCCAAACAGCCACCCCATCGGTACAAGGGGCTTCGAGCCCGCCTGCTCCTACCGCGGTAGGCTCCCCCCTATACACCGGCCTCCCGGGGATGCCGCCGTATGATCCGCACAACGTGTATGCTTTCACCCAAGCGGGGATGCTTGCGCCTGCGGTGAAGGATTTTCCCCAACGGGTATATGTACCCGATGGCAAGACCAACCGGCTTTACGTGATCGACCCCAAGACCTACCGGATCGTAGATAGTTACCCTGTGGACGCCGTGCCCCAGCACGTGGTGCCCTCCTACGACCTCAAGACACTCTACGTGGTGAACGACGTGGGTCAGACCCTCATCCCGGTAGACCCCAAGACCGCCAAGCCCGAGCTCCGCATACGGATTGCCGACCCATACAACCTATACTTCACCCCCGACGGAAAATACGCGCTGGTAGTGGCTGAGGTCAAACAAAGGCTCGACTTCTATGATCTTCAGACCTGGCGGCACAAAAGCTCAATCTCTGTTCCCTGCAAGGGGGTCAACCACATGGACTATAGTGCCGACGGGCGTACCCTGGTGGCGGCCTGCGAGTTCAGCGGAGACCTGCTGAAAATCGATGTGGCCGCGCGCAAGCTCCTAGCCAAGATTAGCCTGGGGGGAATGCCTCAGGACGTCAAACTCTCGCCCGACGGCCAGATATTCTACGTAGCCGACATGATGGCGGGCGGGGTACACCTGATCGACGCGGAGAAGTTTCAGCCGATGGGCTTCATCCCTACCGGAAAGGGGGCCCATGGCCTCTACCCCAGCCGCGACGCGAAGTACCTGTACATCTCCAACCGGGGAGAGGGCTCGGTGAGCGTGCTGGAGTTCGCCACCCGTAAGCTGGTGGCCAAGTGGAAGATCCCCGGTGGGGGTAGCCCGGACATGGGCGGGGTCTCGGCGGATGGGAAGCAACTGTGGTTGGCCGGGCGCTACCACGGGGAGGTCTACGTCTTCGACACCGACCCGAAGCAGGGCGGCCTGATCCGTCGCATCAAAGTGGGCAAAGGGCCGCACGGGCTGGCCATCTACCCCCAGCCGGGCCGGTACTCGCTAGGGCATACCGGGGTGACCCGATGAGAAGATGGCTTGGGATCGGCCTGCTGCTATGGGGAGCAGTATGGGCTGCCCCCGCGCCGATTACCCACGGTTCCCGGCAGCATCCGCGGATCGCCCTTACTTTCGACGCCGACATGACCCCGGGCATGCGGCAAAACCTGCAGAGCGGCCGGGTCAAAAGCTACAACCCCACCGAGCTGTACCGCTTGTTGGAGCAACACCGGGTCAAGGCCACCTTCTTCCTGAGCGGACTCTGGATAGAAGCCTACCCGGAGCAATCCCGCAGGCTGGCGCAGAATCCTCTGTTCGAACTGGAAAACCACAGCTATAGCCACCCTGCTTTTGCGCAACCCTGCTACGGGCTACCTACCGTCCAAGCCGCCGAGAAAGCTGCGGAAATTCGTAAGGTTCAGCGCTTGCTCGAGGGCCTAGGGGTCAATAACCGTTATTTTCGCTTTCCGGGGGGCTGCTATGGCCCCGACGATCTGGCCTTGGTGAAGCGGCTGGGGCTTCAGGTGGTGCACTGGGACGCGGCGGGGGAGGATGGGGGGCAGACCGACCCTGGGGTGATTGTACGCAACGTGCTGAGCCGGGTGCAAAATGGTTCTATTATCGTACTGCACAGCCAGGGTGGACCGCGTCTCCCCGCCACGCTTCCGGCCCTCAGGCGGCTGATTCCGGCCCTGAAGGCCCGGGGTTTTACCTTTGTCAAAGTCTCTGAGTTGCTTGCTGAACCAGCCGGTATGCGCAAGTGATATTGGGAGGACATCGTGATTAAATCATCCCGCCAAATTCTTAAGTCGGTGCTCTTGTGGGTTCCACTCTGGCTGCTGGCTCTTTTGTTCCTGAGCCTGCTGGGGTTTGTGGGGCTGGCCGAGGACGTCTACGAACGGGAAGGGTTTTTTTTTGACGGGCCGGTGCTGGCCTTTTTGCACGCCCAGCAGAGCGACGTGTGGAACACGCTGGCCCTGGCCTTCACCCAGTCCGCCTCCGCTCCGGTGGTCGGGGGGCTCGCCCTGGGGGTGCTGGTCTGGGCCTATTTCCGTCGGCTGGGGTGGCCTGTTTTCGCTCTAGGTCTGGGCGGTGCGGTGCTTCTGAACCAGGCCGCCAAACTCTTTTTTGCCCGCGCCCGGCCTCATCTCTTCCCACAGCTCACCCCTGAACACGACTACAGCTTCCCCTCCGGCCACACCATGGCCAGTCTGGCCCTGGTGCTCGCGTTGTACGCATTGCTGATGCCCCGCTTTCCCCACGTGGCCCGCTGGCTTTTGGGCCTGGGCTTGCCGTGGGCCTTGCTAGTAGGCCTCTCCAGGCTCTACCTCCAGGTACACTACCCTTCGGACGTGCTGGCAGGGTGGGCCTTGAGCTTTCTGTGGGTATTTGGGGTGGGGCTTTGGTACCGCTGGGCGGTGGGCGGGAGGGGTTAGCCAATGCGTATTTTGCTGGTGGAGGACGACCTCGAGGTAGGGGCTTTGGTCAAAGAGACGCTCGAGGCCGAACCCTATGCAGTGGACTGGGCCCAGGATGGCGAGGAGGCGCTGGGGCTTTGGCAGAGCTTTCCTTATGACCTGATGGTGCTGGATGTGGGCTTGCCCCGGCGGGATGGTTTCAGCCTGCTGACCCACCTGCGCGAGCAGGGCTGGGCGGTGCCGGTTCTGGTGCTGACCGCCCGAGATGGCCTGGACGATCGGGTACGGGGGCTGGAAGGGGGGGCCGACGATTACCTGGTCAAACCCTTCCACCTGCGGGAACTCAGGGCCCGGGTGCGGGCCCTGCTGCGCCGCTCCAGGGGTGTTTCTAGTAACCGGGTTGAGGTTGGTCGGCTCTCGCTCGACATCCGGGCCAAGCAGGCCTGGTGGGCAGGAGAGGCGCTCGAGCTATCCGCCAAGGAGTGGCTAATCCTAGAGTTTCTGGCTCTCCATGCCGACACTTTTTATCCCCGGGAATTGCTTTTGGAGCACGTATGGCCTGGTGAGGCCAGCATTGACCCGCGCAGCCTCGACCCCTATATCTCCCGTCTGCGCCAAAAACTAACTCCAGAAGCCATCGAGACCCGACGTGGGCTGGGCTACCGGTTGGTCGGATGAGTCTTCGCCTGCGACTTACGCTATTCTACGCCCTGCTGGTCGGGGGGTTTTGCTGCTGGCCGGGGTGGGGCTGCGGCTGGGCTTGGAGCGCATTTTGCAAGATGAGCTGAACCAGAGCCTTCAAGCGGCGCTGATTCTGGCCGAACCCTGGGTCAATAGCGACAACGGTCGCCTAAGCCTCAGTCAGGAGGGTGAATTGCCGCCGCAACTGCCACCCGACCTGGCGTTGCTACTGTATAGCCCTCAGGGCCTGGTAGAGGCATTGGGTCAAAAACCTAGACCTTTACCTGTCGCGCAGACCGGTTGCTTTGCTGCTGTGGGCTGGTGGTTTTGTGGGCGCAAAGTAGAAGGGGCTACCCTGCTAGCAGGTCGGCCCCTGGCGGGGATCGAGGATAGCCTGACCGCACTCAACCGGGTGCTCTGGGTGGTCGCGCCGGGAGCTTTGCTCCTGGCGTTGGGGCTGGGCTACTTTTTGGTAGGGCGGGCGCTCAGTCCGGTACGCATTCTCACCGAGGCTGCCCGTGAGCGGGCTGTTGGTCGAATCTGGAACCGCCCCCTGCCCCAGCCCCCGGTGCGAGACGAGCTTTTTACCCTCAGCCAGGCCTTCAACGCGCTGCTGGAGAGCCTGGGTGAGCTGATCGAAAATGAGCGGCGCTTCACCCAGGATGCTGCCCACGAGCTGCGCACCCCGCTTACGGTGCTTCTAGGGCGGCTCGAGCAGGCCCAGGAAAAAAACCTTGACCCCCAGGTAGCCCGTGCCCTGGAACAGGCTTACCGCTCGGCTCAGCGGCTGTTGGCTTTGGTAGAAAAGCTGCTGCACCTGGCCCGAGCCGAGGCTGGCCAAGGGCTGTTGCGAGAGCCGGTGCTGCTCAACCGAATGCTTAGCGAGGAGGTGGAGGACTTGAGGCCGCTGTTCGAGGCAAAAGGCTTGGCCTTACGGGTCTTCTTGCCGGAAGAACCGTTGGAGGTGATGGGGGATCGATTGGCTTTAGGGCTGGCGCTGCGCAACCTTCTTGAGAACGCCCTCAAGTTTACGGTTGCGGGCGAAGTGCGCCTGACCTTGCGCAAAGAGGGTCAAGAGGCGCTGTTGCAGGTGGAAGACACCGGAGGAGGCTTCCCAGAGGAGGCGCTGCCCCATCTGTTTGAGCGGTTCTATCAGGCCCGAGTAGAGCACCGCCGCAGTGGGAGCGGCCTGGGGCTGGCGCTGGTTGCGGCTATTGTGCGCTGGCACGGAGGAACCGTAAAAGCAGTCAACCTTTCCCCGGGAGCCCAGATTGGGGTTCGTTTGCCACTGCACATCGGATCCGGCCGCTGATTCCAACCCACTTTTACCCAATCTTTACTTGGGCGACGTACTCTAACATTCTATGAGGAATCTATGCGGGTGCTTTTGGTAGAGGATGACCCCCGGCTGGCTGCGTTGATTGCGGAGGGATTACGCGACGATGGGTTGATGGTGGATCACGCCCCTAACGCCGCCATCGGGCGGGGCATGGCCGAGCTGGAAGCGTATGATTTGCTGATCCTGGACGTGATGCTGCCGGAGGGCCCCCAGGCTGGCTTTGACCTGGCCCGCGCGCTGCGTAACCGGCGGGACAAAACCCCTATCTTCTTCCTAACGGCTCTAGGGGATATAGACTCCAAGCTCACCGGGCTCGATACCGGGGGGGACGACTACCTGACCAAACCCTTTGATTTTCGTGAACTCAGAGCCCGTATCCGGGCCTTGGTGCGGCGGGCCAGAGGTGAGGCGGTCAATCGGATCCCCCTACCGGGGGGCTATACCCTCGATCTTGCAGCCCACCAGGTGCTGAAAAACAACAAGCCAATCCCGCTTACCCCGAGGGAGTACGCCCTGGTAGAGTGCCTGGGGCTAAACCCGGGCCGGGCTTACAGCCGCAACAGCCTGATCGAGCGGGTCTGGCCCGGGGAGAGCGAGGTGGACACCAAGGTAGTGGACGTATATGTCTCGAGCCTGCGGCGCAAGCTGGGGGAGGACTTCGTCGAAACGGTGCGGGGGCTGGGTTATCGGCTGGGGCGGATGGAGGAGAGCCCTTGAGCCTGCGCTGGCGGCTAACCCTTTATTACACGGGTATTTCTGCAGGGTTGCTGCTCCTGGGTAGCCTGGTTTTGTTTTTGATGCTGCGCACCACTTTACAGCAGGCTCTTGATGACTCCTTACGCGAGGCCGTTGCTCTGGCTACAAGCCAGCTTGAGCCGAGTCTGCCCGATGCTACTGAAAGCACAGAACTGTTCCTAACTAAGCTGCCAGGATCCATAGTGCTACTGGTGTACAATTCCCGCGGCCTACAGGTTAGGAGCTACGGGGTTCCCCCTGTGCGTACGACCCCGCTGCCCGGCTTTAGCTCGGTGGATGGCACCCGCATCTATGGTGAAATCTTAGCCGATGGAAGCGTAGTGCAAGTGATGCGCTCTGAGTCTGAGACCCGTCGCAGCATTCGCCGCGTACAGGAGTTACTGCTCCTGAGCCTTCCGTTGCTGCTGCTGCTGGGCCTGGGAGCAGGCTACCTGCTTGCCGATCGCGCCCTGCGTCCGGTGGATCAGGTGACCCGCTTGGCAGCTCAGATAGCGGCCTCGGGGCGCTACAGGCAGCGGGTTCCTGAGAGTCCCGGCACAGATGAAATGGCCCGCCTGACCCATACCTTCAACGCCATGCTGTCTCGCCTTGAGCAGGCTATAGAACGCGAAAAAGCTTTTGCCCTAGCCGCAGCTCACGAACTGCGCACTCCGTTGAGCCTGCTTCAGGGACGGGCCAGCTTAAGTTTGGAAAAACCACGTTCGCCAGAGCAGTATCGTCAGGCCCTGGTGGAGATTGCCCATACCGCGGAGGATCTCGCACAGGTCATTGAGGCCCTGTTGTTACTGGCGCATACCCAGTCGCCCTTTGACCCAAAGCCCGTGGAACTGGATCTGCTGGCGCTAGAGGCTCAGGAATCTTTGGAGGGGTTGGCTAAAGAGCGACAGGTGCGTTTGGTGCTACAGCTCGAGCGCGCTCCCTGTAGAGGTGACCCCCTCACCTTACGAACGGCCATCACCAACCTGCTCTCCAATGCCATCAAGTACGGGCCGCTGGGGGGTAGGGTCTGGCTGCGCACCCGGTGCGAGGGGAGGCTAGCGGTGGTGGAGGTGGCCGATGAGGGGTCGGGCATTCCCCCCGAGCAGCTCGAGCGCCTTCTGCAGCCCTTTCAACGTGGGATAGGTACCCAGGGGGTGCGCGGGGCTGGGCTAGGCCTGACCCTGGTCATGGCCATTGCGGAGCAGCATGGGGGGGGGTTGAGACTGCAGAATGTCCCTGAGGGGGGGCTGTTGGCCCGCTTGGAGCTGCCGGCGAGCGGCTCATGTTAGTCTGGTTTGTCGGTTCTATACCGCTTTTGTACGCTTGGGGAATTTACAATCATGTCCGGTGCTTCTATGCGAGTATCTTCCTTTTTTTTAGTTTCATGGTTTCTTGCGACCTGCGCGGCTTCACCGGCTCCCTTGCCTAAAATCGTGCCGGTGGTGCCCGGCGAAACTCAGCCCGTTGCTCCTGGAACCCGGATCGCTCAAGCGCTGCCCCAGCTCGAGATACTTCCTTCCATTCCCGAAGTGCGCAAAGTTGAGTACGCCTCCAATGGCTTTATCGAGGTGGCTCACGCCCTGGTGCTGATAAGCGATACACAACCGGCCTATATGTTGCGCAAGGCCCAGCAGGTGGTTAACCGGGTGTTTATGGCCCGGCCTAGCCTATCCGAGGTGGATGTTTCACTGTATCGGCAAGACCAATACGCTGGCTTCGGC
The DNA here is from genome assembly GCF_026004115.1 of Meiothermus sp. Classification (NCBI taxonomy): domain Bacteria; kingdom Thermotogati; phylum Deinococcota; class Deinococci; order Thermales; family Thermaceae; genus Meiothermus; species Meiothermus sp. The sequence continues at coordinate 2,614,092 of NZ_BPIM01000001.1, forward strand.
GGTCCTCTGCCACACTTTACTGCCTCGGTACCTCGAGCCCGACTCGAGGCTTTCGAGCGCCTGACCCCTACGAACTTCCAAAGCTATGAACGGTTGTGGGCCAATCCCCGCGACTACCTCTATGGCCCTTTTCGTAGCCCCAGCGACGATCTGGAAATTGCTCTGCATTTCCAGGGCTCTCCCGCCCAGCTTATAGCCCAACAGCTCGAGCAAGCGGCTGCAGCCCTCCAGGGTGGGGCCGTAGGAAACCGCTTCTACCACGGCAACCCTGCCCTTCCCTTGGCAGCTCTCACATTCGATGACGCCCCGCATCCGCTTTTTGCCCCGCTGCTTTTGGACACCTTACGTCGGATGGGGGTCAAAGCCACCTTCTTTTGCATTGGACGTAACGCCCTGGCCTATCCCTACTTCGTTCGTGACATGGTTCACGAGGGTCACGAGGTCGGCAATCACACTTTTCATCACGTCCGCCTCAACAACCTCGATAAAGCCAGGGTTCTGATGGAGATTCAGTCTGCAAATCAGCTGCTTGAGGGCATTACTGGGCGCTCGGTGCGCTACTTCCGTCCCCCTGGGGGGCGCTTCTCGCCTACCGTGCTCGAGGTCATGCGCGAGCTAAACATGACCTTGGTCTTCTGGACCGACGATCCTGGCGACTTCCAAAATCTACCCGAGGCCACCCTTGAGAGCCGCCTAGATCGTAGGCTCCGCCAAGGAGGGATTGTGTTGCTCCATGACAATGTGCGCTCGACCCTCGAGATTCTGCCAAATTTCCTGCGCCTTGCCGAGCGGCGGGGAATCCGACTGGGCACGGTAGATGATTTGGCTCAAAACCGTCTTAGCACGACACTCCCGCCGAGCCCTTGACCAAACGAGAATAGTTCGGTATCACCGCAGTTTTCCCTTTTTGAATTCAAATGCTTTTCATCGCCAGGGACTTATCAATAGGGGGTTGAAAGTATGACATATGTTCAGAAAAAGCAGGACACCCCACTGCCTTTGCACAAAACCCCCGGACGTTTAGACTCGCTGGATGTGTTCCGCGGTCTCACTATCCTGCTGATGCTGCTAGTAAACAACGTTGCCCTTGACGCCCAAACCCCGTATCTGCTGACCCATGCACCCTGGAATGGTGGGGTGTATCTGGCCGACCTGGTGTTCCCCTGGTTCTTGCTGGCTGTGGGTGTAGCCATCCCCTTCGCGGCGACAAGCTTCCGGAAGAAAAATCTCCCAGGCTGGCGCTATGACCTCAAGGTTCTCCAACGGAGCATCTTGCTTTTTGGGTTGGGTCTGGCAATCGTTAGCAGTATAGCCAAGCGCCCCGTCTTTGCACTGGACGTGCTTCAGCTCATCGCAATGGCTTATCTGGTCGCGGCTTTGCTGTACGACCTTCCCGTCCATCGCCGGGCGATGATCGCGGGGTTTTTTCTAGTGGCTTACTGGGCGGCCATCCGCTACTTGCCGGTACCAGGGGTAGGACGGCCCATTTTCGAGGAAGACCAAAACCTGATCCTGCACTTCAACAACACCTTTTTGAACGCGGTTAATCTGCGGGGGCTGCTCTCGGTAATCCCGACATCGGCTTTGGTGATGCTGGGAAGCCTGATCGGGGATTTATTCCGCCTCGAGATGTCCTTTTTACGCCGCACGGCCTGGCTTTTCGGGATCGGCCTGGGCCTCACTGCCCTGGGAATGCTGTGGAATCTCAGCCTGCCCTATAGCAAAACTTTCTGGACTCCTTCCTATATTTTGCTCGCGGCGGGATTGGGCGCTCTCCTGCTGGGGGTCTTTCACTGCCTGGTGGACGCCCGGGGCTGGCGCGGCTGGGCCTTCCCGCTCAAGGTGTTTGGTTCGAACGCTCTTTTTGCCTACGTGGTGCCGATCCTGGTCAAGGTTTGGCTGTTGCAGGGAATGAAGATAGATGGAGCCTCGGTTCAACAGTATGTTCTCAATTTCTGGCAAGGCTTGGCCGGGAGTTATGGCGGAGGCTGGCTCTATACCCTCAGCTACATCGCTTTCTGGTGGCTGGTGCTGTGGGGGCTGTATTGGAGGGGAATTTTCTTGCGGGTTTGAGAGCCGTTCCTACGAATAATACCAACCTGGACAGTTAGCCTTGAGGGTTGTTCCAAGTTCCGTCAATCGGCGACCGTTTCCCTTACTGCTTCTCTCAAAATCAGCTGCGGGATATTATGTTGCAAAGTTCCCTCTATGCAGCAAGCCCACTAACGGTAGGCGTTGTAGACCAATGCCTTGACCCGGCACTCCCGCATCTGCAGGCGGGGTTTGCGCGAACGCACCCCCTCACCGAACTATACGTTACTTGCGTTTGAGCACCGATATCACCGTCTCGCTCTTCCAGCGCTGCCCAAACAGACCGTCGAGCCACCCCTCGCTCCGCTCGGCGAAAATACGCCTCGCCTGAGATACCAACTCGGCTCGCGCCTTGCGCTCCGTCGCCTTCAAAGCCCCCCTACGCCGAACCGGCGGAATCAGGTCACGCAACCCTACCCCCGTCCATCAAACCCAGCGTCGGCCAGGATGATCCAGCGCCCGCGTTGCCCATAAGGGCTCACCCTGCGTTTGAGCGTGGAGAGATGGGAGCTGTCCCCACTGGGGCCTCTACCCGAGAGCACACTCAGGATCAGCTGACTGCGCGTCCCCACAGCATAGGTTCCCTTCACCCATGCCCGAAAGGGTTTACCCCGCCGGGTCTGAAAGCAGGCGCGGGCCTGGGTGGGGCGAAACCCGGTGCTATCTAAGGCTACGGCCTCCTCCACCACCCCTAAGCTTTGCAATAACTGCCGGCTCATCTCATCCAGGTGACTTGCACGAAAGCGCTGATACATCCGGCTGAGGGTGCTGTAGTGAGGCGCCGCTTCAAGTCCCAGTTCCTCCCGGAGTTCCTGGCTCATATGCAAAAGCTCTACAAAGTCACGGTAGCTCATCTTGAAGTAGAAAGACATCAAAACGCAGGCGGCCAGTTGGGGGAGGGGTGTATTTCTTGGGGCTGTTGGGGTGGCTGTACTTGGGAAAGACCGTTGGGGTTTGGGCATAGATGATTCGCGCAACCTGCAGGTGGAGACTCCGTCGTGGCTGGGTTGCTATACCCGCCCGGCGAGAACGTTTTGGGGAGCGTTGTTGACCCATCAGGCTCCATTATTACAAACCTTGCAACAGAGCAAAGTTTTGTCGTGTGCTAAGGGGCCCGACTTTTTACCGAACTTAAACCATACCCAGCTACCCTCTAGGCTGTGCTTGCGGATGCAAGCCGAGGAGAGACAGCCATGAAGAATACCGTACTCAAAACCTCCAGCCCGTTGTCGATAGTGGTGCTTTCCGGTTTGGCCTTAGGGCAGGGTTACAGCATTGCCCTGGAGTAGTGAGTGTTATGGAAGAGCGTGGAGCCCAGACGGAAGAAGCGGAAGAGCGGGCTATGCCTACCCGCCGGGCGGTCTTGCAGGCCGCCATCGGTACTGCGTCGATATTTACTGCTTTATCTGTTCTGTATGTAGGGGCGGGTTTGATCCCAAGAGTCACCAAGACCCCCGAGAACGCACCGCCCCAGGTCGGAGATATCCTGGTCTATGCTACCGGGGACAAAATAAACCAATCGGTTCAGGTGACGGACCTGCCCGAAGGAGGGCCGTTTCTGCTGGCCTTTCCCATGGATCCCAAGACAAAAGTAGTGCGCAACAAGGAACTTAAGAACACCCTATTGATCCTAAAGCAAGCCCCCAGCAGCTACGATCCTCAAGTAGCTGCCCATGTATCCGAGGGCGTTGTTTGCTATTCTGCCATCTGCACGCATCTGGGCTGTACGGTAAGTCTGTGGGAGGCTAGTCAGAAGTTGCTACGATGCCCCTGTCACGGCGCACTCTATGACCCTCGCCTCGACAAAGTGGTGGGTGGGCCAGCACCTCAGCCCCTGGCCCAACTGCCCATTCGTATAGAGGGCTCCCAAATCGTGGTAGCGGGCGAGTTCCTGGGCCCGATAGGAGCACAGGTTTAGATGGCAAACTGGGCGGTGTGGGCTCTGCTCTCAGCCTTCTTCGCGGCTCTGACTGCCATTCTGGCCAAGCTGGGCCTTCGTGGCGTAGATTCTGATTACGCCACCCTGATTCGCACTTTTCTGATTTTTTGGGCTTTGTTGGGGTTTGTGGTGTTGACAGGAAAATGGAGCGATCCCCTGAGCCTGCCGGGTTCTACCTGGCTTTTTCTGGGGCTCTCGGCACTGGCTACCGGGGCCTCCTGGGTGGCTTACTTCCGGGCTTTACAGCTCGGCGAAGCCCACCGGGTGGCCCCGGTGGACAAGCTTAGTGTGGTGCTGGTGGCTCTACTGGCCATGCTTTTTCTTGGAGAACGCCCGAGCCTGCGGGAATGGATGAGTATCACCCTGGTCACCCTGGGGGTACTGGTACTGGCTCTCAAGCGCTAGCCTGTAAATAGGCTTTTGGGTCTGCAGATGTCTTTTGAATCCCGTGTCTGAAAGGAGTGTGTATGTTCGAACGAATCCTGGTTCCCTACAACAGCGGTACTAGTGCCCAGATGGCCTTGCAGCAGGCCATTCAGATCGCCCAAAGTCACGGCGGAATTATCCACGGGCTCAACGTCTTTGACCCGGCGCCCTATCAGAACGAACCTCTGCTAATGGACATGGGCAACGGCCTGCCGCCCCAGCCCGTAGATCCAAATCTATCTGTGGAGGCCCATCTGCTTAAAATTGCCGAGGATCGAGCTAAGGAGAGTCTTGATCACTTCGAGCGTGAATGCCAAGCTTCCGGTGTGCGTTTTACCTCTGAGTTGCGTATGGGGAATGTGGCCTACCAGGTGCTTGAGGCCGCTCACCAGGCTGATCTAATGGTATTGGGCAGACCCACAGAGACCCGCAAGTTGCGTGGCCTGGTGGATACCTGGGTGCGCCGCAGCCCTGTACCGGTATGGTTGGCGGTGGAGGCCCCGACACAACCTCAGCAGGTACTACTGGCTTACGATGGCGGGACGCGTGCAGCGGATGCACTACAGGTAGCGGCCCGACTGGCCCAGAGCTGGCAGCTACCTCTGGGACTGCGAGTCGTACGGGAGGTGGGCCGAGTGGACGAGGCGACCCTGAAACAGGCCGAGGGTCTATTGCACGAGCTGGGCATAGACCCTGTTTCTGCGGAACTACTTTCGGGACGTCCGGTGGAAATGCTGCTCTCGCTGACTGAGCCAAGCTCTATTTTGGTAATGGGCACCCATGGTCACGGGGTTTTTTGGGGTCTACGCTTTGGCCGAACGGTGGACGGATTGGTACAGGGAGCCAGGGGAGCCTTGCTGATTTGCCCCTGAGAACTGGAGATCCTTGGGTGCACCACTGCGCCCGATACAGGCGCTGGTGAGACGAACGCCTCCGAGAGGTGTTATGTCTGGACTTACGCGGTGCTGAAGATCCCCGATAAAATGGGCCTCCGGTAACTAGGGAGGCCCAATGAATTGGAGAATCTCCACCCTGTAGTCCCGCCCTTCCCACCCCTCCTCGAAGCGCCGGGTGAACTCGAGCGAGCGGTGCCCCTCGAGCTTTGCAGCATTGAGCTGAACCCCAAAACACCCCAGCCCCAGCGCGGTGGCAGGCAGCTCCTGTACCCCTTGCCAGCCGTCAAAGCCAAAGTGCAAGGTGAAGCGCCGCGTCGCCTCGACCCGGAGGGTTTGGTCGGGGCGGATGACCCGGTAGGGCGTGTCGGTGCGCCAGTGCAGGATCTCGGGAGGGCGGGGGCTTTGATAGCGCTGGGCTACCTCCTGGAACCACTCGCTGGGATGTGCTTGCTGCCAGGCCAGGAAGAGCTTGAGGTACTCGGCATGGGCCCAGACCAAAGGCATCGCGCTGCCGGTGGGCCGCCCGGGAAATAGGCCCCGTTCGGGGATCGGCGGGCTGTCCCAGACCTGCTCCGGGATCAGCCCCCCCAGGCTGGCCGCACGTGCCATGGCCCAGAGATGGGGCCGGGGGTCTTCCCCCGCCAGAAGGGCGTAGTGGCCACGCTCCCCGCTCAGCAGGGGCCAGGCCCGGCCCACCCCGTTTCCGTCAAAGGGAGTCCCGTCGGGGTGCTCGCCGTAGCCGTCGTGGTTGTAGCGGTGGTAAAAAGGACCGCTGGGAGTCTCCACCCGCAGCAGAGCCTCTGCCAGCCGTAGGGTATCGCGGATGCGGGGGTCATGCGGCGAGCGCAGCCCAAGCCGTACCAGGTAGAGAAACTCCAGCCCCACCAGCTCCTCGGCCGCTACCTGCTCACCCTGGCGGTTCTGCACCAGCACCCGGCCCCGTAGGCCCATCGTCCCTGGGGGTCGGATGCGCACGTAATGGCCCCGCACCCCGTGCTGATGGTCAAGGGGGGTATTCTCCACAAAGGTCCACTCCTCGATCCGCTCGTTCCAGGCATCGGCCAGTGAGAGGGCGTAGCTTCGCTCGGGTTCCTCCAAAAAGGCTGCCCCCGCCACCAGCGCGGCCACCTCTACCCCCAGGGTGAAGGGGTTGGCTCCAGCGTTCTCCTCCCAGCGGTCTTGGGGGCTATAGGGGCCGTTTTGGGCGATAAAACCAAGAGCCTTTTGCACCATCCGCTGCACCTGGGCCCGCTCGGCTAACCCCCCCTCTTCTTCCAGCCGCGCCGCCAGTAGCACCGGTAGGGCTACCTCGTCGAGCTGGAGGCCCTGCCAGTAGGCCCGCCCATCGGGGTAGAAGTTCTGCTGCCAGCTTCCATCGGGCCGCTGAGTGGCCACGAGGTAGGCCAGCATCCGCCGGGCGTCCTGCACCTGGCCCGCCGCAAGCAGGGCCATCCCGGCTTCCACCGCGTCGCGCGGCCAGACCAGGTGGTAGCCGCCGGGGTCGTCGTGGGAGGAGCCCCAGGGGGTGGAGAGGCTGGCCACCACCGCCCCGGGGTAGGTCGCATCCTCATGCACCCGCAGCACCATGGCCGAGGTACGGGCCATCCGGGTGAGTTCCGGACTCGCTCCCTCGACCTTGAGCCCCCTAGCCCAGGCCTCCCAGCCCTCCAAGTAGCGTGCCCGCACCGCCCCGTAGCCTTCAGCCAGGCTCGAGGCGGCCAGGGTGTGTGCCCCCTCTGGGATCTTGGCAAACCCCAGGGCCAGCACCCCCGCGGGGGCCAACAGTTCGCCCATCAGGGCCACATTGCCTCCCTTGGCCTGGCGGAAGCCCCAGGTCATGGCCCCGTTCCGTTGAAAGTCCTGCCAGCCGTCGGAAAAGCCCACAAAACCCGCACTGGCCCGGGTAAATCCTGGTGCGGCCAGGAGGGCCAGCGCGGCCATCCCTTTCTGGGCATAAAGCACCGACCCCTCCACCCAGGCGGTGTTGTCGTGGCCGCTGCTGCTCAGGTGGGGGGCCAGCAGCGGATACAGCCGGAAGCCTTCTCCTTCCAGCCGGTAGTACACCAAGACCACATCGCGGCTGGGATCGGCCAGGAACTCCAGGTTCAGCGTGTAGCCCTCGCCCCGGTGCAGCACCTGGGGTAGGGGTATCTCGGGGGCCGGGGTCGAGAGGGTATAGGAGCGCACCCGCTTGACCTCGTGCCAAGCCCCCTCGCGGGCCACGATGAAGCCCAGGTCGCGGATCTGCGGCTCGCCGGTAGAGGGCCAGAAGACCTCGTTAAGGATGCCGTGCCCCAGGGTGAACCAGACCCGGGAGATGCCCAGGGCCGCGCCCACCAGATCCTTATCGCTGGAGGCCCAGGTAGGAGGAATGCCCGGCGCGCCAAAAGCTTCCATCAATCGCCTCCTAAGGGCCGCCATGCGTGGCCGTCGTCCATCAACCGGGCCATTCCCAGCGGCCCCTCCGATCCGGCGGAGTAGGGCTCGGGCTGACCGAGCTTCCAGGCAGCGAGCACCGGCTCCAGAATGCGCCAGGCCCACTCCACCTCGTCGAAACGCAGGAAGTGGGTTCGGTCGCCCTGTAAAGCATCCAGCAGAAGCTGCTCGTAGGCCGTGTAGGGGGCATCGCCGGGCTGTTCGTAGGGGGCCTCGAGGACTACCGGTCGGGCCTCGAGCGCGAGCCCCGGGATCTTGGCCCAGGCCACAAGCTCGAGGGATTCCCGGGGCTTCATACGCAAAACCAGCCAGTTGCACCCAGGGGCCTTGGGGCCAAAGAACCGCATGGGCACGTCGTGGAACTGCAGCGCTACCTCGGCGTAGTCGGCGTGAAGCCGTTTGCCGCTGCGCAGATAAAAGGGCACCCCGCGCCAGCGCCAGTTATCCACATACAGCTTGAGGGCGGCGAAGGTCTCGGTGGTGGAGGCGGGCGGGATGTGCGCTTCCTGCCGGTAGCCCGGTACCGCCTGCCCCCCCAGGCTTCCGGCGGCGTACTGCCCCCGTACTGCAAAATCGTCCACCTGCGCCGCTGGGATGGATCGCACCGAGCGCAACACCTCAACCTTGTGCTCGCGCAGCACCTCGGAGTCCCATACCGAGGGGGGCTCGAGGGCCATCAGGGTAAAAAGTTGCATCAGATGGTTTTGCAGCATGTCACGTAAGGCCCCAGCACGGTCATAGTAGCGCCAACGGCCCTCCAGGCCGAGGGTTTCGGCGTAGGTAATCTGGACTTGCGCGATGTGCTGAGCGTTCCAGATAGGCTCCAAAAAGCGGTTGGCAAAGCGGAAGACCAGGAGGTTCTGGGTGGTCTCCTTGCCCAGAAAGTGATCGATGCGGAAGATCTGGTCTTCCCGCCAAAAGCGGTGCATCTGCCCACGCAGGGCCTCCGCAGAGGCCAGATCGTAGCCGAAAGGCTTTTCCACGATCAGACGGCGGAAACCCTGATTATCGCCATTCAGCCCAGCTTGCCCCAGCCCCTCCGCGGCCTGGCCGAATAGATCCGGGGGCAAAGCCAGGTAAAAGAGGGCGTTTTCGGTGAGATCTGCTCGTAGAACGGACAGCTTCTCGGGGCTCAGGTCGCCCGCGCGGTAAGCGATCCGCTCCCGCAGCCCGCCCCAGACCGCGGGATCGAACTCCGGCACAAAGCGGCGCAGGGCCTGCTCGAGGTGCGCCAAAAACTCCTCCCGCTTCCAGTCTTTTTCTGCATATCCTAGTAGCGATACCCCCTCCAGATGACCCCGCGTATATAGTCGGTACAGTGCAGGCATCAGCAGCCGCTGGGTCAGGTCACCGGTTGCACCCAGGATGACCAGGGTTGTGGCATCAGGCGTTTGTGAGTTCATATGCGCCTATGCTCTGTCTGCGGGGTTAGGATTTGGTAAAAAACAGGCTTCAGCCTCAAACCTATCGACCTCGAGCAACTCCAGCTCACGCATTTCCCGGGGAGGCTTGGTTTTGACTGAGCCGCAATGCTTCCTCCGCGGTCAGACCGTTTTTGATGGCCAGGGCCAGCAACAGACGGTTTTGATACTCGATATGCCTCAATAGGGTCTCGATTTCTTGCTCGGCCTTAACGTTAATCTCGTAGTCGTGCTCAGCACGTAGTTCCGCGTGGCGGCTTTGCAGATTTTGTCCAAGCATGATCAGGGGCATCAAAAAAAGCTGAATCATGTTTGATATGAACAGCCAAAATACGAAGGCCATTGGCGGATCGAATTTAAGGTGCGGTGGAGCCAAAAAGTTCCAGGAAAGCCACAACATCGTCCAGGTGAACACGATCAGAAAAAACCCCATACTGCCTACGCGTTCCGTGATCCAAACTGCAAGGCGTTCCAGGGGAGAAAGAGAAGCCTGATGAAGTTGGTTGACGTTGCGCACGGGTTTGCGCCGTTTTAGGATTTCGATAATATTGGGCGGTAGTTCCATAGCGTATAGAATACGCCTGTAGGCATGAGAGAACTCGAGCTCTCCCTTCTTTTGTTCCTGGGCAGTCTGCTGGCCGGAGGGGTGGGGGCCCTCACCGGGCTGGGCGGTGGGGTGATTTTGGTACCCATGTTGGTGCTGGGCTTCAAAGTTGATCTGCACTACGCCCTGGGGGCCTCGCTGGTCTCGGTTATCGCGACCTCGAGCGGGGCTGCTTCGGCCTATGTGCGTGAGGGGTTTTCCAATCTTCGCATCGGGATGTTCCTGGAGATAGCTACCACCCTGGGGGCCTTGCTGGGGGCTTACCTAGTAGGGATCCTTCCTAAAAGTTGGATCGCTACGGTGTTTGGCTTAGTGCTAATGTACTCGGCCTACCAGGGCTTCCAGGATCGACACAAAGATGAAGAACCCAGCACTAAGCCTTCTGACCCCTTAGCGGTGCGCTTGCGCATGGAAGGTACTTACCCCACCTCCCAGGGCCCCGTACCCTACCGGGTGTACCGTGTGCTGGCCGGATTTGGACTCATGGGGATAGCTGGGCTGCTTTCAGGGCTTCTGGGTATTGGCTCGGGGGCACTGAAGGTACTGGCCATGGATCGGGTAATGGGCCTGCCCTACAAGGTTTCCACCACCACCTCTAACTTTATGATTGGGGTAACCGCAGCGGCCAGTGCAGGGGTCTATCTTAGCCGGGGCTACATTGATCCCCTGCTGGCCATGCCGGTCATGCTGGGCGTGCTGATTGGCTCGTTGATGGGGGCTCGTATCCTAACCCGGGCTGCCCCGGCACGACTGCGGTTGCTTTTTGTTGGGGTGATCGCCCTACTGGGGGTGCAGATGATTTATCAGGGCCTTCGAGGCGGGCTATGAACGACCGGCAGATGGAACTATTCCTGGGTAACTTGCTGCGGGTAGGGTTGTTTCTGGCAGGGGGGGTGGTTTTGCTGGGAGGGGTACTCGAGCTCATGCACCATGGGTATGACGTCGTCCGCTTCGATATCTTTCGTGGAGAGTCCGCGGGCTTGCGCTCACTGGATGGCATCTGGAATGGGATCATTGCCGGTCAGCCCCGCGCCCTCATTCAGCTGGGAATCTTACTGTTGGTGGCTACCCCCTTGTTGCGGGTCGCTGTATCGGCCTTTCTCTTTGCTCGCCAAAAGGACGCTGTTTTTAGCACGATCACCTTGGTGGTGCTGTGTATCTTGCTGTATAGCTTGAATCATTAAGGGGGGATTATGCACGAGATCGGTATGGTTGGCTTGGGTCGCATGGGTGGTAACATGGCCCGGCGTTTGTTGAGAAAAGGCTTTAGGGTGGTGGGTTTTGATCGAGACCCAGAGGCGCTGCAAAGCATAGATTCCATCGTTCCGGCCCAATCCGTTAAGCACCTCTGTGAGCTGCTCAACCCACCTCGTCTGGTCTGGCTAATGCTTCCTGCAGGAAGCATTAGCCAGGCGGTGTTTCAAGAGCTTACCTCCTTGCTATCCCTGGGCGATTTGGTGGTGGATGGCGGCAATGCGTACTACAAAGACAGCCAGGTGCGTGGCGCCGCTTTGGCGGAGCGGGGCATACTCTTTGCCGATGTAGGGGTTTCTGGGGGGGTGTGGGGTTTGGAAATAGGATATGGCCTGATGGTCGGTGGTTCTAAAGAAACACTCCATAGGTTGCAGCCCTTTCTAGAAACATTAGCACCCGCATCCGATCGGGGCTGGGCGCACTTGGGGCCGGTAGGGGCAGGCCATTTTGCCAAGATGGTGCACAATGGTATCGAATATGGCATGATGCAGGCTCTGGCTGAAGGACTGGATTTGATTCGTCGAAAAAGTGAGTTCGGTATTGACCTGGCTGTCTTAACCCATGCTTGGCGGGAGGGCACCGTAATTCGAAGCTGGCTACTGGATCTGGTGGCCGAGGGGTTGCGGAAAGACCCCGAGCTTAAGGGCATCGCTCCGATAGTAGCCGACTCAGGTGAAGGGCGCTGGATGGTGTCGGAGGCTCTCGAGCTGGGGGTGGCCCTGCCAGCAATAACCAGCGCACTATTTGTGCGCTTTGAAAGCCAGGATCGAGAAGGGTATGACCGCCGTTTATTGGCCATGATGCGCCACATGTTTGGCGGCCATTCGGTAGAGTCCAATGGGCTTTAGCGTACAAGTCTCTCCCACCCCGGAAGCGGTGGCCGAGGCCTTGTCTGATAAGCTAGCTCAACAACTCCGACACGGTGGGCGGGCGGTTCTGGCGGGAGGGCAGACCCCTTTGCCAGCCTACGAGCAGCTAGGCCGGTGCGCGCTTCCCTGGGAGAAGATCGAGCTGGTTCCATCCGATGAGCGCTGTGTTGCACCCGAATCACCGCTTCGCAACGACCGCCAGATTGGCCGGGCGCTGGGCCTTGAGCAGGTATGCCTGCATCGCTTTCCTGTAGAACAGGGGTCGGTAGCAGCAGCCCTACAAATGGAACCTGTGGTTGCCCGCATGTTACCTTTTACAACCGTAGTGCTGGGCCTAGGGGAAGACGGACATACTGCTAGCCTGTTTCCAGGACTTCCAATACCGGCAAAGGCCCTGGTTGCGCCAGTGCTAAGAGCTCCAAAACCCCCACCCGAGCGAGTGACCCTCACTCCTCTGGCCCTGGCGCAGACTGAGCTGCTGGTATTGGTGGCAGTTGGCCTTTCCAAACGGGAGGCTCTGCGAAGGGTGCTGGCAGGGGAGGCCCTACCGCCCAATCAGATTAAGGCGCCTCAACGCATTGTATTTTGTGATCACGCAGCCTATCCTGATTCTTAAACCCACCGGTTGTTGGGCGATAGTTACAGAACGGATCGCTACAAACTACGACTTCTACCAGGCTACTATCTTGGTCAGGCTTTGATGACACCACCCCCCCAAAACCTCAGCAGGATTCGCCCCGCACAACCCGAAGATCTGGAAACCATGGGACGGGTCGCCTATTTGACTGGTTTTTTTGGTGAGTCTGCGGCAGTTTATTTCCCCAGCCTCTCCCTTTTTCGGGATCTTTGGATCAAACCCTATCTCTATGGTGCTGGGATGTGCAACTGGTTGGCTGAACTTGATGGGATAGTTGTTGGGTACATTGTTGGTGCATCCGATACACAAGTCTACAGGCAATACTTCTTACGTTCCGCTTTTGAAATGCTAAAGAACGCTATGGCGGGAAAGTATCCTGGCCTGGTTGGGTGCGTTCCCTACCTGCTCAGGGCTGCCTGGTACAGCAATCGTAGGGCTCCAGCAGAACTGTATCCAGCTCATCTACACATCAATCTGCTCCCCCAGGCAAGAGGATTTGGGCTCGGCCATCAATTGCTGGAAGCCCATCTGAACTGCCTGAGGGCAAGAGGTGTTCGCGGTGTTCAGCTTTCGACCACTCGAGAGAATGACAGGGCCCTTAAGCTTTATGAAAAGTTTGGCTTTGAGGTCTACATAGAGTGGAGAAGCCCGCTTTGGAAACCCTGGTTGGGCCGAGAAGCTACACATCTGACCTTGGTCAAAGACCTGAGGGCGCAATACTAGATCGAGCCGGTTCAACCCGGTTAGGCGTCGAACCAGCTCGATTGAAGTTATCCACGCAACCGAGAGTGAAAAATACTCCTAGCCCACAATACCTGACTATGCTAAGTATTCAGCAACCGCTTTCAGTTACTGGCGATAATTTGCGGCGTTACCGAGATACTGAGGGTTTTACCCTCGCGCCAGACTTTGAGGGTAACGGGCTGGTTATTGGCACCTTCCAGCACCCCCCGCAGGTCGTTAATGTCTTGGACTGGATTGCTGTTGGCTTCTAGGATAATGTCCCCATTGAGTCCCACCTGCTGTACTGAGCCATCCGGCGATTGCACCTGGATGAACCGAGTGGGTGCCTTAAGGCCAGCCTTTTCCGCAGGGGAACCCTTCTGTATGCTTTGAATCATCAGGCCCTCTTCAGGCAGGTTATTGGTTTGGAGTACTTGAGGACTATAGGCCGCCAGTGGTATCACCGAGACCCCCAGGCGCGGACGAGAGGCCAGGATTTCTGTGTCGCTAATATTTTTGCCTTGCTCGAGCGGAGCCAAATACTGCTTTGCCAGGTTTATTGGAATAGCGAAGCCTACCCCGGCGTTTTGGGCGTTGCCAAACTGGCCCGTGGGGGAGAGGATAGCGGTGTTGATGCCGATGACCTCGCCCCTGGAGTTGAGCAAAGGTCCGCCAGAGTTACCCGGGTTGATGGCCGCGTCGGTTTGGATCAGGGTCGGCACCAGCGCGTCTACTGCTCCTGGGTTGCGCCGTACCGCCGATACAATACCGGTTGAGACACTGTACTCCAATCCAAAGGGGTTCCCAATAGCAATAGCTTTTTCGCCCACCAGCACCCGGTCGGAGTTGCCCAGGGTAAGGGGCTTGAGCAGGTTGGCTGGAGCCTGCACCTGGATCACTGCCAGATCGAGGGCCTGGGCGCTTCCCAGCACCTTGGCGGGATAGAGCTTGGGGCCGTCCTTGAAGCGCACCGTAATCTGGTTGGCTCCCTGCACCACGTGATAGTTGGTCAGGATATGGCCCTGCTTATCCAGCACGAATCCTGAGCCGGTGCCCTGCTGGGGCTGAGGCTGCAAGAAGGGCGCAAAGGGTTGGAGGTTATTGGGTAGATTGGCGGCAGGGTTGCTGCGCACCGATATATAGACCACCCCCTCGCTGGCCGACTGGGCAATATCTACAGTGTTGCGCTCGTCGGGCAGAAGTCCCTGGAGCGCACTAGGAGCCGGACTGGAAGCGGCGCTGGGCTGACCCTGACTGAAAGCGAACCACAAGACTGAGCCGGAAATCACCGCCAACGCTAATAGGCTGGAGGTTTTGAGTACGGTATTCTTCATGGCTGTCTCTCCTCGGCTTGCATCCGCAAGCACAGCCAGAAGAGTAGGATTTGTAGGTTTAAGTTCGGTAAAAATACCTCCGGCCAACTACCGTGTGATGGGCCCAGCGTAGTAAGCAGGCTGGAACCGGTTCTTTTTCCAACCGGCGACGATAGACCGGGCTAACTTCAACGCAGCGGATGAGCCGAGGGCTCCGGCAGCGGTAGCGGGCTTAGAAGCTCGTTTTGCCGCACAAAGGCCTCCATGAAGCGCCCAATTATAACGATCTGGCTACGGTGGGCTCGGATAGCCTCGAGCTTTCCCGCGATTTGCTCCTGGCTTAGATCCACTCGTTCCCAAGGCAGCCCCCTGCCCCTTGGGGGGGGCTCGAGGGGAAGGTTGATGTGCATTCCCTTGGGCAGGGGCCACTCCAACCCCCCGTGCACGATCCAGAAGCGGCCTTTGCTCAGCTCTTGTCGCTTGCCTAAAAGGCGCAGGGCCAGGTCGCCGGTGGCTCGGTGGTCGGGGTGGGCGTCTTGAGGGCTGGGGGCCAGCACTACTGTGGGCTCGATCTGGTCAAACAACGTTTCCAGGTCGCGCTCGAGGTTTTCCCCTGTATAAAAGGCTCCTGGTGATTGGGTGCCGGGGTAGGGCACCCGGTTCACTCCGGTATGAGGAGCCGTAAAAGGCACATAATAATAGTCGAGAAAAAGCCGCAGAAGCCCCTGATCCGGATAGCCTAGAAAGTGCAGGTTGGCCTGGGGAATCCCCAGCACTCGGGCGGCCGCGCGGGCCTCGTTCATGCGCTGCTGGCCCAGCTCGAGCATGGCTTTATCGCCGGGGTCGGGGGTGCGGCGCAAGAGCACTGCGTCCCACTCAAACCCGTCGCCGCTGGTGAGCCAGATGATATAGACCTGGGCTCCGGCGGCCACAGCTTGTTGCAGCATCCCAGCGCAGCACAAGGTTTCGTCGTCGGGGTGGGGGGAGAGCAGGAGTACCCGGTCAGTTGAGCCGAATCCGGGTGCCCTGGGCAAAGCTGCAACATGTGGGGAGTAGTAGAGTCGGTAGCCCAGAGCGATTATGCCTGGTGCATTAATCCACAAGGCCAAAATCAACAACAGTAAAAAAAGGAGCAAGAAGCTTGTATGGCGTCGCCTAGGCCTGGGTTTCTTAATCATTACGGTTCTAGCGTTTGATCGTTTGAATGTGCAGAATGGATGGAGTAGTCGGCTTTACTTTAGCCTGCCCTAACCATTGTACCCCAATGTAGATCAGAGCAATGCTCAACAAGGCCCCCAGGGTGTGTCCTAGATTTAGGCAACTAGGCTGCAGTAGGGAAAGCGCCGTGTCGGACGGCGTGGAAAGGTGTGACGGGGCTGTAGGAGAAGAACCGCGAGCGGACCAGGGCCTTAGCGCTCGCTCCGGATTCGCTCCAGTGGGCCCCGGTGATCTTGAGTCTTTGGCCGATGACGTGCTTGTTGGCGCCTTCGATCTGACCTGAGCCGATGACCTCAATACCTTCCCGCTCGAAGCGGGGATAGTCGGTGTGGTCGAGGTGGGCCTGCTTTTGCAAGAAGCGGAGGGCTTGATGGGCCTCTGGGTTGATGGGCTGATCGCGGAGGTTGAGGTTGAGCCAGCGCTGGATACTTATCTCTCCCCGAAGCAGAGCCTGTCGCTGTTCTTGACGGTGAGCCTCGGAATAACCGAGTCCCGTCATCAGGGTGTCGAGGTAGGTGCTGGCGTGGTAGACATCCAAGATGTGTCGGTGAACCCCCAGTTCGCCAAAGAGTTCGGCGATCCAGGCCGCCCCGTCACTGAGGCCAATCAGGGAGTCGGATTGGCGAACGCCCGCATGGCGGAGCAGGCCATGCACCTGGGGGGCGAACGCTGTGGCGGTGGTTAGGGCACTCACGTAGTACCGCTGGCTTGGGCAGCGCATCGGGTACACTACCGCACTTTTGACCTCCCGCCACTCGATGCCGCCCTCCACCTGGGCCGCCACCAGACAGCCATCCACCTCCACACACCAGCGCCGGCCCCGTTCCCCCTCCCGCCCCCTCAAGGGCTGCTGCGCCAGTTGGGTTAGCCTTTCACGACTCAGCTCTTGCTCGTGCTGCTCCAGCCGAATCCCCAGCACCTGCAACGAACTCTTGCCCACCTTCACCCCCCACTCCCCCAACCACGCCTCAGCCTCTCGGTAGGACATCCGTAGGGTCGTCCCATGTATACGCCGGAGGCACTCCGGCAAGTAGCCGCTCTCATCCAGGCTCTCGTCGCGATACCCCTGGCCCTGATGACCACACCCGCAGCGATACCGATACCGCTGCACCTCCACCTCTCCCCACAGGCTCCCTACCTTCACCCGATGGCTTCGGCTACCCCTCAGCTCCTTCCCGCATCCTCCGCACGTTTTTTTTTGACCCCTTTGCCCTCTCCTCCGCTTCCTGTACCCCGCTCTCCCTTTTCCACCATCTCCTGCATCATCAGCCGCTGGATCTGTTTGCCAAACTCAATCACCAGCAACTCCTGCTCGGCTATACTCTTCCCCTCTCCCAGCCGCTCGTACTCATCCACCAACTGATGCATCCGTTCCCGTATTTCGCTCATTCCAACAGTTTAGGCTGTTTGCCTATTTTTAGGACACACCCCCCAACCAGGGGTTGCTTTTTGGCGCCGAGTGGCTTCTTGTAAAATGGTGTCTAAAGTCACGTCCTCATAGCCCTTGCTCGAGGCGGGAACTACCCCTGGGTGCTCGAGCATCCACAACGCCACTGCATAGGTGGGGTTGATATGTCCTTCTTTAACCATAGCGGGTACAGGTCCCCCGATGGCTTCTGCATCAAAGGCTTTTAGGGTTATCGAGCCCAGCGGATAAAACTTCTCGGCCCAAGTGAAAAGTGCACCGTAGCCCTGCCAGGTGATGTACTGCTCTGGCTTAGGCACCGAACCTACTGCATTAAGGGTGCCGTTGGGGATGGTTTTGATGAACAAGGTTACCCGCCAGATATCCTCAACGGTGAGACGGTTGCCAAAGTTCTCCATCAACGCTCCCGGTATTCCTCGCAGGATACGCCAGTAATAGGCTCCTGGACTGGTATCGGAGCCGTGAGTTTGGTCATCGGCCACATTGAACCCGGGGGGCTGGGGGTTTGCAAAACGGGCTGCAGGGCCCTTGCCATCTCCTTGGGGACCGTGGCAGCCGGTGCACATCTGCAAGAAGAGTGCTTTGCCTCGCAAGAGGTTCTGCTCATTAACCGGCAAAGGGTTTTCATGGAACCAGTAGCCTCGCTCCATGGTCATAAGGTTGTGGATGGCCCCTGGTGTAGGGCCATTCCCAGGAACCCCCGCGGATCCCCGGTTACCCCCCGGTAGATTCCCCACAGCCACGTTGAGGGCCTTCATGTTCTGCTGGTGCAACCTGCGAGCGGCGGCAGCTTTTCCGCCCAGCTCCTGCATAAAGGCGGTTAGGTCGGCCACCTCACCCACGCTCAAAAACTTGAACTGTGGCATCAGCGAGGGAGGGTTGGCGTACCGGGGGTTCCAGAAGTGAACATAATGCCAGTCATCGGGGTGCAGACCTCCTTCTTGCGAGAGATCAGGTCCAGTGCGTACAGTGCCGAACAGGTTGGGTGTCCATTTCTCACCGGGCCAGTCACCTGCTTCAGAGATACGGTTATAGACGTAGTACTGGCCCACCTCATAATCCTGAGGCCGGGAGAAGCCAGAGTGGCAAAGGAAACAACCGTTTCTCTGGAAAATTTGCTTACCCCGCCACGCTCCTAATCCGATACCCCCAACCCTCAGAGGCCGGGAAGACCTCACCTACATCCGTGAGCGCACCGAATACCGGGCCAGACCCGGCTAGGTAAGAAAACTGCCTGGCAGAGGAGCCGGTGGGGCTCCGCCCGGTTGCAGGCCCTTGTTGCCCACAAAGCCTCGATTTATGGCTCGATCACCGCCTGGGTGGACGCGCACTACACCAGCCAGTGCCGACCCCGATGCAGACACGGCACCAGGGCCAACCGTTCGGGTGCTGGCTCTTGTTCGTGAGCGAGGGGTTCATGCTGATCTCGTTTCGGCTAGAAACGTTCCTTTGAGAATGCTCCTCATCCGGCAGAACTGGATAAACACAGGGTTCCGCTCAGCCACCCCCGATGTTCGAGGCATGTACCCGAGCGCAGCTACCGCGGACGAAGAAGCCAAAGCCAGAGGCCTGTAAAGGTATCTGGAACTGCGGTGCAGTCTATAGGCTAGTCCCCGCCGGACTGCGTCGGTATGGTGGGGGGTAGTTGATGAAATCCCCTTAGCATAAGTATCCCCGGGATGTGTAGATGCAGGCTTTGAGATTCACCTTTCCACCGTCTTCCCACACAAAGGGACTACCCTTGTGGACGCCCCTGGGGATGGAAGACCCCAAGGGGCAAAGGAGGAAATATGAAGAAGCAGATGCTCCACTTTCTGACCGCCTCGGCGCTCTTGGCCCTTCCGGTGTTGGCCCAGCCTGCTCCTCCACCCCCTGGTGGCCCGGGGATGGCTCCGCCCCCAACGACCATGCCTTACGGCTACCGCGAGGCGGAGAAGGCCCAGCGGGAGATCAGCCGGGCGCAGTACCTGGCTGGCATCGTGGGCCAGGCGCCCCTCAAGGGGGAGGCCGACGCCCTGTTGCGGCGGGCCCAGCAGGAGTACCAGGCCCAGGCCTACTTCCGCGCCAAGGAGCTGGCCAAAGCCGCCGGGGGAATCTACGAAGCCCTGCGCTTCCAGGAGGTGGCCCCCCGGCAAGCGGCCCCCTATGGCCCTAAGGATCGGAAGAAGGCTTACGAGGCCCCTTACCGCGCCCAGGAGGCCATCGCCCGCGCGGAGTACGAGGCCAGCTACTACCGGGTGAACCAGCCCTTGTTGGGCAGGTTGCTGAGCGAAGCCAAGCGCTTGCTGGCCTCGGGGAGCGACCTGGCGCGGGCGGAGGCGGCCCACCGCCTGGCGCGTGCGACCCAACACCTTATTAAGGCCGAACGCGGGTTCTAGTCCTCTGGCCTCGAGGGGGGGATTCCCCCCCTCGCTTTTTTGGGAGGTCTTATGCGCAAGTTTCTGCTCTTGGGAACGGGGATCTTTGCTCTGGCAGCCTGCGTGCCCTATCCTGACCCCAAACCCCGGTTCTGGGGACCCAAGGAAGCGGAGTTTCTCGCCCACACCCTGGAGGCCCTGCTCCTCCTCGGCCTGGTGGTCGGCCTGGGGGTGCTTGCCGCCTGGTGGCTGGTGGGCCGTGGCCGCCAGGGGAGGGCCGGGGGCACGCTTGGCCTGCCCTCGCGCAAGGAAGGTCTCTTGGCGTCGCGGCTTGTGGCCCTGCGGCAGCAGGCCAGCACCCTGCCCGCGGAAAAGGCCGAACGGGTGATGGCCTTGGTGGTGGAGGCCTGGGAGGCCTGGGGCCAGGGAGAGGTGGCGCGGGCGGAAGCCCTGGCCGCCCGGGCCGAGGCGCTGGTGGACCTGCTACGCGAGGACGCCTAAAATGCCGGGTATGGTGCTTGCCCTCCTCCTCCTCTCCGCCTGGGCCTGGGGGCAAGCGCCCCGCCCCCTCAGCCCCGAAGAGGCCTTCGGTGTGGTCAGGGCGTACCTGGGCCAGGGCAACTTGGAGCAAATCTACAAGTTTGAGTACGGCCTGAAGAAGAAAGAGGGGTGGCTGGTCTACGAGTTTCAACTGGCCGGGGTGGAGGTCTGGCTGGAGGCTGGTAGCCGGCGGGTGGTGCTGTACCGGCCCAAGAAGCCGCCCAAGCACCTGGCCGAGCCCCACATCCCCTTTCCCAAGGCCCTGGGGCTGGTGCGGGCCCGGTACGGGGAGCCCTGGAAGCTGGAGCTGAAGCCCAAGCCCAAGGAGGGGCTCCTGGTCTGGGAGGCCAAGGGGCCTTTCGGCGAGGCCTGGCTGGAGGCGGCCACGGGAAAGGAGGTGTTCCGGCGGTGAGGCTCCTCCTGGTGGAGGACGAGCCGGAGGTGCTCCGCCTCTTGCGGGAGGTCCTGGAGGAAGCGGGCTGGGCCGTGGACGAGGCCACCGGGGTCGCCGAGGCCTTGGGGCTTCTGGAAGCCTTTCCCTACGACCTTCTGATACTGGACCTGGCCCTGCCCGACGGGGACGGCCTCGAGGTCCTCCGCTCCGTCCGCCTGCGGAAGATGCCCCTGCCCGTGCTCATCCTCACCGCCCGGGACGCCCCGGAGGCCCGGGTCCTGGGGCTGGAACAGGGGGCCGACGACTACCTGGTCAAACCCTTCTACCCGCAGGAGGTGGTGGCCCGGGCTCGAGCCCTCCTGCGGCGAAGCCGGGGCCTGGCCGAGAACTGGCTGCGCCTGGGACGCCTGGAGCTGGACATCGAGGGGCGCCAGGCCTTCTGGCAGGGCCAGGAGGTGCGGCTATCCGCCCGCGAGTACGCCCTCCTGGAAGCCCTGGCCCTGCGGGGGGAGGGGTTTTGCCCCCGGGATTACCTGGTGGAAAAGGTCTGGAGCGGGGAGGAGAGCGTGGACCCGCGCACCGTGGACACCTACATCAAGTACCTTCGCCGCAAACTGACCCTCGACGCCATAGAGACCGTGCGCGGGCTGGGGTACCGCTTCCTGGGATGAGCCTGCGCACCCGCTTCGCCCTCTACGCTGCCCTCGCGGTAGCCCTGGCCCTGGGGGTATCGGCCCTGGCCCTGCGCGAGGGTTTGCGGGCCTTTCTCCTGAGCCAGGCCGACCGGGAGCTCAGGGCCCTGCTCCAGGCGGTGGTTCCGCGCCTGCTTCACGACGAGGAAGGGACGCTACGCCTGGACCTGGACGGGGGGCTTTTCTCCTCCCTGAAGCCGGACACCCTCGTGCTGGTGGTGGGCCCGGAGGGAATCCAGGACGCGGCAGGCTTGCTCCCTCCCCCGGCGGAGCTGGAGGCCTTAGCCCAGGGGAAGGCCGAGGGCTACCTCCTGCAGGAACAACCGGTGGGCGGGGTCCGGGTGTTGGCGGCGCTTCGGATGGAAGAGATGCGCCAGGTGGTGGCCCTCCTGGATCGGTTGCTGCCCTGGGTTCTGCTCTTAGGGGGCGGAGTGGCGATGCTCCTGGCCCTGGGGCTCGCCACCCGGGCCCTGGTCCCCCTGGCCCGGACCACCCGGGCCGCCCTGGCCCTGGCGAAAGAGCAAGCCTGGAGTCGCCGGCTGCCCATCCCCCCTAACCCGGACGAGGTGGGGAAGGTGGTGCAGGCCTTCAACCAGGTTCTGGAAGTTCTGGAACAAGCCCTGGCCTCCGAGCGGCGCTTTGCCCAGGAGGCCGCCCACGCCCTGCGCACCCCCCTGACCGTGCTCCTGGGCCACCTGGAGCGGGGGCGCCTGGAGGAGGCCCGAATCCAGGCCCAGCGTCTGCGGGAGCTGGTGGAACAGCTCCTCCTGCTGGCCCGGGCCGAGGTAGACGCCCTGGCGCGGGCCCAAGTAGAACTGGACACCCTGGTTTTTACTGAGGCCGAGGCCCTGCGCCCGGCCTTCCAGGCCAGGGGGTTGCGGCTGATCGTGGATCTCCCTGAAGAACCCACCGGTGTCCTGGCCAACGATCAGGCTCTCCGGGCGATGGTGGTGGCCTTGCTGGAAAACGCCCTGCGGCACACTGCCAAAGGGGGAACCGTGCGGATTGGAGTGAGGGGAACCCACCTTTGGGTATACAACGCACCCAGCCATCCCGAACCGGGCACGGGCCTTGGTCTGCGGTTAGCCAACACCCTGGCGCGGGCCCAGGGGGGGAGCTTACAAGCGGTGGAGGAGGGGAAGGGATTTTTTGTAACACTTCGCTTGGATGGGCCATAGGCCCCTTGGATGCCTGATGAGGAAGTTCCGCTCTAGGCGCTGGGTGCTTGACGGAGTTTTGCGCTCGCCCCCGCCAGTGGCATGGGGTCTACCATCGCTGACGACTTTCCGTTCTTCTAGATCAAGGAGTCGCCACCGCTAGATCACCCGCCAATGGCACACCCGCAAGACCACGATGGTGATTTTTTGATCCTGGATGGGGCAGATCGGGCGATAATCCCCTACCCGGTATTTCCAAAACCTGCCGAGTTCCGGCCCATGCAGCGCCTCCTCGATGCTGCGCGGGTCGTCCAGCACGGCCACAGACTCCTTGGGTAAGCGCAGCGCCAGCATTGATATGCAAGCATGGCAGCTCGAGGCCCTCCTAGCGGGAGAGTTCGTCCGGGGCCCAGGCTCGGTGCGTGAACCCTCGCAAAGCGCAGCCAGGAGTGCTTCAGACGCTTGGTGTTGCAAAAAATGCTCCTATCTAGGCGACCTGATTGGGTCTTATGTACCCACCAAGCCTCCCCTCACGGCCCCACGCCACAGCATTCATCCTTTTTGTTTGGAATGAGTTCCTACCGGTTCAAAGCGTTTGTTGGCAGCAGCCTGAGTAATTCAAAGTTTTCAGAAAAAACCTGTTGACAGAAACAATCAAATACAGTCATAATCAATCACAACCATGCTTGCCTCAGAGCGTCAACAGGCCTTACTGGCCCTGCTAAAGCAAAATGGGGCTTTCCGCACCAAGGATCTGGCCAGGGAGCTGGGTGCTTCTGAAGCCACGATCCGGCGAGATCTTAGAGTACTTTCCGAGCGCGGCGAGCTTCATCGAGAGCATGGAGGTGCTGTCGTTTTGGAGCAGGAACCGCCCTATTCAATCAAAATCGGAAAGAATCAAGCGGTTAAGGAGGCCATTGCCCGGAAGGCTCTTCAGTACGTGGAGGAGGGCATGACCCTGATCCTTGACTCCGGCACCACCACGCTCGCCCTGGCCCGTCTACTTGCAGGCTTGCGGGTACGGGTATTTGCCCTTGATTTGGTGGTGGCCCAAACCCTAGCCCAGGGCCATACCGAGGTATGGCTGCCTGGGGGTCTGGTTCGCAATGGCTTTTACAGCCTGACAAGTCAATGGGTCCTGGAAAGCCTGGCCCAGATCAAGGCCGACTTGTTTTTCCTTGGAGCAGATGCTTTTGATCTTTTCGAAGTCACCAATCACACCCTGGAGGAGGCCTTTGTAAAGAAAAAGGCGCTGGCTGTGGCCGATAGAACTGTATTGCTGGCGGATGGCAGCAAGTTTGGGCACAAAGCGGTGGCTCGAGTAACCCCACTCAGCGCCTTGTTTCGTATGGTGACAGATCTGGAGCATCCTGCGCTGGCCGAAGTCGTTCCTGTGGAGGTCGTCCGTGCATAAGTTTAAGGAGCTTTTTGGCTACAAACCCATTATTGCCATGGTGCATCTGGACGCCCTGCCGGGCACCCCTCTTTATCGAGGCAGCATGGAGGCCATTTTGAATGGAGCTAGGCAGGATCTGCAGATTTTGCAGGAAGCAGGAGTCGATGCCGTAATGTTTGGTAACGAAAATGACCGGCCTTACGAGCTTTCGGTTAATCCCGCCTCGGTGGCAGCCATGGCTTTTGTGATTGGGCGTTTGCGCGATGAGATTCGGGTGCCGTTTGGTGTCAATGTGCTTTGGGATCCCATGGCCAGCATGGCCCTTGCTGCCGCTACAGGGGCTCGATTTGTGCGCGAGGTGTTTACCGGTCTTTACGGCTCAGACATGGGTTTGTGGAGCGGGCGAGCGGCAGAAGCACTCCGTTACAGGCGTCTTTTAGGATGCGACGACGTGTTTTTGCTGTACAACGTGAGTGCAGAGTTCGCCTCGCCGCTGGATAATCGCAGCCTGGTCGAACGAGCCCGTAGTGCGGTCTTTTCCAGTTTGGCCGACGCCATATTGGTCTCTGGGCCCATGACCGGCGAAGGAGCTCGTCTGGAGCATCTACAAGCAGTTAAAGCAGCTTTACCCGACCTACCGGTGCTGGCCAACACGGGCGTGCGGCACGAGACGGTAGCAGACGTCCTCGAGGTGGCCGATGGAGCCATTGTGGGCACGGCCTTCAAACGCGATGGGCACACTTGGAACGAAGTGGATCGCGAGCGTGTTCAGCAATTCATGGCTATTGTGCGAAAGACCAGGGGGTCTTGATGGTCATTGGTTTGGACATTGGCACCAGCTCGGTCAAGGGTGTTCTGCTGGACGAGGCCGCACAGGTTATAGCCCAGTCTGAACATCTGCACCGCCTTCACCATCCGGCTTCCGGTTGGGCCGAGGAGGATCCTGAGGACTGGTGGGCGGGCACTCTGGCCGTCTTGCGACTGTTGAGAGAAGAAGCTCGAGGCGCCCCCATCGATGGGCTGGGCGTTTCTGGCATGGTACCGGCAATGGTGTTGCACGGGAGCAAGGGCCAGGTACTCAGGCCCTCCATCCAGCAAAACGACGCCAGGGCAGTAAGAGAAATTGCGCTTCTTAGAGAATTTTTTGCCGATGAGGCCCTATTTGCTCGTACCGGGGCAACCTGGAACCAGCAGGTCGTAGCTCCCAAACTGCTTTGGATCAAGCGCAACGAGCCCGAAGTGTGGAGCCATTTGGAATGGCTGAGCGGCTCCTATGAGCACATTGTCTACAAGCTGAGCGGATCTCGATACACGGAAGCCAACTGGGCACTAGAGTCCGGGCTATGGGATCCGTATAAGGCGGTCTGGCTAGAGGAGGTTCTGGATTACCTGGAGGTGCCTCCGGGTCTGCTGGCGCCGGTGCGTTTTCCCCAGGAGGTAGTGGGCTACCTTAGGCGAGAAGTAGCGGGGCTAACCGGCCTGCCGGAAGGGCTACCGATTATCGCTGGAAGTGCGGACCACATTGCAGCCGCCCTGGCCGCGGGCTTGCAGCAAGAAGGGCAGGCCGTTATTAAGCTGGGCAGTGCGGGCGACTTTTTGTATGTGAGCCCTACCTTTACCCCGCTGCGCGAACTTTACATTGATTACCACGACCTTCCAGGACTTTATGTGCTCAATGGCTGCATGGCCAGCTCGGGTACGCTGCTGGAGTGGTTTCGGCGCAACTTCCGCCCAGGCGCAAGCTTTTCCGAGTTGGATGCCGAGGCGGCTCGAGTGATCCCGGGGGCTGAAGGGCTGGTGGCGCTACCTTACTTTCTTGGCGAGAAGACGCCTTTCAGCGATCCACTAGCCCGCGGTAGCGTCCTGGGTCTTACTCTTCAACATACCCCTCCCCACCTCTACCGGGCTTTGCTGGAAGCGGTAGCTTACGCATTCAAGCACCACGTGGAGGTGCTGGAGTCTTACGGCCATCGAGTGCACCGTTACACAGTGATGGATGGGGGTGCGCGAAGTCCGCTTTGGCGCAAAATCTTGGCCAGTGTTCTAGGTCAAGAGGTTCATTTTCTGGCCCAGAGTGTGCAAGGTAGCGCTTTCGGTGTGGGGTTTCTGACCGGCATGGCCCTGGGCCGGTGGGATCTGGAGAGCCTGCCGCTCGAGGTTGCTGGCAGCACCGCACCAGAGGAAAGCTGGGTTGATTTATACCAACCCATCTATCGGCTTTACCGAGAGGCCTACCCCAGTTTGCGGGGCTGGTTTGCTCAGTTGGGAGGAATACATGCCTAACGCCCTCGTAACCGGTGCAGGAAGCGGTATTGGTCAGGCCATTGCGGCCCGGCTGGTTCGGGAAGGATTTCGGGTCTGGGTAAGCGACCTCGAGCCCATACGGGCCGAGCAGGTGGGCAAGGCCCTGGGGATGCCCCATCTGGCCGTGGATGTGACCAGCCGGAGCGCCCTGGAGGAAGCTGCGAGGCATATTTTCGCTAGCGACCATCGGCTCGATGTTCTCGTGGCCAATGCCGGGGTCTCTACCATGAACCCCTTCCTGGAGCTGAGCGAAGAGGAGTGGGATTTTAACTTCGCAGTCAATGCGAAAGGCACCTTCCTCACCTTGCAGACCTTTGCCCGCCAGATGGCCCAACAACCCCTAATGACCGGGCGGGAAGTGCGCGGAAAACTCATCGCTACTGCCTCGATGGCTGCCCGCCAGGCCGCGCCCTTGCTGGCGCACTACTCGGCCAGCAAGTTTGCGGTCTTGGGTCTGGTACAGGCTATAGCGAAAGAGCTAGCGCCGCTGCAGCTAACGGTCAATGCGGTTAATCCAGGTTTTGTGCAGACCCAAATGCAGGAAAGAGAGGTGGCCTGGGAGGCCCGCCTGCGTGGGCTTAGTCCCCAAGCAGTATTGAAAGACTATGTGCGACAGACACCCTTGGGCCGTCTACAACGCCCCGAGGACGTGGCGGCTGCTGTGGCTTTTCTGGTGGGTCCCGACTCCGACTTTATTACCGGAGAGGCTATGGAGGTCAATGGTGGGGCCTGGATCTTCTAACCGCTGGCTGGCCCTTGTGGGTCATGTGGGTTTGTGGTTCTTTAGCCTGATCTTCCTTTTGCCTTTGGGCTGGGTGCTCCTGCGGGCGCTGTCCTCGGAAGGGCAGCCCTTCAGCCTGGCCAGCATGACCTTTGATAATTTTGCCAGACTGATTCAAGGGCCCTTCGGCTTGGGTTTGCGCAACAGCTTATGGGTTGGAGCTGGGGTGGTGGCCCTGGGTCTGCCCCTGGCTGCGCCTTTGGGCTATGCCCTGGCGCGTTATAACCTGGGGGGACATGCCTTGCGCTTTGGGGTGCTGGCTACCCAGATGCTGCCGCCTATTGTGCTGGCTCTTCCGCTATTTGCCCTCTTTCGGGCGGTGGGTCTAAGCGGAAGCTTAGGGGGGCTGATAATTGCCTATCTGGCATTCGCCCTGCCCTTTATGACCTGGCTGCTGATGGGCTTCTTCCGAACATTTCCGCGTGAGCTGGAAGAGGCTGCGCGGGTAGACGGAGCCGGTTTTCTCTACATCTTCACTCGCATTGTGTTGCCCCTTTCCGCACCGGGCCTGTTTGCTGCAGGGGTGATGGGTTTTTTGCTTTCTTGGAACGAGTTTCTTTTGGCGCTTTTGCTTAGCGGACGTGAATCGCAGACTGTTCCCGTAGCGCTCTCCACCTTTATCACCCAGCGCGGGGTGCTATTCGCACAGGTGGCTGCTGGGGTCGTGCTGGCGGTGCTTCCGGTGGCCTTACTGGCCAGGATCATAGA
Source organism: Meiothermus sp. (assembly GCF_026004115.1). Taxonomy (NCBI): domain Bacteria; kingdom Thermotogati; phylum Deinococcota; class Deinococci; order Thermales; family Thermaceae; genus Meiothermus; species Meiothermus sp. Next base: position 2,641,674 of record NZ_BPIM01000001.1, read on the forward strand.
TCGCTACCTGGTGGAAGGACTGACCCTGGGGGCGGTGAAGTAAAGGAGGTTGGCATGAAGTGGTTGTTGGCTTTAGGTGCGGTGTTCGGCTTAGCAGTGGCCCAAGGGGTTACCCTCCAGGCTTTGATGGAGGATGTTCCCGAAACCCAGATGATCGAAAAACTTTTGCCCGAGTTCGAGCAGAAAACCGGCATCAAGGTGGTCTTCGAGAAGGTGCAGTACGGGGCCATGCACGACAAGCTGGTATCGCAGCTTTTGTCCCCCCAAAGCAGCTACGATTTCCTCCAGGTAGACTTTCTATGGGCGGGGGAGTTCCCCGCTGCCGGTTGGCTGGAGCCGCTCGAGCCCTATGTGCGCAAGAGCAACTTCGATCTCTCGGTCTATTACCCCTCCATGCTCGATCTGGTGGGCTACTACCAGAAGACCCTGTATATGATACCCATGTACAACTATGCCATGGGCCTTATCTACCGAAAGGATCTGCTGGCCCGCAAAGACCTGCAGGACAAGTTTAGGGCCCAGTTCAAAGTGCCGCTGGCGCTACCCAAAAATCTCGATGCATATGCTCAGATCGCAGGCTTTATGCACAAGAATGCAGGGCTTTCAGGGGTAGCCATGCAGGGCCAGCGCGGTGATCCCAACTTCATGGAGTTTTCCAACTACCTCTTTGCGGCAGGCGGACGCTACCTTGACGATAAGAACCGCGTTGTTCTCAACAACCCCATGGGCCAGAAGGCCTTGCAGACCTATGTCCAGATGATTCGCAACTTTGCCCCCCGAGGGGCCCTCAATTTTAACCTTGACGACACCTTCCGGGTTATGTGCCAGGGCCAGGCCTTCAGTATGGTCACCTACTGGTGGATGCTGCCGCAGCTAGATAACCCCCAGCAATGCCCAAAGGTGGCCGGTAAGGTAGCCCTGGCCCCGATGCCGGGCGGAAAGGGTGTCAACGGGGGCTGGGGCTGGGCCATCCCCAAGAACTCTGCAAACAAAGAGGCAGCCTGGCAGTTTATTAGCTGGGTGGAATCAAAGGAAGTGGTGCTCAAGCGGGCGCTGGCCGGGCATGCTCCTACCCGAAGCGACGTATTCCAAAATGCTGAAGTTTTAAGCAAATATCCCTACTACAAGGAAGCTCAGGTCATTATCTCAGGCGCGCAAAAGGTACCCATCTTCGCCTTCACTGCTGAGATGGAAGACGTGGTGGGTCGCGAAATTAGCCTTGCCGCAGGGGGCCAAAAGAGCACTGCAGCCGCTTTGCAGGATGCTGCCAAGGGCCTCGAGGCGCTGCTGCGCAAAGCCGGCCTGCGTTAGGAGATTTGTTTGAAGCGTGTAGAAGGGGTTCTGCTTGGCTTTCCCGGACTGCTGGTGCTAGCCGGAGTGGTTGGCGTGCCGCTCTTCTACACCCTGGGAATCTCACTAACGAACTATACTTTTTTGCGCCCTGGTTGGGAATGGGTGGGCCTCGAGAACTACCTCGAACTGGCTCGAGACGTCTATTTTATTCACGCTTTAGCGCTAAGCGTGCTCTACGTAGTCCTCACAGTGGGCCTTTCCCTGGGGCTGGGGCTGCTGCTAGCTGTGTTACTGCAACAGCCCGTACCTCTTCGAGGCTTTCATTACTTTGCGGTAAGTTTGCCGATGCTCATCGCACCGGTAGGGGTGGGCCTCATTTGGAAAATGTTGCTTCATCCTGAGCTCGGCCCGCTGGGGCGTCTGACCGGTTTGGACTTTCTGGGTGATGTCCGGCTGGCTTTATTAACCTTGATTTGTATTGATGTCTGGCAGCAGGTTTCGCTGGTGGCGCTGATTCTTCTGGCAGGCTTGCGCAGCCTGCCCAAAGAGCCCCTCGAGGCTGCCGTTGTGGATGGGGCTACCCCCTTCCAACGCTTCCGCTACGTTACCCTGCCCCTGTTGCAGCCGGTGTTGGTCATCCTGGTAATCCTGCAGACCGTTGCGGAACTCCGCACCTATGACCTGGTTTATGTGCTCACGCGGGGAGGGCCAGGGAGCGCTACCGAGCTTGTGAGTTACTTTATTTACCGCAAGGCCTTCTTAGGTCTGGATCTTTCGGCTGCTAGCGCCATGGCCTTCGTTCTTTTATTGGCCAGCCTGGGTTTGGTAGCCCTGTATTACCGCTGGCTGATACGCTTGTGACAAAAGGGGTGAAAAGTCTTAGTGGTGGAGCTTCGTACAGTAACCAAGTACTTCGGACGTGCCCTGGCAGTGGATAGGGTAAGCCTCGAGGTTCGAGAAGGGGAGTTCTTCAGCCTCCTGGGGCCTTCGGGTTGTGGTAAAACCACCACCCTCCGCCTCATTGCTGGATTTGAGCGGCCGGAGAAGGGAGAGGTGTTCCTGGCGGGAGAGCTGGTGAACCAACTGCCGCCTGAGCGACGGCCCATCGGCATGGTTTTTCAAAACTACGCCCTCTTCCCAAATATGACTGTCTTTGGCAACGTGGCCTTTCCCATGAAGCTAAAGCGCTTGCCCGACGAGAAGGTAAAAAAGCGGGTGCTGGAACTGCTGGAAATGGTGCATCTTACGGGGCTAGGGGGCCGCTACCCGAGGGAACTCTCTGGAGGACAACAACAGCGGGTAGCCCTGGCCCGGGCCCTGGCTCGGGAGCCCAAGATGCTCCTGCTGGATGAACCCCTCTCGGCTCTGGACGCCAAGATTCGGGAGGAACTCCGGGGCGAGTTCAAGCGCTTACAACGGGAGACGGGCCTTACCACCCTATATGTTACCCACGACCAGGAGGAGGCCCTGGCCCTCTCCGACCGCGTGGCGGTAATGCGGGAGGGCCGGGTAGAGCAGGTGGATACCCCTGAGGGGATCTACGCCCTGCCCAAGACCGCTTTCGTGGCCCGCTTTGTAGGCCAGGGGGTGCTGGTGCCTGGGGAGGCGCAGGGTGGTTTTTTCCATCGAAATCGTCCCTGGCCTGTGCAGGTGGAAGGAGAGGGCAGGGGCCACCTGCTTCTGCGCCCTGAAGCCTTAGCGGTCTCCGAGAAGGGCTTTCTGGATGGAACAGTGCGCCTGGCCACCTACCTGGGAAGCCTGGTGCGACTGGAGGTAGAGGTGGAAGGCGAAGGTCTCTTACTTAAGGTGGACGTGCCCCCAGTGGGGGCCCCTCCCATGGGTGAGCGGGTGCGGCTTTGCTTGCCCGAAAAGGCCCCATTTGTAAAGGAGAAGGTATGACCCTGGGCTTCCGTCCCCCCAAGGATCCCACGAGTTTCCTTGACTACGCCGAGAGGCTCGAGGGACGCTACGGCTTCATAGAGATTCCGGGAAGTGCGGTGGAGAGCTTGGCGCAGGTGTCCCTCGAGGCCCGCGCCATGGGCTACGACCTGACCCTACACGCCCGCTACCAGGATATCTACCCCGCCTCCCCCGAGCCCACCATCCGTGAAACCTCCCTCCGGATACTGGAAGAGGATCTGATTAGAGCGGCCCGTATGGGGGCTATGCTCGTTAATGTCCACGCAGGCAACATCCCCTGGACGGACTATCCTCCCTCAGGCCTCTCCCCGGCCCACCAGGCGCTGAGGGAGGCAGAACAAAAGATGCGGGAGGAGGCCCTAGAGCGCGCACTGGAGGGCTTTTCCCGCCTCACCAAGCTTGCCTCGAGCTTAGGAGTGCGTCTCGCTTTGGAAAACCTTCCTGCCCCGCAGGAGTTCCCGCGTACCCCGGGGGAGATGACCCAGTTTCTGGAGGTGCCAGATCTCTATTTTTGCTTAGACCTAGGCCATGCCCGAATGGCAGGAGAACCCACGGAGGGTTTCCTCGAGGCCCTGGGTGAAAGGCTCGTCCATGTGCATGCTCACACCAACGATGGATACTTCGATCTCCACCTGCCCCCCGCTTCCGAGGAGGTAGTCCCCTTTGCGGGGCGCCACTGTACCCTGCTGGTGGAGCTACCCCCACGGGGCGTAGAGGAGTATCTAGAGCTATACCAGAACTGGGCCTTAGCGGGGCTTGTCCCCGAGGCAATAGGAGGTAAAGTAAGATGAAGAAAACCTGGACGCGTTACGCAGCAACCGCCTTGGCAGTTTTTGCTCTCGGTGCTGGCATTAGGGGATGGGAGGGCTTGGCCCAAGGCACGGCCCAGCTTCCTCCGGAGCTGAACAACGCCTACATTCGCGATCTGGCGGCCAAAGCCCGGGCCGAGGGCGGGGTCATCAACACCTACGGGATGCCCAACGACTGGGCCAACTACGGGGAAATCTTCGCCGAGTTCCAGCGCCTCTTCGGTATCCGCCAGCAGGACATTGACATGGGGAGTGCCGTGGTTCTGGCCCGAATGCGTGAAGAGAAGGCCAGTAAGAACGACATCGCCGACCTCAAGCCTGCCTTTGCCATGAAGCTGGCCGAAGAGGGTCTCACCCTGCCCTACCGGGTCACTTCCTGGGTGGCCATCCCCCAAAGCCAGAAGGGTGAAGGAAAGGATAGCTCCACCTGGTATGCGGGCTACAAGGGTACCCTGGGTTGGATCGTGAACACCCGACTGGTGAAGAAGGTGCCCAAAACCTGGAGGGAACTGGAAAATGCGGAATACAAGGGTCTCATCCAGTATCAGGATCCACGAGCTACGGGTACCGGGGTGGCCACCATTATGACTGCGAGCTACGCCCTCAGTGGGGATCCTTATGGCAAAGCAGGTGTAGACTACTTTGCCCGGCTCCACAAGCTGGGCGTGATTGGTGCAGTAGAGCCTAAGGTGACCACGGCCAAATTTGAACGGGGCGAGGTGGGTATTCTCATTAACTATGACTACAACCTTCTGGCCTGGAAGGAACGCTTTCCCTTTCCCACCGAAGTGGTGATTCCCCAAGACGGCAGCCTGGCCAACGGCGGGGGTATCATCGCCGCCCGCAACGCTCCGCACCCCAACACCGCCAAACTCTTCCTGGAGTTCCTCTTTTCCAAATACGGCCAGGGCCTCTTCGCTAAGGCCTTCGTCTCCCCGGTTCGACCCGATGTAGAGCTTCCCAAAGAGGTGGCCGCTAAGTTCCCGCCAAAGAGCGCCTATGCCAAGGTGAAGTTCGTGGACTACCAGAAAGAGGAGGCCGCCTCCGAGACCCTGCAGAAGTACTACGCAGAGACCATCCGCTAGAATCCCTAGGGGCGGGGATTCCCCTGCCCCTTTTTATCTTATGCGCGGTGAACGTTTCCTCGTACTTCCAGGGTTCCTCTTCTTGGCCCTTTTTTTCGCCTACCCCCTGTGGGCCATCCTGGAGCGCAGTGTCTCGGGCCTCGAGGGGCTGACCCTGGCCCGCTACCTCAAGGCCCTAACGGCCCCCGCTTACCTCGAGGCCTGGCGCAACTCCCTCGTCTTTGCTACCGCCTCTACCCTTATAGCTGCCTTTGGTGGGGTCTTCGTTGCTTACTGGACGGCGGGGTTGCCCCTGAGACCCAAGCGCTTCCTTCTTTCCCTCTATGCTATCCCCATCTCCCTCTCAGGGTTGGTGGTGGCTTTTGGCTTTATCGTACTTCTGGGGCGCAACGGCGTGGTGAACCAGCTTTTCGCGGCTGTGGGCCTTCCGCGCTTTGAACTGTACAGTTGGATAGGGCTTCTTTTGGTCTTTCCCTTCTACAATATTCCCCTGTTTGCCCTTGCCCTCATCCCCCTTTTAGAGAGTCTAGGGCGGGATCTTTTAGAGGCCGCCCGGGCTTCGGGGGCCACGCCCTTGCAGGCCTGGGTGCGGGTGCTTCTCCCGAACCTTATGCCCGGGGTGTTAGCAGGGAGCGCTATCGTCTTTGCGGGAATGATGGGGGCCTTCGGTACCGCCTTGGCCCTCACTGGCTTTGCCAAGAACCTCCTCTCGTTGCAGATCTACAGCCTGGTAGCCGAGAGCACCTTTGATCTGCCCCAAGCTGCGGCCCTGGCAGCGTTGCTTATGGCCAGCACAGGAATTGGGCTGTACCTCCTATCCCTCTGGGAAAGGCGGGTGCGGCGATGAGGCTTTTGGGTTGGTTTTTCTTCACCTTCTTTCTGCTCTACCTGGTGCTGCCCATGCTGGCCACGGTGGTCTACTCCTTCAGCCAGATGTGGCTGGCCATCCTGCCCGAAGGCTTTACCCTGGCCTGGTATCGCAAGATCTTTACCGACCCCAAGTACCTCGAGGGGGCCCTCCTCTCGCTGCGCATTGCACTTCTGGCCGTGGCCCTCAATGTGCTGGTGGGGGTACCCACGGCCTACGCTACCTACACCTGGGCAGGTCGGCTGGGAGATGGGCTCAGGCGACTCGTCCAGATCCTGCCCCTCCTGGTGCCCCCCCTCATTGTAGGCCTGGGCTTCCTCTTGGCCTTTAATCGTCCGCCCCTGGCCTTCTCAGGAACCTTCTGGATCGTAGTTTTTGGTCACGCGGCCTTGGGCTTTCCTTTCTTCTTCCGCACAGTGTATGCAGGTCTTTCGGGCCTCGAGGTGCGGCTTCTAATGGAGGCTGCCCAAGCCTCGGGGGCGGGGCTTTGGGCGCGGATGCGGTATGTCCTTCTCCCCAATCTCCTCCCGGCAGTTCTCTCGGGGGGCTTGGTGGCTTTTGCTATTTCCATGGGGGAGTTCGAGATCACCAGCATGGTGGCGGGCTTCGGCACCGTAACCCTGCCGCTTCTCCTCTTCCAAAGCCTGCGCGAGGACTTTCGGGCAGCTAGCGCCGTGGCGAGCGTGCTACTCTACACCACGCTTCTGGCCCTCATGGGCCTCACCCTACTCCGGCGGCGCTAGGGGCGGTTTATTCTCCCGCCGGGTAGTCGGGTGTGTTGTGTTTCACCAAAACGGGGCCAACCGGTGTGGATAGGGGAGGCAGGGAAGGTGGCCGCCACGTAATACCACGCGCCCGCCCCTCACCGGGCAGGGAAGCCCCTGGAGGTAAACCCCGCTCTCCTGGCGCCTGATAATACCGGATTCAAAAGACAGTTCAAAAACCAAAAACCCATAGGTTGTCTTTTTGAATCCTAGAGCACACCCCTCCCGAACGGTTGGCGAAGAAAGCGTCTCCCTTCCAAAGGGGCTTACGCCCTCCGCTACGCGGATAACTTCCAAGGGGCGGTATCGCCCTCCGCTACGCGGATAACTTCGGCCCTGTTAGTTCGGCGCCGGATGGCGGCGAACTAACCGAATCTGGTATCAGAGGGTAGGCTCGAGCCTCTCCTTACCAAAATAGGGCTGCACGGCTTTCGGCACGTTAACGGTGCCGTCCTCGTTCTGGTGGTTTTCCAGAAGCATCACCAAGATGCGGGGGGTGGCCAGGGCGGTGTTGTTGAGGGTGTAGGCATAGCGCACCTTGCCGTTTTCGTCGCGGTAGCGAAGGTTGGCCCGCCGGGCCTGCCAGTCCAGGAGGGCCGAGCAGGAGTGGGTCTCGCGGTAGCGGTTTTCGCTGGGAACCCAGGTTTCCAGGTCTACCTGTTGGTACTTGCCCAGGCCCATATCGCCCGTGGATACCTCCAGTACCCGGTAAGGCAGCTCGAGGGCTTGCAGGATGCCCTCCGAGATGGAAAGCATGGTGTCGAACCACTTCTTCGACTCTTCCAGGTCGGCCTTACAGAGCACATACTGCTCTACCTTGTTGAACTGGTGCACGCGCATCAGGCCGCGCACATCCTTGCCTGCCGAGCCGGCCTCACTGCGAAAACAGGGGGAAAGGGCGCAGTAAGTTTTGGGTAACTCGCTCTCGGGCAGAATCTCTCCGGCGTGCAGGTAGTTGAGCAGCACCTCGGCCGTGCCAGCCAGGAAGGCATCCTCGCCATCTACCGAGTACACCTGGTCGCGGGCAGTGGGGAACTGCCCGTGCCCATACAGCACCTCTTCTTTGGTCAGGCTGGGCACGCTCATGGGGGTGAAGCCGGCCTGGATCATCCGGTCGAGGGCAAAACGCAGCAGGGCTTGCTCGTAGACCATCAGATCACCCCTCAGGATGTATGAGCGAGAGCCCGAGACCTTGGCGGCCCGTTCAAAATCGCCCCAGCCGTTTTTCTCGATGAGCGTTACATGGTCGAGGGGCTCGAACAGGAAGATGCGGGGGTTGCCGTGGACGCGGGTCTCCACATTAAACGAGTCGTCAGGGCCAACCGGCGCACCCTCCCAGGGAATGGTAGGTGTTAGATAGAGCAGGTTCTTCAGCTTGGCCTCGAGGTCACGTAGCTGGGGCTCGAGAAGGGCGAGCTGCCGCCCAATCTCCTTGCCCTTTTCAATCATGGCCGCGCGCTCCTCGGGCCGGGCCTTGCTGGCGGCTTTGGCGTTGGCGTTGCGCTCGGCCTGGAGAGCCTCGGTTTTTCGTTTGAGCTCCTGCACCTGTGCGTCCAGGGCCAGCAACTCGTCGAGGTCGAGGGTAACGGCTTTCTTTTCGATGGCCTTGCGGACGATTTCGGGGTTTTCACGGATGAATTTGATGTCTAGCATATCGGCGCTCGGGGTCGAGGGCTGGGGCCAGGGCTCGAGGTTTGGAACTCTTGATTCCAGACCCCAGGTGCTCGAGGTTATTCAATGACCCTTGGTACTTTGAACTGGCCTTCTTCCTGTTCGATGGCTACCGACAGGGCTTCCGATTGGCTCAAGGAAGGCCGGATTTCATCAGCCCGCAAGCGGTTGGTAATTTCTACCGGGCGGGCCATTTCGGGTAGGTTTTCGGTATCCAGCTCGCCCAGCTTTTCAAAAAAAACCACAATCGAACGAAGCTCACCCTCGAGCTTCGCCTCTTCTTCCCGGGTGAGCGCCAGCCGTGAAAGCTTGCCCAGATTTTTGACCAGTTCAGGCGTAATCTCCATGGATGCCATTCTAACCCTGGTTGGCCTCTGAACTCCCCATGCTGCAAGTCCTGGGCTTTGGTAGGCTATTTTCATGTCGCCGGAAGAGTTTAAGCGTTTGGGCTACCAACTGATTGACTTCATTGCCGAATACCGTGCCAGCCTCGAGGCCCAGCCGGTGATGGCGCAGGTCCAGCCGGGGGCCATCAAAGCCTTGTTTTCTTCGGCTCCCCCTCAACAAGCACAGGGGTTGGAAGGGGTGCAGGAAGACCTGAAAGCGCTTTTCCCCGGCCTGACCCACTGGCAAAGCCCCAATTTCTTCGCCTGGTTTCCATCGAACGCGCCGCTCTCCTCGGTGCTGGCTGATCTTGTGGCCACCGGGCTGGGTCAGACCGGCATCACCTGGCAGGCCAGCCCGGCCCTGACCGAGGTAGAAGAGGTAATGACCGACTGGTTGCGCCAGATGCTGGGCCTGCCGGTGCAGTTTCAGGGGGTTATTCAAGACACTGCCTCCACCGGTACGCTGGTGGCCCTGCTCACTGCGCGCGAATGGGCCACAGGCCAGTCCCAGGATCGGGGTGGGCTCCAGGCCGAGGCCCGTCCCCTCACGGTGTATGTGTCCGACCAGGCCCACAGCTCGGTGCCCAAAGCCGCACTGCTGGCCGGTTTTGGCCGCGAAAACCTGCGCCTGATCGAAACCGACGAGGCCCACGCCATGCGGCTGGATGCGCTCGAGGCCGCCCTCAAGCGCGACCTGGTCGAAGGGCGCAAGCCCTGCGCGGTGGTGGCTGCCGTGGGCACCACGGCCACCACGGCCATTGACCCGGTGCGAAAAATTGCCGAGCTATGCCAAGAACACGGCATCTGGCTACATGTGGACGCGGCCATGGCCGGTTCGGCCATGATTTTGCCGGAGTGCCGGTGGATGTGGGACGGTATCGAGCAAGCCGACTCCATCGTCTTCAATCCCCACAAGTGGCTGGGGGTGGCCATGGACTGCTCGCTCTACTACGTGCGCGAGCCCGAACACCTGATCCGGGCCATGTCCACCAACCCTTCCTACCTCCACTCGGCTGCCGATGGGCAGGTCAAGAACTACAAAGACTGGGGCATCCCGCTGGGCCGTCGCTTTCGAGCGCTTAAGATCTGGTTCACGCTGCGCGAGCTGGGCGTGGAAGGCTTGCAGACGCGACTGCGACGCGACCTGGCCAACGCGAAGTGGCTCGAGGCCCAGGTCAAGCAGACCCCCGGCTGGGAGCTGCTGGCGCCGGTGCCTTTGCAAACGGTGTGTGTACGCTACAACCCCGGGGGCCTGAGCCCGGAGCAACTCGACCGGCACACCCAGGACTGGGTAGCCCGTATCAACCGCACGGGCCGGGCTTTCTTGACCGCAGCCCTGCTCAAAGGACGCTGGATGGTGCGGGTCTCTATTGGCGCGGAGGCCACCGAACGCCCACATGTGGAAGCGCTGTGGGCCCGCATGCAACAAGAAGCCCAGAGGGTGGAAATTGGCACCTGAGCGTTCCGACATTTACCAGCGGCTACAGACAGAGGACGGCTCACCCACACTGGTGCATCCGGTATTCGGCGAGGCCTATAGCTCCCGGCATGGGGCCTGGATGCAGGCCAATGAGCTCTACCTGAAGCTCACCCAGACCCATCGGCACCCATCCCCCAGGGTGCTGGAGGTAGGCTTTGGGCTGGGGGTTAATTTCCGGGCGACCCTGGAAAACTGCCTGCGACGCGGGGTGTTTTTTGAATACCTCAGCTACGAGGGCTATCCGGTCTCGAGGATGATACTGGCGTCGGTTGGGGTTCCGCTTTCGCCTGCTGCCGAGCAGGTATGGATGGATTTGCTGGCTATTTGGCCTGCCCATCCGCGGGCCCCTTTACGGCTGGAGGGTTTTTGGGGCAGGCTCGAGGTGCGCTTTGAAGATGTTGTCGCGGCCACCATGCCTTCTGGCTGGGCCACAGCCCTTTACTTTGACCCCTTTAGCCCGCAAGTGAACCCCGAGCCCTGGCAACCCGGTGTGCTGCAAAAGCTGTTCAGGGCGGCTGGTGCGGGTGCACGGCTGGCCACCTACTCGGTGGCGGGCCGCTTTCGCCGCAACCTGGCCGCGGCAGGGTTTGCCGTCAGCAGGGTGCCAGGTGTAGGTAAGAAGGCCTGGACGCTGGCCGAACACGCAGGTGAGTAGGGGTTTCAATCGGGCCCGGTCTCGGCGAGCTGGGGGTTTTCGGGTTCCTCTACCAGGTTGAGGCCCAGGGCACGCTCAGCCAGACGCTCTCCGGCCTCGGCGAAGGGATGCGAGATGAGCGTGGCGCCTGCTTCCGCCAGGAGGGGGTCTTCCTCGCGGTGATAGCTGGTGGCAGCGATGAGGCCCGTAAAACCCCGCTGTTTGAGGCCGCGGGCCGCCCGCAGCTTGGCCTCGAGGTCGGGCAGGGTGAGCAGCACCCCGCGCAAGCCGGTGAGATCGAGGCGCTCCCAGAGCTCAGGGTCTTCAGCATCGGCGTAGCGCACCTGTCGTTTTTTGGCCCGGTGAAACTCGAGCTTGCCCTCGTCGGCGTCGAGGCCCAGTACGCGGTAGCCCTGACCGGCCAGCATCTTGTAGGCAGCGCCTCCGGTGCGGCCCATGCCCACCACCAGCCATTCGGCCCCGCCTATGCTGGTCGGCTCGTCGTCGGTGTGGCGCCCTTTGCGCTCGAAGCGCAGCAGGTAGGGCTCGAGCTGCTGGTAGAGGTTGTGCACCGAGCGGTTGAGGGGGGCGGCCAGCGCCAGCGAGACCGCTACTACCAGGCTGACCAGCTGCCCATACGCGGCCGGTACAAGGTTGCCCTCCACCGCGGCCAGGCTTGTAATCAGGGCAAACTCGCTGTAGCTCAAGAGCGAAACACTGGTTACAAAAGCCGTGCGGGCCCGCAGGCCAAAAGCGATAAAGAGTGCAAAGAAGAGTACACCCTTGAGGGGCAGCAAGGCCAGCAACCCCAGAGCCAGTCCCAGGCCATCGCCATTTGGCAGGCCCATCATACCTATTTGCAAAAAGAAGCCCACCAGAAAGGCTTCTTTGAGCCCCCACAGCGTGCGCGAGAGCTCGGAAACCTGGGGGTGTCCGGCCAGCGCGGCGCCCATGAGCAAAGCTCCCAGCTCGGGCGAGACCCCCAGGGTTCGGGCCAGGCTGGCCCCGCCCAGGGCCAGCCCCAGGCCATAAAGCAACAAAAGCTCGTCGTGGCCGCTTTTCTCGAGGATGCGCCCCACCACAGGCCGCAGCATCGGCAGGCCCAGCAGCAGCAAGGCCCAGGGGGTGGGATTCTTGACCCCGGCATAGGCCATCAGGCCAATGGCTACCAGGTCTTGCAAAATCAGAATTCCGACTGCAAGCCTACCGTGAAAGGTGGATAGTTCACGCCGGTCATCCAGAAGCTTGACGGCCAGCACGGTGCTCGAAAAGGCTAGGCCAATCCCCAGGTACAAAGCCGCCTGGGTGCTGAGCCCGGCCCAGAACACCACTGCTCCCAGCAGCAAAGCAAACAAGATCAGGTGCAGCCCCCCCACCCCCAGGACTTCGGGGCGCAACAGGCTGCTAAAGCGCAGTTTTAGCCCAACCGTAAACAGCAGGAGCAAGACGCCAATATCGGCCAGGTTCTCCAGCAGGTTGTTGGGCTGTTGCTGCAGGCCCCACAACACAAAGCCAGCCGCCAGATACCCCACCAAAGGCGGCCAGCCGAATCGATTGGCCAGCCAGCCCAGCCCGTATGCCATGCCTACCCAGAGCCACTCCATGTCTTCATATTAGAGGCCACTGAGGCTTTCTCGAGCCCTTCCGGGCAGCCATCACACCAAAAGGTGGCGTGCCCAGGCGGCGTGCGAGCCGTGGCATAACCACCAGGTCGGGGTTGTGCAGCCAGGCGGCATCCAGCAGGGCCTGGGCGAGCTGGCCGGCATTGCGGTAGCGCCGGAGCGGCACTTTTAGGGCCTCGCGTTCCTTACCAATCAAAACAAGCTGCAGTCCGCCGGCCAGAATGTCACGCAGCCCGTCTGCCGCCTCCAGCCCCTCCAGGGGGTATTCCTGCCAGCGCCCAAAGCTTTGCAGGCGCAAGCAACGGGGGGTGACCTCGAGGCCCGAGAGCCAGCCCTCGTCCACCCCCAGGAATACCATGTAAACCCCCAACAGCCCAAACAAAATGACCGACCAGCGCGGTTCGACGCCTTGAAACCAGGCTGCGAAACACAAGGTTGTCAGGGCCAGGCCCATTACCATCAGCCCCACAGCCACGATATAAGTCTGGGTGCTGCGTTTTGAAACGATCCCGCGAAGCTCCGCCATGGCGGCAAGTCTACGGGGGTGCGGGGGCGGCGCACAAGGGCAGGTCGCTATTTCCCCACGCAAAAGTTGCGAAAGACCCGGTCAATCACTTCTTCTGAAACGTCCTTGCCCAGAATTTCTGCGAGTGCATCCAGGGCCATTTCAATCGAGACCCCGGCTAGGTCTTCGGGGGCCACTAGGGCCTCCAATGCGTGGGTTTTCGCGCGGCGCAGGGCCTCCACGTGGCGCTCGTTGCTGATCCATATTTCGCCTTCGGGGGCCTCCCCCAGCAGCCGGTGATGGATTTGCTGGCGCAAGGCCTCCAGGCCCAGGCCGGTCTGGCTCGAGACCCTCAGAAACGAATGCTCCGTCCAGGCGGGCGGCAGGTCGGCTTTGGTAGCAACCATCAGGGTACGTGCCCAGGGCAACGGGGGCGGGGTAGGGCGGGGCTGGCTCTGGTCGGCCAGGTAGAGCACCAGGTCGGCCTCCTGAGCAATCTGCAAGGCCCGCTCCACCCCGCTTTTCTCGATGAGGTCCTCGGTCTCGCGAACGCCGGCGGTGTCTACGGCCACGATGGGCACCCCGGCTATTTCCAGGGGGGCTTCCAGGTAGTCGCGGGTGGTTCCGGGAATAGGGGTTACGATGGCCCGCTCGTAGCCCAGCAACGCATTGAGCAGGCTGGACTTGCCGGCATTGGGGGCGCCGACCAGGGCGATGCGGGCGCCCTTCTGGGCGATGCGTCCGGCGGGGGCGGTGGCCAGCAGGTGCTCCATCTCGAGCAAAACGGGCTTTAGGGTCTCTTGAATCCGGGCCGGCTCGACCCCTTCCTCGGGGTAGTCCAGCCAGGCCTGGATGTGGGCCAGCAGGGTAAAGAGTTCCTCGGAGATGTGGGCAATCTTCTGCGAAAGCCCCGCACTCAAGCCCCGCAGGGCCTGCCGTCGGGCGGCGTCCGACTCGGCCTCTACCAGGCTCAGCACCGACTCGGCCTGGGCCAGGTCCATTTTGCCGCTGAGGTAAGCCCTTAGGGTGAACTCGCCGGGCTGGGCGGGGCGGGCCCCTTGCTCAAAGAGCGCCTGCAAAACCCGGCGCAGTACTGCCGGGGAGCCGTGGGTATGCAGCTCGGCGCTGTCCTGGCCGGTGTAGGAGTGGGGTTTGCGAAAAACCAGCAAGAGTGCCTCGTCCAGAATTTCCTGGGTCTTCGGATCGGAGATTTTGCCGTAGGTGAACCGTCCCCCCGCGAGCTGGCAGGGGTTCTTGCCCTGCCAGAGCCTCGAGACCAGCTCCAGGCTACCCTCGCCCGAGACCCGCACGATCCCTACCGCCCCTTTGCCCGGGGGGGTGGCGATGGCGGCAATTACGTCTTTGAGTGAAGGCAGGCCCACAGGGATTTAGTTTATGCGTGGCAGAATCCAGTCAATGAGCACCAGGGCAGTTTTGCTGCGGGTGAGGGGGTCGCTGGCAAAGAGTCCGGTCATTAGCTCGAAGTGGGGGAGGGGGGCCTCGAGCTGGGTGATGTGCGCCAGAACCGCCCCAGCGGGGGGCAGGGGCTTGTGGTTAGCCGCCCACAGGCCCTCCAGGATTTTCCAGCCCTGGATGCTGGCCAGGTAGCCCATTTTGAGCTGGGCTTGCTCGCTCAGGGCAGTCTGGAGCTTGCGCCGGGCATTTTCCAGCCAGTAGGCCAGGGCTTTGCGTTCAGCCTCGGGCATCTCGTGGGCCTCGAAAAGCTGCTGGGCCTCCGCCCGCAGCTCGGCCAGCTTGCCTTCGGGGTCGAAGAGGATTTTGCCATCCAGGTGGCTGTAGAGCTCCATGGCGTGGCGGCGCATCTTGTCGCGGGCTTGCACCAGGTTGCGAAAATGCATCTCCACCAGGTAACCCTGCTGCTCCTCGCTGCGGAACCGGCGCTCGTTAACTCCGCTCAGAAGCACCCAGAAGTCGAAGTCGGAGCCTGGGGTGGCGTCGCCCCGGGCGCGCGAGCCCGTGAGCAGAATCCCCATCACCTTGGGGTCGGACTTGAGCAGCTCTAAAATCTGGGCAATTACGTGGTCCATCAGTTGGGCTTTCCAGTCTGATATCGAGTACAAAGTGCTTCGGCCAGCAAATGGGCGGCTTGTTTGTCCAGAAACTGGTTGCCGTTGCCGCACTTGGGAGACAGGATGCAACGCGGACAGCCCGCTTCGCAAGGGCAGCGCTGGAGCAGGTCTCGCGCCGCCATGATCCAGCGGGGGAACTGCCGCGCAGCCGCTCGAGCATACCCTACCCCGCCGGGGTAGCCGTCGTAGATGAAGATGGTCGGGCCGCTACCGGAGGCCAGGGGCCGGGGATAAAAAGGGTACGAAACCCCCCCAATGTCCTGTCGCTCGGCCAGCACAAAGAGGGGCAGGAGGCCAATCAGGGTGTGCTCGAGGGCGTGGATTGCCGAGGGCACCAGGGCTTCGGTCAGAAAAGTTTGGTCGGGCCAGCGCGCTTCGATGGGATCCGTGCTATCCAGGGTGGGCAGTACCGCCAGCCCCGCGCAGGGGTGAAACCAGACTGCCTCGGTCTGGAAGGTGAGTTCGGGCATCAGGAGGGCCACTTCTTCCAGAACCGTCTCGCTCACAAAGCGCTTTTTAACATAGCCTGTGACCCGCTCCCGCAGCACCACCGGCCCCACCCAGATACCGTTCAGGATTTCCTCTCCCTGCAGCACCTCGATTTCGGTCTCGGCCCGGGGCTGGGTGTAGTAGTCCTCGAGGCCCGGCAGCAGCACGATCTCGCGCTGCTGGGGGTCAAGGTTGCGTACCAGATAACTCTCGCCCTGGTGCAAATACACCGCCCCTGGATGGGCCTCCCAGTAGGCCTGCCGCTCGTCCAGGGTGCCCAAAAGCGTACCGGTGTTGTCGCGCAGGCTATAGCTCCGACCGAACCCCCGCAGCACCAGGGCCTGGTGGGGTTGGCGCAGCGGGGTGTAAAGCCGCTTGTATCGCTCGACCAGGGGTGGCTGGATATTTTGCCAGGGCTTATAAAAGGGGTCGAGGAGCGGGGTATCGGGGCTGGAAGCGGTCTGTACGTCAGGTAGGGCAATGGGCAGCTCTCTTGCAGCGCAGTGGGCGTGCAGGGGGAAAAGCACGGGGTTCTCGGGGTCGGCCATGGCCGACTCGGGGGCGCTGGACAGGAGCAGTTCGGGATGTTCCTCGAAAAAGGCATCCATGGGGTCTTCCCGCGGAATCCACAGCACCAGCGAGCGCCGCCCGGCCCGCCCGGCCCGCCCGGCCCGCTGCCAGAATGAACTAACCGAGCCCGGATAACCCAGCAGAATGACCGCGTCTAGCCCGCCAATATCTACCCCCAGCTCGAGCGCACTGGTGCTCACCAGCACCCGAACCTCGCCCTCCTGCAAGGCCTGCTCCAGTTTTCTGCGCTCTTTTGCTGTATAGCCCGCGCGGTAGGGCCGCACCCGCTCGTCGGCGGCATACCGCGCGACCAGCTCGGCGGTGCGGCGGGCGTTGGTGAAAATCAGGGTTCGCAGGCCCTGTTCGGCGGCGTGGCGGGCCAGCAGGGCCGCCTCGAGGTTGGGGCTGCGGCGGTGTTTGCCTTCCTTATCGAGGGCCTTGGGTACCCAGACCGCAAACTCCCGCTCGGCCCTCGAGGGGTTGGCCGTCAGCAGGGAAAACTGCAAACCGGTCAGGCTCTGGGCGTGCTCGGCGGGGTTGGCAATGGTGGCGCTGGCTGCGATCACCTGGGGGGTGGCCCCATAGTGCCAGGCCAGCCGTAGCAATCGTTGCAAGATTAGGGCAGTATGGGTGCCGAACACCCCTCGGTAAGCGTGCAGCTCATCCAGTACCAGGTAGCGCAGTTTGGATAGGAACTCCGCCCAGTCGGCGTGGCGGGGCAACAAGCCAAAGTGCAACATGTCCGGGTTGGTCAGCAAAGCGCGGCCTTGTTGCCGGGCTTTTTGCCGCTGGGCCTCGGGAGTGTCGCCATCGTAGGTGTAGATGTGCTCTTCGATTTCGAGCACCCGGCCCATCTGCCGCAGCCGGCCGAGCTGGTCGTGGGCCAGGGCCTTGGTGGGGTAGAGCAATAACGAAGTTCCGCCCTCGAGGGCGGCTTTGAGCACCGGCACCTGGAAGACCAGGCTTTTGCCCGAGGCCGTGGAGGTAGCCAGGACAAGGTGCTGTCCCTGCGCCATTTGATCGAAGGCTTCGGCCTGAAAGCTGAAGGGCTGCAACCCCAGGGCCATCAGAACGCCCGAGAAAAGTCCGTTGTAGGTTGTTTTTTGTGGCGGTCGTGCGGGCAGCTCCCGCACAAAGGCCAGTTGGCCGGCATACCCTTCAAGGTCGCGCAGCCATTCGGCATAGGTCTGGTAGGGGCGTAGTTCTTTGGGTAAAGCCATGGGCAGTGTCGAGGCGTTGTTTAGCGGTAGTCTCCGGGTTTTGGCTCCTGCACCCGCAAAACTTGATAAAGCGGAACCAGTACCAGCAGGGCGCCCACAAAGCCCAGTGTACGCAGGTCGAACCCTTCTACCACAAGCCCCCCCAGGATGGGCAGGCTCATGCCTGCCGCGTTCGACCAGAGCTCGAGCACCCCAATGGCCTGGCCCCGGCGGGTAGCGGGGGTGACATCGGCCAGCATGGTGTTGGCGCTCAGAAAGGCACCCGACCAGCCCAGCCCCACCAGAAAGGTGCCGGCGGTAATCACCCAGTAACCCTGCCCCATACCCACCAGCAAAGCCCCCAGCCCGGCCACCGCCAGCCCGGCCAGAATAACCGGCTTGCGGCCCAAACGGTCGGCCAGCCGGCCTATCGGCCAGGAGAAGGCAAACATGCCCATTACGTGCAGCGCCACCGAAAAGGATATTTGCGACAGGCTACAGTCGAGGGCCTTGAGGGCCAGGGCGGTCATGGCCATCATCATGACCATCTGGCCCTGAACGGTTACCGCCGAAAGGATGGCTGCAACCCGGACGCGGGCCAGGTCGGCTTTCTCTATGTTTTCGAAAGCCTGGGGGTTGCCGCTGAGTGCGCTGGCCGGGTAGTAACGTCCGAGCTCGAGGGCCATCTGCTTGGGGTCGGGCCGAATGCTTCTGACCAGCCAAAAGCCTGGTAGTATCAGAAGCGGCACCAAGAGCCAGGCCAGGGCAATTTGGTTCAAACCCAAAGCCAGGCCCAGCCGCTCGGCCACAAAGACCAGCACAGGGGAGGCAAACGCGCCCAAGAGCGAGCCCATCGCCACCAGGCTAAGCCCTTCAGCCCTTCGGCTGGAGGGGTACATATCGGCGGCCGCCACGCGCATCTGCTGCACGGCCCCCACCCCACTGCCAAAGACCAGCGCCCCTACACAAAAAAGAGCAAGCGAACCCCATAGGGTTGCGGTGCCAATCAGCAAGGCCCCCACCATAGCCAGCCACAACCCCAGGTATAGCCCGGCTTTTCTGCCGCGTCGGTCGGTCATTTCTCCCACGAAATAGGACGTCATGACCCGGGCCAGACCCATCAGGCTGGTCGCCAGACCGGCAAAAGTGGCATTGCCCAATAACATCACTACTTGAATGGCTCCGAAGGTGGGTACAAGCTGCATCCCGGCCCCGTTGATGGCCTGGGTAATGGCCAGCAGCCAGGTATTTTTCTTGACTTGGGTTGGAATCGGAACTTCTGAGGGGGCATGGGTATGGGGCCGGGCGGACACAAAGGCAGTATAAGCCGGTTTTCTATTTGTGTACGCCCGCTTCGGAGGCTCGGAACTGGAGTGCAAAGTAAGCCTCTCCCAACGGGGGAGGCCAGGTGGAGGCTTCATACCCAGCCAGGTCGCCCACCTGCGAGCATTTTTTGCAACACCAACCGTCTAAAGCGCTCCTGGTTGAGGTTTGCGAGGGTTCCACACACCGAACTTGTTCGGAGTCTGTGAACATTTGTCGCAGGCCAACCCTGCTAGACTTAAAAGGATGCAAGCTTCTGCTAGACGACTCTCCCCAGCATGGCAAATAGGTTTTGTGGTGCTGATCGTGGTTGGTTTGATTCTGCTGGCCCTGCTTTCAACACCGCCCCAAAGAGCCGGCGATTTGCCCCAGACCCAGTTGGTGCGCCTGGATGGTCGCAGCGAACTGCTGCAAAGCGGCAAGCCCACCGTGGTAACGGTCTGGGCTACCTGGTGCACTTACTGCCAGCGGCAGTTGCCCGAGTTCGAGCAGATGGCCCGCCAACGTTCGGATGTGCGGTTTGCTTTTGTAAACGATGGGGAGCCGGCCCAGCTGGTGCGCCAGTTTCACGATACCCGTGGTTTTTCTAGCGCTGTTGTCTACCAGGATGCTCTGCGCACGTTCTCGAGCGCCCTGCGGGTCAACGGCTACCCCTCCAATTTTTTCTATAACTCCAGGGGTAAGCTGGTAGGCGAAGTGCGCGGTTACATGAGCCCAGAGCAACTTCAGGCAGCCCTGGCGCAACTAAACTAGATTCCAGAGGGTAATGGCGGCTTCTCGCCTGCACTGAAATAACGCCATCGTGTGGGGTATATTCGGGAGGGTGCCATCGTGACCCCGTACTTTTCGCCGGAGCTGTTTCAGTTTTTGATAGAACTTCGCTTCAACAACCACCGAACCTGGTTTCAGTCCAATAAAAGGCGCTACGAACAGCACGTGCGCGCGCCCTTTCTACGCTTTATCGAAGATTTTTCCCCGCGCCTGCACCGCATCAGCCCCGATTATCTGGCCGGCTCCCGCAGCCTCTTTAGAATCAACCGCGACACCCGCTTTAGTATGAACAAAGCCCCCTATAAGACGCATGCCGCTGCGCAGTTTCGCCACCGGCTGGGTCAGGATGTCCACCTGCCCGGGTTTTACATTCACCTCGAGCCCGATAACTGCTTTTTGGGAGCCGGCATATGGATGCCCGAGCCGGAAAACCTGAGGCGCATCCGGGCTGCCATCGCCCGGCAGGATGCCCGCTGGCTGCGCCTGCGCAAGAAGCTCGAGCTAGACGGAGAAGGCAAGCTCGTTCGCCCGCCCAAGGGCTACAGCGCCGATCATCCGCTAATCGAAGACCTCAAGCAGAGGAGTTTTACCGTTTCCTACAGCCTGGATGAAAACGAAGTGCTTTCCGTTCGGTTCCCTGAAACGGTAGAAAAGGCTTTTCGTAAGCTGCTGCCGCTCAACCGGTTTTTGAGCGAGGTGTTGCTGCTGGGGGCAGGGGCGTAACCATGTTGCGGATTCCGCAGGACTGCCTCGAGCAAACCCTGGGCCACCTCCAGGCTGTGTTGCCGCTCGAAGGGGTGGGGCTGTGGGTAGGCAAGCGAGGCCAGGTGAGGCAGGTCTGGCCGTTGGAAAATGTTCATCCCATGCCCCAAAAACGCTACCAGGCCGATCCGCAGGCCCTGACCATGTTGCTTTTACGCATCGAGCGGGAAGGCCTCGAGCTCGTAGCCATCTACCACTCACACCCTGTGGGCCCGGCCCGGCCCAGCGAAACCGACCGCTCACAAGCCTTTTGGCGCGTTCCCTACGTGATATTTGACATGCAGACGGGTGAGGTGCGGGCCTACAGACTGCCCGAAGGTGACGAGGTGGTCATTCAGCTCGAGGGGTCAACACGTAATACCGGATTCAAAAAGATAGTCATTTAAACCAAAAAACCAGAGGCTATCTTTTTGAATCCTAGAGCGCTCCCTTCGGTCGGGTTAGTTCGCCGCCATTCGGCGCCGAACTAACCGAATCTGGTATAAGGTATGAGCAGGGCTGTTTAAGCTGTTCGAGGATGCCATGTGGACCAAAGAAGAACTGGATCGCTACGCCCGGCACATTGTGCTTCCGGGGGTGGGAGGGGCCGGTCAGGCCAGACTGAAGCAAAGCGCGGTACTGGTGGTGGGGGCTGGAGGCCTGGGTTCGCCGGTCCTGATGTATCTGGCAGCCGCCGGGGTGGGCCGCCTGGGGATTGTAGAAATGGATGCCGTGGACCTTTCCAACCTCCAGCGGCAGGTTTTGTTTGATAGTGAGGCCCTTGGGCAGCCTAAAGCTGAGATGGCCAAAGTTCGCTTGAACAAGCTCAATCCCCACGTACGCGTGGATACCTACGCCCATAAACTTGATTCACAAAACACACTTTCCATTCTGGAGTCCTACGACCTGATCATCGATTGCACCGATAACCTTCCGACCCGCTACCTGGTGAACGATGCGTGTGTATTGCTTGATAAGCCACTGGTGTACGGCGCAATACACCAGTTCGAAGGGCAGCTTTCGGTCTTTCACCACCAGGGCGGGCCCTGTTACCGTTGTTTGTTCCCTCAACCGCCCAAACCCGGCACGGTTCCGAGCTGCGCTGAAGCGGGGGTTTTTGGGGTTCTGCCGGGGGTAATTGGTAGCCTGATGGCCGCCGAAGCGCTCAAGATTCTGCTGGGGCAGGGCGAAACCCTCTCGGGCAAGCTACTGCTCTATGATGGGTTGCAGGCGCACTTTCGAACGATCCGGTTTCCTCGGCGCACCGACTGCCCGGCTTGTGGTGACTACCCGAGTGTAACTACACTGCAAGATTATGAGCTGTTCTGCGGTATTTCGGTGTAGGAACACGATACAATACACAGGCTGAAGCCGACATCCGTCGGAAAAGTTAGAGGAGAAACCATGAGTGCAACCGTGACGATTGCCAGAGGTCTGGAAGACGTAATTTTCACCGAAAGCAGCCTGTGTTTCATCGATGGAGACCAGGGCCGTTTGTACTATGTTGGCTACAAAATTCAAGACCTCGCCGAGTACGCTACCTTCGAGGAAGTGACCTACCTACTTTTGCACGGTCAGCTGCCCAACAGAGCCGAGCTAAAGGCTTTCAGCACCAAGCTGGCCTCCCTGCGGGCGCTACCAGCCTCGATCATCAAACAGATCAAGCAGTTCCCCCGCAGCGCCCACCCTATGTCCATGCTCCGCACGGCCGTGAGCGAACTCGGCATGGTAGACCCCACCGAGGGTGATGTCTCGCCCGAGGCGTTGTACGAGAAATCGCTCTCGCTGATTGCCAAGTTTGCCACCATTGTGGCCGCTACCAAGCGCCACCGTGAAGGACAAAAAATTCTTGCCCCTCGCAAAGGCCTGTCCCATGCTGCCAATTTCCTCTACATGTCGAATGGCAAAGTTCCCAGTAAAGAGGAAACCAAGCTGATGGACGTAGCCCTCATCTTGCAGGCCGAACATGGCTTTAACGCTTCTACCTTCACCGCTATTGCTGCTTATTCGACCCAGGCTGACATCTACAGCTCGATTGTGGCGGCGGTGGGTGCGCTCAAAGGACCCCGCCATGGCGGCGCCAACGAAGCCGTGATGAAGATGATTGCCGAGATCGGTTCCCCCGAGAAGGTCTCGGGTTGGCTGGCTGAACTGCAGGCTAAAAAAGGTCGCGTGATGGGCATGGGCCATCGTGTCTACAAATCCTACGACCCCAGGGCCGGTGTGCTCGACAAGTACGCGGGCGAGGTTGCCGCCAAGCACGGGCATAGCAAGGAATATGCCATCCTGAAGGAGCTCGAGCGTCAAGCCGGCGCCATTTACAACCCCAAAGGTATCTACCCCAACGTGGATTTCTACTCGGGGGTGGTGTACTCCGACCTGGGCTATCCCCTCGAGTTCTTCACACCCATCTTTGCGGTGGCCCGTATCTCGGGCTGGTGTGCCCACATCCTCGAGTACACCCGGATTGACAACCGCCTGCTGCGCCCCGACTCCCACTACACCGGAAAACTCGACCTGCCGTACAAGCCCCTGTCCAAACGCTAGGTTCGTGCCGAGCGAGAGAGGCCCATGGCCTCAAAATCACGCAGGGCTTCTGTGGCGTTGGCATAGCGTTTGTGCAAGTCCTTGGCGATGAGCCGGTCTAAGTAGGCCTGAAGCTCTGCGCTAACGGATAAACCGGTATCAGGAGCGGCGACCAGTGGTGGAGGCGGCTGGTTGAGGTGTGCGCCCATCACCTCAACCGGCTCTCCCACAAACGGTAGCTCGCCCGCAACAGCCCAGTAAAGCAAAATGCCCGCCGAGTAGATGTCCGAAGCAGGCGTAGGTGACTGGCCGCGGATTTGCTCTGGGGCTATGTAGGCCAGCGTTCCAAGCCGCACCTTCTGGCTAAAACGCTCGCTTTGGGGGCCGGAGAGGTCGAAATCTACCAGACGGGCCTCCCCGGTGCCATCCACAACGAGATTATCCGGCTTTACGTCGCGGTGAACGAGATTCTGGCTATGCATGTGAGCAAGGGCCTCGAGAAGGTGCTTGAAAACCTCCAAAACCTTTCCAGGGTTGTCCTTGCGCCATTCAGAAAAACGGCTGCCCGGAGCAAAAGCCAGCAAAACCGCAGGATTCTCGCTACCGTCGTGCGGCACGCTAAAGCGCGCGAGCACCGGGTTGATGTGTGGATGCTTGAGCTGACTCCCTACCTTCCACTCGCGGTCGGCCCGCCCTTCAAAACCTTTAGGGAACACCTTGAGTGCATAGGGTGTACCGTGTATGTCGAAGGCTAAATACACTGTTGCCAGGGCCCCTCGGGCAATGGGTCGGATGACCTTGTAGCGGCCCTCAATGGTAATTCCGGCTAGCCCCACATTCATCACTATACCGATTTTTTGACCTGCGCTTGGGGCATTTCTCATCTGCTCTACCATGCTCCCCGATTAGCCTGTCCAAACCGGCAGCGAGGTGCTGTGCCGGCAGAACCAAGGGCTGCCGACCGGCGCCGAACTAACCGAATCTGGTATTAGAATTGCCGCGGTGCTGTGAAGCCCAAGGAGGTTGCTGCGTGCGCGGTCTGGTGTTGTCGGGTGGGGGGGCCAGGGGGCTAGCCCACATCGGGGTACTGGAAGTACTCGAGGCCCAGGGGTTCGAGGCCGAGGTGGTGGCTGGAACCAGCATGGGCGCGGTGGTGGGGGCCTTGTACGCTTCCGGCAAAAAACCGGCCGAGATCCTCGAGATTTCCCGTTCAACCCCCTGGCTGCGCCTGCTGGATTTGGTCCCAAGGCCTGGGCTCATCTCCCAGCGCGGCCTGCGTGACTTTTTGGCCAGGTACCTTCCAGCCCGATTCGAGCAGCTCTCCAAAAAGTTGGTGGTAACGGCGGTGGACCTCGAGGCGGGCAAGCTGGCCTATTTCTCGGAGGGAGACCTGCCGGGCGCGATACTGGCCTCTGCGGCTTATCCAGGGCTAGTAGCGCCGGTGGTGTATGAAGGCCGAACCTATGTGGATGGGGGTGTGCTGGACAACCTGCCGGTGGATGCTGCTCGGTTCATGCGGGCCAAGTATGTGCTGGCCGTAGACGTTACCCCCGAAATGCGACTGCGGGGGGTTCCTCGATCTTCTATCGGGCAAATACGACGGGCCATAGACATCATGCAAAACCACCTAACCGCCGCCAGGCGTTCGCTCTACCCTCCCGAACTCTACATACGCCCCGAGCTTCCAGGGGTTGGAATCGAGCAGTTTGGTCGGCTAGAGGAAATAGTCGAGGCGGGCCGCAGGGCGGCCTCGCAAGCCCAGCACAAGTTTTTGGGTTGATTTGCCTGGCTCATGTGCTCATGCAGGGTATGCGCAATAATCCGGAGGGCTGCTCGGCAGGACGCCGGTGTGCGTTATGCTATGGGCCGGGCTTTAGCCAAGACGAAGGGGACTTTATACGATGCGTAACTTTTTGGACTATCTCTTCAAGGAATGGTTTCGCCAGGTGGGCGAGGCGCTTTTACTGGCGTTCCTGGTCACCACGTTTGTCTTCACCACCGTGGGCGTGGTGGGCAGCTCCATGAACCCCACCCTGCTCAATGGTGAGCGGGTGTTTGTGCCCAAATATGAGACCTGGTTGGTGCGCTTTGGCCTGATGCAGTGGCAACGGGGCGAGGTGGCCATTGTCAAGCCACCCGAGGGCACGCCCAACGCGGTGGCCCAATTTCCTGTCCTGGGCTTCCAGTTTCGCGCTTTTTTTATCAAGCGCATTGTTGGGCTGCCGGGTGACGAGGTAAGCCTGCGAGAAGGCGTGGTTTACGTCAATGGAAAGCCCCTCAACGAAATCCACATAACGGCTTCGCTTACACCTTACCCCGATAGCTACCCGGTGGTTTGTTATGACAATGAGAAACTCACCGCCCTCATTACCCAGCAGCAGGTGCGCTTTGCCCCAGATCAGCTTCCCGAATACCTTAAACCTACCCTGGAAATGCTCGCCCCACCCAGTGCCGAGGATTTGCAACTGAGCCGAAGTGGGGAGCACTGTTTTACCAGTGCACTGAAGCTCAAACCTGGCTATTACTTTGTGATGGGCGACAATCGAACCTTTGGTGGTTCAGAGGACTCGCGCACCTTTGGGCCGGTTCCCACCGCCTCAATTGCGGGCCGGGCCAGTGCGGTCTGGTGGCCTCTAAACCGCATTCGGGCCTTGCCAATTCCGGAAGGCTTCAAGGGGCTCTAAATCATCCGCGAATCTGTTTGAGCGCTCTTCACATATTTAGAGCCAGCCGGCTTTGAGTAAAGATTTATCCTGGACAGAACCCTGGCCTGGGAACTCGAAAACATTGGTCTGAGCTCAGGCGCATTCGCGTTTTTGTGGGCGGCAAGGTCTGTGAAGGTTACGATATTGCGACCCGCGCTGGTTTTGCTGCCAATCCCAGCGAAAAATGAGTCTGGCGCAGCTTGCAGCACCTGGTAATTGTTGGGTTCTTTTCGAAAACCACTCTAGTGCACAGGCAATACCAGATTCGGTTAGTTCGGCGCCGGATGGCGGCGAACTAACAGGGCCGAAGTTATCCGCGTAGCGGAGGGCGATACCGCATCTTGGAAGGGAGACGCTTTCTTCGCCGATCGTTCGGGAGGGGTGTGCTCTAGGATTCAAAAAGATAACCTCTGGGGGATCTTTAGTTTGGATGATTATCTTTTTGAATCCGGTACAACTTGATTTACGGCACGTTTTGAAGCACGTTGATTGCCCATAATTGCGATGTTTGGCTAATTTGGGAGTCACTGATGTGCATACTGAATTCTTGCTTACCAGACCGTGTAGGATATTGAGTTGCACCAGACACACTCCGTCAGGGGAACTGTTGTAATGGTTGCTTACATATGGCAGTTCCCGAAGGGTCGATGGTTGGGCCATCGCTA
Organism: Meiothermus sp.; assembly: GCF_026004115.1. Lineage (NCBI taxonomy): Bacteria > Thermotogati > Deinococcota > Deinococci > Thermales > Thermaceae > Meiothermus > Meiothermus sp. The sequence goes on from NZ_BPIM01000001.1 coordinate 2,667,790, forward strand.
AGGGGACATACGGTAACCACGCAGCCATGCCGGGTAGCGAATGCCTTCGTTGCATGCTGCGCTTGTAGCAACTAGCAAACTACAAGCAAATGACTCATCTAAAGAATTCGGTTGAGTAACGAAGTGGTGTGATGATGGGTAAAAACCAACATTTTGGCGAGGATTGGTTTGAAAACCGTTGCCAAGCAGAGAGGGAATGTTGTATTGGACGGTGACGAGTACGGTAAAGGGCAATCTGCAGCCAGTCCTTAGCTCTAGGAATAGACCGGATGTTTCTACGTTTTTGCCGTCGCCACAGCCTGCCATTCCCCACTTCGGCGGTGTTGTTGGTTTTGGGGAGCCGGGGTTCAAGCCAGTAACTTCTGACCTGATTCCAAGCCCGCATGAGCGGTTCCAGACAGCCCTTCCAGCGGGGCAGCAGCACTTGCCAGAAATAGGCTTCCGCCTCCCCCAAGGTCTTCATCTCCAACAGCACTTGCAGTTCCAGCTGCAGCCGATTCCTTTGATCTCGGGGGGTCTTGCCCAGGATATCCCTGCTCAGGTGGAACCAGCACCTGACCTGTTGCACTTTAGACCCCAGCCAGTGCAAAGCCTCGGCGATCTCGGGCGCCCCATCGGAAACCACATAATCAAGCAACCCATCGCTGAGCAAATCCCGTACCCGTTCAAACCCCCGCTCCTCGGCCAGATCAGCCGATACAGGACAGCCGCTCTGGGCTTCCCAGACCCCATAACCCTGGCCCCGGCTATCCCGTCCATACACCCAGTCATCCACACAAACCGTGCGGATAAGCCCTTTGATCTGTGCGTTCTCTGCTTTGAGCAAGGTCTGTCCCCGGTCACCACCGCTTTGGGCCCAATCCAGTCGGGTGGCCAGCACAATCGGATAACCCAGCAAGGCAGCGATATCCGCTTTAACCGCCTCGGTAACCCGATAGCTGTCAAGGATGGCAAATAAACCCTGCACCAGGCGGCTATACCAGCGATAACGTTGGCATTCTGGGGTATATTCCACCCTTATCTGCCGTTTGCACCCAGCACAGCGCAGGCGTTTGAGTCGGGTTTCTTCTATGCCATTCAGGGTTCGCAGCTTCCGCTTGCGATAGCCGCCACACTCGACTTTCACACTTCCGCAGTTCCGGCAAGCTACACTGTCTTTGGGCTTCTCTGGGTTATTCACAAATCCAGTTTAGAAGCCCCTTTCTTTGCTCAACCGAATTTTTTGTATGACTCAAGCAAATGACGGTATTGCAAAAATGAGCAAGGTGTGATATCGTTTTTTCTTGCCCGGCGGCGCAGCGCTTCGGCTACTTCTACAATTATCGTGGAGAATAAAAACTAAAAACCGAGTGCACATATCCCCGGGTACCACCCCTACAAATCGTCGATAACAGGCGGCAGGCAAGCTAAGCGAGCGATTCCCTGAAAAAATCGTGGTCTGTGAGCCCTGGGCTCCTTCTACCCTGCTGGGGCAGGAGCGTGGCCCTGAGGTGGGCGAAGTCCCTTGCATGTGAGGTGTTGCCGTGTCCTTCAATACCAGCCGAAAAAGCCATAGTGATACCGAGATCCTCACCTACGAAGCTGGCCGTGGCTTTGCCCCTTCTGCCGCTACGGAACTCTTGCTGTTGGTAACGGGCAGCCTATTCTCCGGCGACACCTTTTACGAGTGGGACGCACAGCGAAATGAGCGCTTGGCCCGCCTGGCCGAGCTAGTGACCCAGGCTGATCCCGATTTTGTGGCAGCTTTGGCTGTATATAGCCGCCAGGGGCTCGGTTTACGCTCGGGGCCCAGCGCTTTGCTGGCGCACCTGTTCTGGTGGGGCCCCACCGTGTTGGCGCGCGAGGTAGCCAAGGGGGTCTGGCTGCGCGGGGACGAACACCTCGAGACCTTGGCTTATACCAAAGCCCAGGGCTGGAAACTACGCAAAGCCTTGAAGCAGGCCGTAGCCGAGCGCCTCAACACCATGAGCCCAGCGGCGTTGTTGAAATACCGCCGCAGAGGGCGTAGCTTCAGTCAGAAAGACGCCCTGATCCTATGCCACCCTCAACCCAAAGACCGCGACCACGCGCTGGTGTATGAGTACCTCATCCGTGGGCCTCAGGCCCTTCCGGAGGCCCAGGCTTATGCCAAGGCCCTTCTCGAGGAGCGCCCTACCTGGGAGCGCATCCTCTCAGAGCAGGGCAGCACGCCCCAGGCCTGGCAAAAAGCGCTGCCCCATCTGCAGGGCCTTTCCTTGGTGCGTAACCTCAAAAACCTCCACGAAGCAGGGCTTTTGCAAGACCCCGAGGCCCGTCGTTATATACTCCAAAAGCTCACCCGCCCGGAGGAGGTGCGCCGCTGGCGTCTGTTCCCCTACCAGTGGTTGCTGGCCATTTTTCAGCTCGAGGCCCTGTCTACTTCCATAGAAGAGCTACCGGCTTCCCGAGCCCTATCGGAGGTGAAGGCCGCCTTGGAGCTTGCCCTGGAAGCCACCCTGCCCCCTCTTCCCTTGCAGGGCCCGAGCCTGGTGCTGGTAGACCTTTCGGGCTCGATGTTCTCAAACCTTAGCCAGCACAGCGAGGCCAGCTACGCCCTGGCCGCAGCCAGCCTGGGGGCGGTGCTGTACCGCCGCACGGGAGGCCGTCTATATGGCTTTGACGATGACCTGATCGAGCTGCCCTACGGCCCGGAGGCTTCGGTAGCACCGATGGTTCGCCACCTCCTGGACCGGGGGGGTGGGGGCACCTGCCTGGGCCATGCCCTGCAGCAAAGCCTGGCCGGCTTCCAGGGGCAAAGGGTGGTGATCTTCACCGATGAGCAGGTCCACGACTACGCCGAAACCCCCCTTCGCCGCTGGGTTCGCGCAGGCCAGGGCCGCATGGCCTATGTGGTGAACGTGGCTGGGTATGCCCCGCTGGCTTTCCCCGAGCAGGGGGTGGTGCGCGTGGGGGGCTTTAGCGAACGATTGCTGGCCTTGTTGCCGCTCCTGGAATCGCACGATCCCCTGGCCTGGGTGCGCACGGGGGCGTGGAGGGCGCTGGCGTAGGGGGCGGCTTTTGGGTGAGTGCGGAACCGACTCGTCATGCGCGGTAAAGCTGCTCTTGCGGATGGGTGAGGTCTCGAGGGTTTTACAGCCGGGTGCTAGCGGAACCGCCCATCTATGCCATTTTGCCAAGCGCACAACCGCACCGTTCTGCCTGCGGCGATCCAGTGGAGGCCATTCGTGAATAACTCAGTGAGGACCGACACGACAGTAGATGTCGCTCCGGGGGAGCAAGATAAAGCGCTAAAGGAGGTAGCTCTATGATCTTGAACCAAGTTCAACCCTTCAATCGCTCGATGTTGCAAGAAGTGCTGGACACCTTCGATCTCCACTACCTGGTGGACAAAGACGGAGACTTTGTGGTCCTTATTCGGCAGGAGGGTCTGAGCGGGCTGGCCATCCTCCATTTCGTGGTTTCGGGGGTGTGGAGCGAAGTGTTCTCGATAATGGCTCATTTGGAAAACCTGCCCCCTTTCCCCGAGCAGGAATTGTTACAGAAAGTTAACACATGGAACGCGAAGCACCGTTGGCCCCGAGCTTTTGTGAAGGAGGGAAGGGTCTACCTGGATTTCCACGTGGACCTCGAGGCGGGCATCCATCCTGGGCTGTTACGGGACATGGTAGGCCGGGTGGTGGCCGGGGTGGGTCAGTTTGCGGCCTGGATGGAAGGAAAAGATCTGGATGAGCTTTTTTTGCACCTGCTTAGGTCATTTAACCCAGGGGAAGAGTCGCTAGTGTGCTAAAAACACTCCAAGGAGGTCAAAATGCCCCTCAAGTACAACCCCTATACCCAGCGCTATGAGTACGCGGAAGAGGACATGGAGCCTACCTACAACGAATACGAAGGGCGATACGAGTACGGCAAGTCGGAGGATTTGAGCTACTCCCCCTTTACTCGGGGCTATAGCAAGAAGGGAAACAAGCTGGTGGACAAGTTCAACCCCTACACCGGCTGCTACGAGCAAGTACCGGAGGATTGGGAGATCGAGCAAAACCCTTTCACCGGCAAGTATGAGTTCGCGCCGAAGAAGTGACGACTACCCGTTCTGAAAAACGGGGAGTCGTCACCGCTATGCAAGGTTAAGGTATCAACGGTTCGACTATGGCCCACTCCTTATCCGAAAGATCGCTCGGGTAGTAGCTTTCTCTAATGCTCATACTTAAATGAATTGTCTGGGAGGGCTTTAAGACAGCCTCTCAGGACTCTTTACGGCCCTTACGGTCGCGGTAGACCTGGCTGGAGAGGGTCTTGCGGGTGCGGGTGGGCGAGGCCTCCAGATCCAGGAGCGCCAGCCTGAGTTCTTCGGCTTCGGTAGCCAGCGCCGGGCCGTGTTCGGCGACCCTGGAAGTGGCCCGTAGGAGCGAGGTCCGCGCGGTCCAGAGATCGCCTTGGGCCAGGGCCTCCATGGCCTGTTGGCGCGCGCGGGTAGCCTCGAGCTTAGCAACCATCGCGGACACCTCGGGGTGGGTAGGCAGCCGTTCAAGCTCGACGTCTTCCAGCACGGGCAGGCGTAGGGTGGCCTCGAGCTGCTCCTGCGCGCCGCTGGGGGTTTCCCAGGTGAGCGAGAGCCTCAGTGGTACCTCGGCAGCCGCCGGAGCCCCCAGTGCCAGCAAGAATTCCAGGGGCATACCAGCAATGAGGTTGGGCAGCACGTAGGCGCCGGAAAGGTCTTGCTCGAGGTCGTTGCAGAGCCGGACCGTGCCCCCCGCGGCGGGGGTGAGCCGCAACCGCACCCGCGTGCCCAGCGTCCCGGCCAGGCCGGAGAGCTCCTGGGCGAAGATGCGGGGCAGGTCAGCGGGGCTTTCGACGAAGTAGTAGTTGCCCTCCCCAGCGTCGGCCATGGCGCTCATCAGATCCTCGTTGTAATCGAGGCCGACCCCCAGGGTACTGGTGCTCACGCCCCGCTGGGCCAGGCCCCGAACCTGGCTGGCGATAACCTGGGGATGGGTCTCGCCCTGGTTGGCCAGGCCGTCGGAGAGCAGGATCACCCGGTTTGTCCGCCCGGCCTCCTGGAAGGCCGCTACCTGGGTCGCGCCCTCCAGCCAGCCCGCGTGCAGCGCGGTGCTGCCCCCCGGACGGAGGCTGCGGATGCGCGCGGCGATGGCGGGGCGATCAGCAGCAGGGGTGCTGGGCACCAAGACCTGCACCTCATTGTCGTAGGCCACGACCGCTACCCGATCCTCGGGCAGCAGGCTATGTACGGCGTAGATAGCAGCCTCCTTGGCATAGTCGAGTTTCTGGCCGCTCATGGAGCCGGAGCGGTCGAGGACGAGCGCGAGGTTCATGAGCGGGCGGTGGGGCCGGGCCTCGAGCTCGGGGGCATGCACGCGCAACAGCACCTCGAGGTAGGTGGGGCGGGTTGCGCTCACCCCTGGCTTGAGGGGGATGAGCTCGAGATAGGGCTTCTTAGGGTTGGGTTTGGACTCGCTGTGCATGATATACCTCCTGGGGGGTTCCGCGCGGCTTCAGCGGCGGCGCGGCTTGAGGGCCTCGAGCCGTTGGCGTAGGCGCTGCATGAGCGCATCGTCCTCGCTGGGGGTTTTGGGAAAGCGGAAGTCTTCGCGCACGTGCAGTTCCAGGCCAGGAGCCACCTCCAGGCGGTGCCAGCGCAGCTCGGGGATGGGGTCTGGGGTGAGCGCCTCGAAGAGGGGGGTAGGGGAAGCCGTCCGGTACTGCTCCCGCAGCGCGGATAGGTAGTTCAGGGCAGAGGATGGCGCATTAGCGGTCAGGGCCACCCCCCCTTCGAGCATCGCCAGAAGCTCCGCGTCGCTCTTGCGGCGGGCCAAATCGCCGAGGGCGCTGGCCCCATGGCCTTCGGCCATCAGCCGCCGCACCAGCAAAAGCTGCAGCAGGTGCCGCGCCGAATAGCGGGCCTCCCGCCCGGCCCGCAAGGGCTCATCGAGCATGCCCAACCCCGTATAATGGCGCACCAGACGTGCGGTGACGGCCTCGCGGACCCGCAGGCTGCCGGGATCCTGGGGCAGATAACGGGGTAGGCGGGCGTTGGCTTCGCGCACCAAGCTCTCCAAGTCCCACTCTGCGCCACGGTGCAGCAAGACCTCGAGGTCTTCCATATCCGGAGGATAACTTTTACAATCAAAATTGTCAATGTCATATCAAATGTTAATTTGTGGCGCTAGCTAAAACGTAGACGCTGGTACCTGGCACCCGCGAGCTAGGCTTTTATCATATGCAGTATGAACGAGCCAAGAGAAGCGAAAGGTATACCCAGCCCAATACCGTACTTGATGGAAGTACCCGACTTGAGAGCACATAACCGTAGGTATGACTGGCGAATGCTGTTCATGCTGGTGCTGATGGGTTTGGGGAGTGGTCGAACGAATATTCTGGCCATAGCCCAGTGGATCGAAGATCAACGGGACTGGCTGCTGGTGATGGGATTTGGTCGAGGAAAAACAGGCCGGGCACTGCCCGCTCAGGCGACTCTTTATCGGTTCTTGTGGGCCTTGGAGAAAGAAGCAGAGGCTTTGGAAAGGGCCTTGAAGGCCTGGGTAAAGGATGTGTTGAAGGTGTTGGGTCAAGGCGGTGGGCTCAAAGAGTTGGGTTTGTTGGAGATCAGCCTGGATGGTAAACACCTCAAGGGCAGTGCCAGGGGCGGGGTGGGGGATAAGGCCATCGTATTGGTCTCAGCCTATCTGAGCCGGTTGGGTCTAAGCCTGTTGCAAAGCAAAGCTGTGGGAGATGAGGCGGTAGCCGGACAGCAGTTGATGATGCAGTTGGGGGCTGACTTGTCGGAGATCAGCATCCCTTGGGTGTTGACGGGGGATGCCGCCCATACGGAGAGCCAGACCGCCAAAGCCATCTTGCAAAAGGGGGGCACTACTTCCTCGCGCTCAAGAATAACCAGGCCGAGTTGAAGGATTGGGCTGAACACCATGAGTTCGGAGGTATACCCGTACCGAACCCCTGGTGAGGCGATGTGGCAGGTAGTCGAGGCCATCCGCAAGAATGGCAATGGTTATAGCCTCGCAGGCGTGGTGTTCGACAACCAGTTTGCGGGTAAGGCTTACCTCGCCAAGCTCTACCAGCACAACATACCTTTCGTAGCTCGGGCCAGACTGAATCAAAAGGTCGAACATGCAGGAAACCAACGATCTATCCGAGAACTGGGTGAGCACTATCCACCCGGTAAAGCCCGCTATTACAAGCGTTTTGGCTGGTATGTCAAACGCATCAAGATCACCTTGGCCGAGGTGGGTCAACTGGATATGCTGCTGATTTGGCTACCCCAGCCAGCAGGTTTCAAGCTGATGGCTCTCTTCTCCACCCTGGATGCGGGCATTCAAGAAGTCCTTGCCGCCTGGAAAGCTCGTTGGGATCTGGAGCGGGTGCATCGCCTGCTCAAACAGAACCTGGGTTTATCCAAATGCCTCTCTTTTGATGCGATACCCCGTTGACGATGAACACGCGTACCATCAGGTACGCAGTGGCTCGCTGTGGGTTTGGCGGGTCCGCTCCACCGCTCAAATCCCGGTCGAGAAAGATTTATCCTTTCCTGGTCTACAACAAATCGTTCAAATCTATCGCCACAAGACCCACAAACGCACCGGTGCCATCTCCGAAGAGACTCACCTTGCCGTCACCAACCTAAGCCCTACTCAAGCGGATGCCGCTACCCTGGCCCTCATCAGCCGTAACCATTGGGCTATCGAGAACAAGCTCCACCACAAACGGGACTCCGTCCTTGCTGAAGATGCTTGTCGCACCCGCAAAGCTGCCCAAGCCCTGGCGGCTTTGCGCAACCTCCTCCTGGGCTTCCTTCACCAACTCAGCAGACCCGTCCTTCGCAGCGTTCGCAGCTTTTCCGTCCAACCCATGCTACTGTTTCGCTGGCTCAATGGTTGTATATGATAAAAGCCTGCCCGCGAGCAGGATTTGGCTTTGGAGTCTGTTGGGAATCTTATGCTAGGGATACGATGAACTCCTACCGAAAGCCCTGCCCCACGACTTTCCTCCCTGGCGGGTGATCTGTGCATAGACCCGATGCTGGATTGAGCACCTTTCCTTTGAGAACATCGCGCACGACCTGTGAGCAATCCTGAGATGGCAGATGGAGTAAACGGGCTTAACCCAGCAGAGGCGATGCTGCGCACCCCGGAGAGCGGGCATCCCTTCTCATACCAGATTCACCGTGCGGCGCTAGATTCCGATGGAATGGGAATGCACGGCACTACCATCGTGGCAGTACGTCGAGACGGTGTCACGGCAATCGCGGGCGATGGGCAGGTCACCCTGGGACAGACCATTATGAAGACCGGAGCCGTCAAAGTGCGCCGTCTGGAACAGGGAGGCGGCATCCTGGTGGGCTTTGCGGGCGCGGTGGCCGACGCCCTGACCCTTCTGGAGAAGTTCGAAGGGGCGCTGTCGGGGGCCAAGGGCAACTTGCAACGGGCGGCCATCGAGACGGCCAAACTGTGGCGCACCGACCGCGTACTCAGGAACCTCGAGGCCATGCTGGTACTGGCCGACCGCGACACCCTGCTCTTGCTCTCCGGGAATGGCGAGGTACTGAGCCCGGATGAGCCTGTCATTGCCGTGGGCTCGGGAGGCCCCTACGCCCTTGCAGCCGCTAAAGCGCTGCTGCGACACTCCAGCCTCCCGGCCCCCGAGATTGCCGAACAGGCCATCCGATTAGCAGGAGAAATCGATCTTTACACCAGTGGACAGCCCACCCAGGTTTTGAGTGTAGGGGGTGCTCCATGAACCTGACCCCAGCCGAGATTGTCCGTGAGCTGGACAAACATATCGTGGGCCAGGCCGCGGCCAAGCGGGCTGTGGCTGTAGCCCTGCGCAACCGGGTGCGACGAAAGAAGCTCCCGCCCGAACTGGCCCGTGAGGTCATGCCCAAGAACATTCTGATGATTGGCCCCACCGGGGTGGGCAAGACCGAGATTGCCCGGCGGCTGGCCCGGCTGGCAGGGGCCCCATTCCTCAAAGTCGAGGCCACCAAATTCACCGAGGTAGGTTATGTGGGGCGCGATGTAGATTCCATTGTGCGCGATCTGGCCGAGGCTTCGTACCAACTGGTCATGCAAGAGATGAAGGCCAAGGTCGAGGGGCGGGCCCAGAGCATGGCCGAAGAGGAGGTGGCTTCGCTGCTACGGGTGCAGCCCTTTGAGTTGCGGTCAGGCCGCTACAACGACCAACTGGTGGAGATCGAGGTGGCCGAGGAAGCCAGGCTCCCGATGGTCGGCATGTTTGGCGGTGAGCAGATGCAGGGCCTGCAAGACATGCTCAAAGGCTTGATGCCCCAGCGCAAGGTGCGGCGCAAGGTGCGGGTCAAGGAGGCCCTGGAAATCCTTAAGAATCAAGAGGCTGAGCGCCTGGTGGACAAAGAAGAAGCCAACCAGGAGGCCCTTCGCCGCGCCCAAGAAGAGGGCATTGTGTTCATTGACGAGATGGACAAAATCGCCAGGAGTAAAGGGGCCATGAGCGGCCCGGACGTTTCTGGAGAGGGCGTGCAACGGGATTTGCTCCCCATCGTGGAGGGTACGGTGGTCTCGACCCGCCTGGGGCCGGTCTCGACCGACCATGTGCTTTTCATTGCCGCCGGGGCTTTTCACGTTTCCAAGCCTTCCGACCTGATCCCCGAATTGCAGGGCCGGTTCCCCATCCGGGTAGAACTCGAGCCCCTGGGGCCGCAAGAGTTTGAGCGAATCCTGCGAGAACCAGAGAACTCGCTAATCAAACAATACAAAGCTTTGCTCGCAGCCGACGACACCGAGCTGCACTTCACCCCCGAGGCCATTCAGGCGGTGGCGCGGTACGCTCACCAAGCTAACCAAGAGTTGGAGGATATTGGCGCCAGGCGGCTTTCCACGGTTTTGGAGCGCCTGCTCGAAGAAGTCTCGTTCCAGACCAACCTGGGACGGGTTGAAGTGACCAAAGAATATGTGGAAGCAAGGCTCGAGAATGTGCTGGCTTCGCGCGACCTATCCCGCTATATTCTTTGATTCCGGAAGGTGTTATGAGCTTGAAGACAACAAATCGCGCCGAACCCCCCACCTGTGCAACCTTGCGGGTGCAGATTTATGATTTTCGACTAAACAGGTTGGGGTTTTTTGGAGGAAGATGATGCGTTTCTGGTTCTTTGTGATGGTGCTGGTAATGGGAAGTGTGTTGGGGCAACAAAACCCCGCCCAGCCGGCCCAGCCCTCACGACCCCAAACCCAGGCCAGCTTGTGCGCCCTGCTGTACGATGCCGGACGTCCCGAAGCAGCGCTGACGGCCTGTGAGCGGGCGGTCAAAGATGCCCCCAGTGCCGAAAACCTGTACCTGCTAGCGCGTGTGCAGTCGGAACTCAATCGCTTCACGGCGGCCATAGAAAACCTGCGCCGCTCGATTACCCTGAACAGCAGCTTCATTCAGTCCTACGTGGCGCTGGCCCAGGTGTATTTGCGGCAGTATCTGCTCTCGGAGAATCGAGACGCTGCCAAAAACCTACTGGATCAAGCTTTGAACGTACTGCGCGAGGCCGAGCGGGTCAATGCCAAATATGCCCCCATATATGCGACCCGCGGAACCATTCTGGCCTACCAGAACCGGCTCGACCAGGCGGTTGAGTCCATCAACCGTTCGCTGACCATCAAAGACGAGCCGGTGGTGCGGGCCTTGCTGGCCGATATCTACATTCGCCAGGGTAAGTGGGATGAGGCCCTCAAGAACTACGATGATGCGGTTAAGGCGGCGCCTAAGAATTCAAGTTTGCGGGTCAAGTACGGGAGCTTGCTGTTGCTTCGCGGGAATGTAGACCTGGCTATCGAGCATCTGGATCAGGCGGTGGTTCTGGCCCCCGGCAATGCGGAGGCCTGGTTGCGTCGGGGCGATGCCTACTACGAGAAAAAGGACTGGCAGCAGGCGGGTGTTTCCTATCAACAAACCGTAGCCCTCTCGCCGGTGCGCTTCCCCGATGCCTACATTGGCCTGGGCCAGGTGCTTATAGAGCTCAAAGATTTCCAGAAAGCGCGCTTTAACTTCACCAAGGCGGTGGCCCTGGAAAGCGATAACCCGGTTTACCGTTTCTGGCTATGTCGGGCTAACGAACTTTTGGGCGACAAAACCGGAGCCAAAGCCCAGTGTGAGCAGGCCCTCAAACTAAGGCCCGATTTCAAGGAGGCCCAGGAGGTTTTGAATCGCCTCAAGTAAGCCTGTTATAAACAGAAATTGAATCTTGTATTGCCTAAAAACATAATTTTTTCTATAATCACCCCATGCCATGGAAACTAGAAGCCTGGAACCCCGAGTATGCCCTGCCCGAACGAGTGGGGGGAGAAGATGAGGGGCGTGGCCTCGAGGAAGTCAAAACCCACTATGAAGGCCATTGGATAGCCCGTACCCCTGCAAAGGTGGAGCTCCATAGCTGGCCTATTGTGTATCTGGTAGATGGCCGCCAACGGATAGATGCCCAGATTGCCGATTCTAGGGGACGCCGTGCGCTGCTGGCGACCGTGATTGCTGGGGCGGTGCTGCGCGACGGGGCCGGGATTCGCCCGGTAGGGGAACCCCGGAAGGAACACATCCTGCTGCACAGCGCCGACCTCGAGGAACCCCTGCCTCCTGGCCTCGGCCACTACCGCCCCATCCAGACCTCCAGGTCTGACCCCGCCAGCCTGCGGGCCAGGGTGACCGAGCAGATGCGGCGCCTGGAAGCCAGCCTGGTGAACGAGCTCGAGGGGGGCCTGGTGATTGTGGACGGGCAGATATTCCCTGGAGAGCGCCAGCCTACAAAGCACCCGAGCGGATCCTGGGCTATACCAAGACCCAGGCCGCGACCTACCTGGGGCTCGAGGAACAGGCCTTGCTGCACAACCTGGAACCCCACCAGCGTACCCCGATTTTTTCGATTCCAGGCTATGCCCTGCGCCGCCCGCTGGATGTTTTTTCCTGGTACGTGCGCCTGCCCCTGGAGCCCAGCGCCCCCTTCTATAGCGGAGCTGCCCTGCTGCGGGTGGAAACCCCCACGTCGGAGCCCGCCGAGGCCAGCAAGCTGGCCGACTTATCGGTGAACCTCTTTTGTACGCTGGCTTCCTCGCCCGCCCGCGACCCCCGCGCGCCGCAGAACCTGATTCCCATTGGGGGCCTCGAGCAGTGGCTGGGCCGGCATCTGGGCCATGGTGAGGTAATCCGACGTAGAATCGTGCAGGCGCTATTTGCTTAGGCAGGAGGCAGGTGTGAGACAGGTGGGAATGGTACTGGGCAGCCGCGAAGCCGCTGCGCTGGATTTCTGGGTAGCGGTCGAGGAAGGGCAGTATTTGCGCCTCGACGACCTGGTGTATGTGGAGTTTCGCCACCCCGATCCACAAAAAGGTGACCCCAACGGCAACGTGCGCTACTACGGCATGGTGGATCAGGTCATCAAGCTCTACGAGGGGGCACAGTTCGATACAGATGTGTTTCTGGCCCGGCGCGACCTGCTGCCGGTGAGCCTCTCCTACGCTGCGCACGTTCAGGTGACCCGGCTCATGCCGGAAGAATACCTGCCCCCCGACCCCGGTTCGCGGGTCTATTTGGCCCAGGAGGAGGCCCTGGGGATGGCGCTCTACTACGACCGTATGCAAGACCAGCGGCTGCCTGTGGGCATCCTCAAGAACGGCGAGGTGGCCTACATCAACTTCGAGTTTCTCAACGGCTTCAAAGGCGGACACGTCAACATCTCGGGGGTCTCCGGTGTGGCGGCCAAGACCAGCTACGCCACTTTTTTGCTGCACAGCCTGTTTCAGTCGCCCGCCAACCGCCAGAAGGCCAACACCAAGGCCCTTATTTTCAACGTAAAAGGCGAAGACCTCTTCTACCTGGACAAAGACAACAACGGCCTGAACGATGAGGCGCGGGAAGCCTATCGCAAGCTGGGGCTGCCGGCCAGCGCCTTCCAGAGCGTGGCTTTCCTGGCCCCACCCCGCAAAACGCCGGGCGACATCCTGGCCGATGTGAGCCGCCCCGACGCCAGCGCCTACTACTGGGATCTGGTGCAGTTCTGCCGGGAGGGGCTGCTGCCTTTTTTGTTCACCGACCGGGGGGCCATGAGCAACTTGGGCTTCCTGATTGACCAGGTGAGTGAGCGCCTGCGCCGTCTGGTGGGGGATGAGCGGGACAGGGATAGCCAGAAAGGCCCCCACGTGGTGGTAGATGACTGGGCCGATGAGCTATCGGCCATGGAGGCCAATGTGAAGTTTGGTGAGCTGGGCAAAATCAGATTGACCACCTTTGCCCAGCTGGTGCGCTACATCGAGTTCAAGCTCCTGGGTCCCGAATCTGCCGAGGAGGACGAGAAACCGAAAGGTGACCCTCGCTGGACAGCCCGGCAGGCCAGGGGCACCCTCGAGGCCTTTGTGCGCCGGCTGCGGGCTTCTATCGGGAATGTGGAGCACCTGATTCGGGGGGACAAGCCCGGCTATCCCCCCAACCCGCTGGGCAGCCAGGCCCAGGTCAGCGTGGTGGATATACACCAGTTGTCGGCCCAGGGGCAGATGTTTGTGGTGGGCTCCATTCTGCGCGAGGTGTTTGGCCGTAAGGAGCGGGGCGATTACGCGGGGCGGGTGTTTGTGGTGCTGGACGAGCTAAACAAATACGCCCCGCGCGATGGCGAAAGCCCCATCAAGGACATCCTGCTCGACATCGCCGAGCGCGGGCGCAGCCTGGGGGTCATCCTGATTGGGGCCCAGCAGACCGCCTCGGAGGTGGAAAGCCGGGTAGTGGGCAACGCGGCCATCCGGGTGGTGGGCCGCCTGGATGCGGCCGAGGCCGAGCGCCCCGAGTACCGCTACCTGCCCGCTTCCTTCCGCCAGCGGGCCGTCATCTTGCCGCAGGGAACCATGATTCTCCACCAGCCCGAGGTGCCGGTTCCACTGGCCCTTACCTTCCCGCTGCCGGCCTGGGCCATGAAAAAAGACGAGGTTAGAGAAGATGTCTCGGCAGTGACCATATCCAAGCTGATTGATTAGGGTGTCGGTAGCCCTGGGTGTTTCAGGAAATAACCCTGGGGTGAGGCGAGTATGAACATCATCTGGGAGGCGAGGGGGTGGCCGTTAGGCCATAGCCGCTATGTGGCTGGGCTGGGTTTTCTAACCCCATATCCCTCATATCCCTCGGATCAAAGCGCAAACCGCCCCGAGTGGTCAGGTAACCAGGAAATCGGTATGCACGACGATCCCCTTAAATGAGCCGCACATCGCAAATATGAGCAATCAACGTGCTCCAAAATATGCCGCAAAACAAGTTAGCCGTGCACTAGACTGCTGGAAACGGTGAAAAAGTCTATAGCCAACTAGCTTATGGATCCTGGCCATATAGCCCTCAACCCTTGACCCCGACCTTTGTTTTGGATGTGGATAGGAAGAATTTACAGGCGGTGCTTCGAATGTATGCCCAGGGGTATTTCCCCCTCGGTATGGAGCAGGGGATTGGCTGGTTTGACCAGCGGGCCTACGGAACCCCCTACCGGGCCGTGATGCCCCTGGACGAGCGTTTTCATGTGCCGCGCAGCTTGCGGCGGGTGCTCAACGCCAGGCGCTTTGAGGTTCGCATCAACGCCGATTTTGCAGGCGTACTCGAGGGTTGCGCCACCCGCGGCGGTTCTTTCTCGAGCGAGACCTGGCTTACGCCTGAGGTAGCCCGGCTCTACCTGGGACTGCACCGCTACGGCTTTGCCCACAGCTTTGAAACCTGGCAGGGGGGCGTGCTGGCCGGAGGCATCCTGGGCGTGGTGCTTGGGGCGGCTTTTATCGGTGACAGCATGTTTTACCGCGTACCCGATGCCTCCAAGGTGGCGCTGGTACGGCTGGTGGAGCACCTGCGGGCCCGGGGCTTTGAACTATTCGATGTGCAGGTACAAAACCCCCACCTGGCCCGCTTTGGGGCTGTGGAGATGGATCCGCTCGAGTTCCGGCAAAGGCTCCAGGAAGCCATTGTGAAGCCTGTGCTGTTTGTGGACTGATACGGCGTGCCTGTCATCCCGAAGCCCCCTGCTTCACCCTGTGGGGCGTTAGGATAAGGCCCATGAACGCGACCTTGCCTGTCCATACCTTTTCGCTGGTAGCCCGCGACGAGCACACCGGTGACCTGGGTATCGCGGTGGCCAGCAAATTTTTAGCGGTCGGCTTTGTGGTGCCCTGGGCCAAAGCCGGGGTGGGTGCGGTGGCCACACAGTCTTACGTCAACCCCAGTTTTGGCCCCACCGGTTTGGCCCTGATGGAAGCAGGGGCTGGGCCCGGAGGACATCCTGGCGGTATTCGCGCGCAACGACCCCGACCTTGCCAGGCGGCAGTTTGGCTATGTGCTGGCCAGCGGCGAGAGCCTCTCTTACACCGGGCAGGAATGCCACGGCTGGGCTGGGGGGCGGTGGGGGCCGGGCTATGCCGCCCAGGGCAACCTGCTGACCGGCCCCGAGGTGGTGGAGGCCCTCGAGCGCACCTTTCTGAACCGAACCGACCTGCCCTTCCCCGAACGCCTCCTGGAGTCGCTGTTGCAGGCCGACCGGGCTGGGGGCGATAAACGCGGGCGCCAGTCGGCGGCCTTGCTGGTGGTGGGTGAAGGCAAGGGCTATGGCGGTATGGAGCGCTGGATCGACCTGCGGGCCGACGACCACCCCGACCCGGTGCTGGAGTTGCAGCGGCTCTTGAGGATTCACCGGCTGCTATTTGGCGCGGGTGAGCCTGCCCGCCCCCTGAACCCTGAAGAAATCAGCTGGATTCAGACACTCTTAAATCGCCAAGGACATTACACCGGCCCCATCAGCGGGGTGTGGGACGAGGCGACCGAGCGGGCCTTTGCCACACTCATTGGCATGGAGAACCTGGAAGAGCGGTATTCGGGTGGGGCGGCCCTGGATGAGGTGGCGCTGGCCTACTTGAAGGAGAAATTCGCGTGAAGACGCCGGTGCAAGGGGCGGGTGGGGTGCTTTTTAGCCCCGATGGAAAGGTTTTGCTGATCCGGGATCGGCTGGGCTACTGGTGTTTTCCCAAAGGGCATCTGGACGCGGGGGAGAGCCTCGAGCGAGCTGCTTTGCGCGAGGTAGAAGAAGAAACCGGCATCAAAGGCAAGGTCATACAGGCGCTCTCGACGACCCGGTACCAAAACAACAAAGGCATTGCTCGAGAAATTCACTGGTTCTTGATGGAGGGGCAGGGCCAGATACGCCTGGAGAAGGGGCTTGGTGGGGCCGGGTTTTTTGACCCGGAAGAGGCCCGCCGGCTGCTAGCTTTTCCCGAGGATGTGCGGCTCCTGGATGAAGCCATAAGCCATGTTCACGGCCAGAGTTCCGGCATAAACTAAGCAGCAGCGAAGGAGCGCATATGGCTGTTTATCGGCTGGACGAACACGTACCTCAGATTCACCCCAGCGCCTTTATTGCACCCACTGCCCTGGTTGTTGGTCAGGCTGAAATCGGCGAGAATGCCTCGGTCTGGTTTGGGGCGGTGGTGCGCTCGGACACCGAGAAGGTGGTAATCGGTGCGGGCAGCAACGTACAGGATGGTGCGATTCTGCATGCCGACCCCGGCGACCCCTGCATTCTAGGGAAAAATGTAACTGTGGGGCACCGGGCTGTGGTGCACGGGGCGCTGGTGGAAGACGGCGCCCTTATTGGGATTGGTGCGGTGGTTCTAAACCAGGCCCGGGTGGGCAAGGGGGCCATGGTGGGGGCCGGTGCGGTGGTGCCGCCGGGAATGGAAATTCCTGCGGGTATGCTGGCCATCGGCATCCCGGCCAAGGTGCGAGGGCCGGTAGAACCCACCCAGAACGCCGAGCGGTACGTAGAACTCTCACGCCACTATCTGGCCCACCTGGCCCCCATTGCGCCGATTGGACGCTATCAGGTGACCCTGCGCGGACAGGACGCACTTAACCCCTTCAGCGACCTGCATTTGCAACTCAAACGGGGCGAGCCGGAGGCGCTCCTGGCCCTCAAGGCCATTGTGGAAGGGCGCACAAGCGATGCCAAGGCCGAGGTGCTGCACGAACTGGTGCGCGAAGGTCTGATTCGGCCCATTTGAGGCCGTGTTTGGATGCCACAGGCTAAGCCAACAATTTCGTGTAGGGTGATCTGGAGGTGGCGGCCTGGGTTGTGAAACCAAAAACCCCCCAACCCTTTGCGGTGATGGGGTGGGCGACTTTGGTTTTGTGCGTCTCGCTGATGTTTGGCCTGCGTGGAATGGTGATGTTTCCCGCAGAGCCTGTCCAAATAGACCATCACCTACCAGCCCACAGCGATACCGACCAAAACCCCGACCACCAGGGGCACTGCCCATTGTGCTTCTTGCAGATGCTGTTGCCCTGGTTGGCGCCTGCGCTGGTGGCGGTGTATCTATTTTTCCTAAAGCTTCGGATAGGGACAGGGGAGTGCTGCGCCCGAGAGGAGTTCCTCGAGGTGATTGCGGCTCGAGGGCCGCCGATCTGACCTGCTGCTTGGTTGAGGTAGTCGGGATATACCTGAGCAATTCGATTGTTGCCATTGGAGCGCTGGCTCTGGCTCAGCACTTTATGGCTTCTCCTGAGGAAGATACGATGAAAAAAGCCCTTTTTGCCTTTGGGGTACTGCTTGGCCTGGCCTTAGCGCATGCCGAGTACAAAAGCTCCACCCCCTCGGCCAATGCAACCGTCCGCACGGCCCCCAGATCGGTGGTTATAAACTTTACCGCGGCCGTAGAAGTACGCCTCTCGACCTTCAAGGTCTACCCCCTCAATGCGCCCGAGGAGGCCTGGGGTAGCCCTACCCGGCTGCGCCGGCTGGCGCAGCCCCTGGTGCGCGAGGTGCTTCCCCTGCGGGGTGATGCGGCCCGGCGGGTAGATGCGGGCGTAACTACCTCGGCCCGCACAAGCAAAAGCGTGACCCTTGCGCTAAAACCGGGGCTTCAGCCCGGGGCCTATGTGGTGATGTGGAAGAACCTGGGTGTCGATGGCCACCCCGAGACCGATTTCTTCGTATTCATTTACAAGCCCTGAGCGGCCGCTAGGCCGAAGCCGGTGTTCTGAGTCCTGCCCCATGCTGGGGGATTATGCTGATCTGCAAAGAGTCTGTGCCTTTTGACCTGGCCTTACTTGACCCGAGCACTGCCATGCCACACGAACATGACAATACCCAGTCTGCTCTGAGGGCTGCGCTGTACATCGGGGTTTTCTTGCTTGTGGGGGCCGGGGTATTCGCCCGCTATGTGGGGCCCCAGGCCGCCAGGGCCCAGCGCTGGCGGGTGTGGTACCTGCTTTCGGGGGGCTTTTTGCTGGCTTTGGGGGCAACGGTTTATGGTGTCTACCACGTAGTCTGGATGTTGGGCGATACCGCACTGGTGGGTCGCTACCTGCTCGAGACCCATCAGGGCAACCTCCTGCTGGCTCGGCTTTTATTGCTGGTTGGCCTTCTGGGTCTATCCATGGGCTGGTTTCGCCTCGACCGCTGGGTATACCCCCCTTTGGCGCTGGGTCTGCTCCTAACCCTGAGCCTCACCGCCCATGCCGGGGCTGCCGGAGGGCTAGAACTCCTGGCCGACCTGTTGCACCTGGGCGCAGGGGTGGTCTGGGCAGGGGGGGTGCTGGCCCTGGCGGTGGTCTGGCCAGGCACACGCTACGAGGCCGTGCTCCAGGCCATCCGCGGTCTTTCGGCCCTGGGCCTGGCTTCGGTGGCAGGGCTAACCCTGTTGGGGCTATACCTTTCCTGGGCGCGGTTAGGCGAGTTTTCCAACCTTTGGAGCACCGCCTACGGCCAGCGCTTGCTGCTTAAGCTGGGGTTGGTGGCCCTGGTGGTGGGGGTGGCGGCGGCGAACCGGCTCTGGCTCTTGCCGCGGTTGCGGGCCAAGCAAGTCAGGGGGCTGCAAACCGTGAGCCTCGAGGCCGCCCTGATTGTGGGCGTGTTGCTGGCCAGTGGCCTGCTTGCCACCACCGAACCCCCCCCACCGCCCGGTCAGGCGGCTCCCCGCATCGTCAATATTTCGGAAACTTTTGGGAACCGGCGCTATGTGGGGCAGTTGTTCAGCCAGGCCGGCCTGATTCACCTGTACCTCGATTTACGCGATGCCGAGGGGAATCTGCTGGAGGGCGGGCCTGCCCTACGGGTACGGGCAGAGCGCGGGAGCGAGCTTTTAGAGGATATCCCGGTGCCCTTCTATAAGTCGCAGTACCACAGCGCTTTGCTGGCCAGGCAAGCCGGCGAGTGGCGGGTGGAGCTGGAGCTACCGGAGAAGACCCTCGAGTTCACCCTGGAAGTACAGCGTTGAGGGCTGTTTCACACGATTCTGCCAGTTGTTTTGATAACCTTATAGGTAAGGAGCAGTGCTAATGAAAGCATGGTTATTCCTCTTAACACTCGGCCTCGCAGGCGCTTTGGCTGCGCCGGTGGAGCTCAAAATCAACCTGCGGGTAGGCGACCAGCCCTTGCAGTTTGGCCAAACCTACCAGACCCCTCAGGGCCAGCGCTACCAGATTGAGCTGCTCAGGTTTTACATTTCCGAGGTGGCCCTGGTGCGGCCCGATGGCCGCGAGGTGCGGGCCGACGGGCTGGTGCTGGCCGAGTTCAAGCGTGAGGCCCCCACGCAGGGGGTCAGCGTGATAAAAATGGACGTGCCGGCAGGGCAGTACCGCGGTATTCGCTTCAACGTGGGGGTGCCGCGTGAGCTCAACCACCTCGACGCCGGCACCCAGCAGATGCCTTTGGGGGTAAACTCCGGCATGTACTGGGCCTGGAACCCCGGCTATATTTTTTACCGGCTCGAGGGGGTGGCCTTGCTGCCGGAAGGCAAGCAGAAGTGGATCATTCATATGGGCACCGATGCCTTTCGCATTCCGGTGCGCCTGCAAGACCTCCAGACCCGGCGGGTGCAGATCAACATTCCACCCGCTGGGGGTTCCATCACCCTAAACCTCGATGTGGCCAGAGCCTTTCAACCGGGACCGGGCGGGGCCTTTGTGGATTGGCGCAAGCAGTCCTTGCGCCAGTTGCACGGCCTGAGCCCCGAGACCAGCCTCCTGATGTCGGTGGTGTATTTCAACATGCAGACGGCTTTTTCGCTGGCAAACTAATGCTCTGGGTGGCGTATGCAAGGCTGGCGTGTGGGATGGTTGGGGCTGCTCCTCTTGGGGGCCGGACTGCTGGCCTTTTATTTCTGGCCCCGTCCAAAGCCAGCAGCGGCCCAGGCCGAGCCCGCACCCGCCGCCCATCCGACCAGTCCCCGCATTCTTTTTGCCGAGCGAACAGTACCGGTACCCGACGACAACCCCCAGACCCCTGCCAAGGTGGAACTGGGGCAGCGGCTCTTCTACGATCCCCGGCTTTCCAAAGACGGCAAGGTGGCCTGCGCAAGCTGTCACAAGCCCGAGTTTGCTTTTAGCGATGGGGGTAAGCCAGTGAGCACCGGTATTTTTGGCCGCCAGGGCAGCCGCAATGCGCCCTCCCTCACCAATGTGGCGTTTCGCAGACACCTGTTCTGGGAAGGGCGCTCGCCCCGGCTCGAGCTCCAGGCGGTAGGCCCCCTCACCGCCCACGACGAGATGGGCATGGAGCCCGAGGAACTTGCGCAAAGGCTAGGGGCCATCCCCGAGTACGCCAAAGCCTTCCAGGAGGTCTTTGGTGAGCCCCCCACCCTCAAGACCACCGCCTATGCCATAGCGGCCTTCGAACGTACCCTGCTTTCCTACAACAGCCCCTTCGACCGCTACCAGGCCGGCGACGACAAAGCCATGAGCGAGGCGGCTTTACGCGGAATGGAAATTTTTTTTAGCGAGAAGGGCGACTGCTTTCATTGCCATGTGGGCCCCGAATTCACCGACGACGAACCGCGCAATACGGCACTCTACACCGTGTACAAGGACATCGGGCTGGCCCGTGCAACCGGCAGGGACGAAGACGTGGGCAAGTTCAAAACCCCCACCCTGCGCAATGTGGCCCTCACTGCCCCCTACATGCACGACGGCTCCATCCAAACCCTGCGCGAGGCGGTGCAGCACTATAATCAGGGCGGCCAGCCCAACCTCAACGCCGATGCCCTCATCAGACCTTTGGGCCTGACCGAGGCCGAGGTGGACGATTTGGTGGCTTTTTTGAGGTCGCTGACCGATGAGAGTTTTGGCACCAACCCGGCCTTTTTGCCGCCTTAGGAGCGTATTTGCCATGAGATGGATACCCGGATGGCTCCTGGTGCTGGCCTTGACCAGCCTTGCCCTGGCCCACCCCTTCGAGGGCAGCGGAGGCTTCGTACAGGGCCAGGTAGACTTTGAGCCCAACGATGCTGTACCCGTTGCGGGCCGAGCCACGGTGGCCTGGATCGAATTCATCCGGGTAGGTAGCCTGCCCATCAACCCCCAGGACTGTTTTTGCACGCTGCTGTTTTACCAGGGCAAGGTAAGCGCTACGGCCCAGCCCGATGCCCAGGTACGTATGCAGTTCAACCCCCGCACCGGGCGAGTGGAAGGGGTGGTCAAGTTTCCCAAACCGGGCCCTTACTTTCTAGTGTTGCTCGGCAGGCCCATGCCCGGCAAAAAGGTGCCAGCCTTCATCATGAACAGCATTATCCAGGTGTTGCCTCGATAGGCTGCTTTCCCCAGCCCCTATAGTCCAGGATTGTGGCTGGGAGGGGCAGAATTTTATCAGCCCCGTAAATGGCCACACCTGGTCTCGGCTATTTGTTCCTGATCTGCCCCCGTTCAGTGTGAAGCACAGATTAATGCCAGATTTGGTCGGTTCGTTAGCATTTTGCTTGGAACCCCTGCAAACTGTAGACCTTCCTTCAGTCTGGGCCTGGATTTTGCGGCGTAATAAAGCTATGTTGCAACAACCCGGAGGGAGGACACGGTGAAACGGATGGTTTGGTTGATCTTGCTGGTGTTGCTGCTACCTGGGGCGCTGGCCCAGCAGCTCCGCGAGCAAATACGCAAATACACCCTGGACAATGGTTTGCGGGTGTTGATGGTGCCCGACAAGACCGCCCCGGTCATCCACTTTAACCTGATGTTTGATGTGGGGGGCGTGGACGAAGCGCCGGGTCTGGGGGGCATTGCCCACATGGTAGAGCACATGGCCTTCAAGGGCACCCCCACCATCGGCAGCCTGGACTGGACCAAAGAGAAAGCCGCTTTGGAGGCAGTTGACAAAGCCCGGGCCGACCTCGACCGGGCCATCGCCAGCCGGGCTGCGCAGGAGGAGATCCAGCGACTGACCGCTGCCTACAACCAGGCCCGCGAAGAGGCCAAGAAACTGGCCCTGCCCAACGCCATAGACCAGCTTTTTACCAACAACGGCGAGCAGGGTCTGAATGCCTCCACCGGCTACGACCGCACCGACTACCGGGTTTCGCTGCCCTCGAATCGCCTCGAGCTCTACCTGCGGGTCTACGCCGATGTGATGCTGAACGCGGTTTTCCGCAGCTTCTACGAAGAGGCCGATGTGGTGCTCGAGGAGCGCCGCCAGCGCAGCGAGAACGACCCCAACGGGGCTTTGAGCGAGGTTTTTTTGCGCACGGCCTTCCAGGTGCACCCCTATGGGCGGCCCCTGATTGGCAGCCGCGAGGAGATTCAGGGCTACCGGGTAGATAGAGCCATGGCGTTCTGGAAGACCCACTACCACCCCAACCGGGCGGTGCTGGTGCTTGTGGGCGATGTGGAGCCGGAGCGGGACATCCAGCTGGTGCGCCGCTACATGGGGGCGATTCCCCGGGGCCCCGCACGGCCCAACCTGAACATTCCCGCTGAGCCGCCCCAGGCCGCCGAGCGGCGGGCAACGCTCGAGTACAACGCCCAGCCCAGCCTGCTGATCGGCTTCCACAAGCCGACTTACCCGAACCGTGACGCCTACGTGATGGACATGATTGACTCCATCCTGACCGAGGGGCGCACCAGCCGCCTGTTCCGTCGCCTGGTAATCCAGGAACAGGCTGCGCTCAATGTAAGCTCGAGTTCGGCCTCGCCGGGCTTCCGCTATCCCAATATGTTTACCATCTCAGCCCAGCCCCGCGCCCCACGCACCACGGCGGATCTCGAGCGCTTCATTTACGAGGAGTTGGAGCGCCTCAAGAACGAGCCGGTCGGTTCGCAGGAGCTTCAGAAGGTGCGCAACCAGACCCGCGCAGCCTATCTGCGGGTTCTGCAGGGTGGGCCGGGCCTGGCCCAGACCCTGGCCTTCTACGAACTGTTTTTTGGCGGCTATCAGCGCATCTTTGAGGAAGAAGCCATCTATAACACCATTACCGCGGAGGAAATTCAGCAGGCTGCCCGCAGGTACTTCACCCCGCAAAACCGCACGGTGGCCACCCTCGTTACCCGGGGAGGTAGCCGATGAAAGCACTGTGGAGTTTACTGATTGGCCTTTTGACCCTGAGCCTGGCCCAAGGCGTGCCGGCCGACTGGCCCGACCCTTTCAAGATGCAGTTTCAGCGGATCCAGCCCAGCGCTATCCAGCCCACCCGGGTGCAGCTTTCCAATGGCCTGACCGTCCTGCTGATAGAAGACCGCACGCTGCCTTTTGTAAACGGGCGGATCTATCTGCGGGCCGGGGCCATCTTCGAGCCGGAAGATAAGGTGGGCCTGAGCGGCATCTTCTCCAGCGTGATGCGCACGGGCGGGGCCGGGGAGCGCACCCCCGACCAGATTGACGAAACCCTGGAAACCCTGGCCGCTTCTGTCAGCGTGAGCACCGACAACCTGTTTACCTCGGTGGCGTTTAGTACCCTGACCGAGAACCTTGACCCGGTGCTGCAAATCTGGGCCGACATCCTGGTGCGCCCGCGTTTTTCCCAAGAGCGTCTAGATCTGGAGAAAGGCCGGGCGCTGGAGGCCATCCGTCGGCGCAACGACCAGCCCACCCAGATTGCGGTGCGGGAGTTTGTGCGGCGTATCAACGAGGGCCATCCGGCGGGGCGTATTAGCAGTGTGGCCTCTGTTCAGTCCATCACCCGGGACGACCTGGTGGCCTTTCATCAGCGCTTCTTCAAGCCCAACGTAGCCGTGCTGGCCGTTACCGGCGACTTCAACACCCAGGAGATGGTAGCCAGGCTCGAGCGCGTTCTGCAAGGTTGGCAGCGTGGGGAAGTCACCCTGCCCAGCTTCCCTCCGCCGAGCCCCAAGCCCAGCATTTACTTTGTGCAAAAGGAGACCAACCAGAGCGTCATCTACATGGGCAACCCTACCGTGACCGCCTATGCACCGGGCTACAGCGAGCTCGACCTGGTCAGCCGGGTGCTGGGGGATGGCTTCAACAGCCGCCTGTTTACCGAGGTGCGTACCAAGCGGGGCCTGGCCTATGCCACCGGCGGGGCCCAGACGCAGGGCTTCGGCTGGCCGGGCTTCTTCTACGGGGCTTCTATCTCGAGGGTCGAGAAAACCGCCGAGGTGATAGAGCTGATGCTGGCCCAGTTCCGCGATCTGCGTGAGCGACCGGTTTCGCAGGAGGAGCTCGAGCTCTTCCGCAACAACATCCTGAACGCCGAGGTCTTCCGCTTTACCTCCCGTCAGGCCGTGGCCGAGCGCATCGCCCGCACCCAGATGCTGGGTCTGTCCGCCGACTACTACGAGCAATACGTGCGCCAGATTCAGGCCGCTACCCCCGCCGATTTGCAGCGGGTCATGCAGCAGTACGTGCGGCCGGAGCAGTTTGTGATCGTGGTGGTCGGCGACCGGCGGCAGTTCGACAAGCCGCTCTCGAGCCTCGGCAACCTGATTGAGGTGCCGCTCGAGTAGCCCCGAGCCCGTGCCTGGGGACTCGAGCTAGAAATTGGGTGGCTCAATGCCTGGCGCCCAAAGCTAAAAGCCGAAAGCTCACGGATACCAGCTTTACCATTAGGTATCTTTAGAGTCGTTCCCAGGCCCCCTCATTCGGCGACACCCCAGGTGTAGACAGGCGCGTTCCCATCACTGGTAAATATAGCGGTCAGCGTGTCGACACCTCCCGCCCAGAGAACGCAAGGGGTTCATGTGTATTCGGTATGACACCCGACCTGTGACACCGCCGCTGAATTTTCCTGTCAAGCTTCTTCTCCTCTGTTCAACCAACTATTGATAGCGTATTATCAGAAATTATGACCGCACCTGCGGTGGAAATGCATGCGTATTCGGTGCGCTTTGGGGAGTTCCAGGCGCTGCAAGAAGTAAACCTGAGTGTGCCCCAGGGGGCTTTCGTCGCCATAGTAGGACCCAATGGGGCGGGCAAGAGTACCCTGCTAAAAGCTTTACTGGGCCTGGAGCGGGGTTTGTTGCGCGAGGGTCCGACCCAGGTTTCGGGTACGGTGCGGGTGATGGGTCTACCGCCTCGGCAGGTGCCCCCGGGCTGGGTGGGGTATGTGCCGCAGGTCAAGGGCTTTGACCGTAGTTTTCCTGCGCTGGCCCTGGAAGTGGTGGTGTCGGGTTTGCGGCGCCGCTGGCCCTTTATCATTACCTCCCAGGAACGCAAAAAAGCCGAGGCCATGCTGGATAAGGTGGGGGCGC
The DNA here is from genome assembly GCF_026004115.1 of Meiothermus sp. Taxonomy (NCBI): domain Bacteria; kingdom Thermotogati; phylum Deinococcota; class Deinococci; order Thermales; family Thermaceae; genus Meiothermus; species Meiothermus sp. Next base: position 2,693,230 of record NZ_BPIM01000001.1, read on the forward strand.
TGGCCCTGGCCAACCGTCGGCTGGGCCGCCTCTCGGGTGGGGAGCTTCAGCGGGTCTATCTGGCCCGGAGCCTCATCCGTGAGCCGCGGCTGCTCTTGCTGGACGAGCCCGCTACAGGCGTGGACGTGGTGGGAGAGGCCGACCTGTACCGGCACCTCGAGGCCTACCAGGCCGAGCGTGGGGCCACCGTACTCATGATTACCCACGACTGGGAAGCCGCTCAGCACCATGCCTCGGCGGTGCTGGTGTTGAACCGGCGGGTGGTGGGCTATGGCCCGCCCGAGCAGGTGCTCTGCCACGAGTGTCTGAGCCAGGCCTTTGGGCACGTGGGCCACGGACACAAGCTGGTGCTGGGGGGCCGCGCATGATGGAGGCACTGCAGCTTCCGTTTTTGCAACGGGCCCTGCTGGCGGGCCTGCTGGTGGGGGGGTTGGCCAGCTATCTGGGCGTGATGGTGGTACAGCGCCGCCTCTCGTTCCTGGGCGACGGGCTGGCCCATGCGGCCTTTGCGGGCGTAGCCCTGGGGCTGCTTCTGCACGAAGAGCCGCTCTGGGTGGCCATTCCCTTCGCGGTGGGGGTCTCGCTGGCCATCACCTGGGTGCGCGAACGCAGCAATCTGGGCGACGATACCGCCATCGGTATCTTCTTTGCGGTCTCGGTGGCGCTGGGGGTGCTGTTCATGTCCCTGCGCCAGGGTTTCGCCCCCGACGCTGTGGCCTATCTGTTTGGTTCCATCCTGACCGTGACCCAGACCGATTTGTGGGTGATGGGCGTGATTGCCCTGGGGGTTGCCCTCCTGGCGCCGGTCTGGAGCCACTGGGCCTATGCCACCTTCGACCGCGAGCTGGCCCTGGCCGACCGACAGCCGGTGCTGCTCTACGACTATCTGCTCGCGGGGCTCATTGCCCTGGTGGTGGTGGTTTCGGTCAAGGTGGTGGGTATAGTCTTGATTGCGGCTTTTATTGTGATTCCCGCCGCTACGGCCCGCTTGCTCAGCCGGACTTTTTCGGCCATGACAGTTATATCGGTTGCGATTGGCGTTTTTTCGGTCGTTCCAGGGCTGGCGGCCGCTTATTTATTCGATGTCCCGGCCGGTAGTGCGATAGTGCTGGTGCAGGCCCTGTTGTTTGCCCTGGCGCTGACCCTGCGCCGATGATGGACTCGTTAGAGGTGAATCGAAAAGGTGTAAACTCTACTTTTCCATACAGGATTTAGGGGTTTATACTTGGATTATGTGGGTCTCAACCAAAGCACAGTACGGGTTACGGGCCCTGGTAGAGATCGGCTTGCGCCAACCTAAGGCAGTTCCCCTCAAGGACGTAGCGGATGTGCAAGGGATCAGCCAGCACTACCTGGAGCAGATAGCAGCCCAACTGCGACGCTCCGGCTTCATCCGCAGCGTGCGGGGGGCCAAAGGGGGTTACAGGCTGGGCCGCCCGGTGGAGCGCATTACTGCTTTGGAGGTGGTGGAGGCCCTGGAGGGTAGCCTGGCGCCCGTGACCTGTCTTGAAGACCCCCAGTCCTGCTGGCAGACCGGCAACTGCTCTACCGAGATCCTGTGGAAAAAAGTGGACGATGCTATGCGGGGGGTGTTGCAACAAACTACCCTGAAGGATTTGATCGAGGAACGCAAGCAGATCGAGGCCCGCAAACTGGTGCAGCTCGAGCCCGCGCCGCCTGTGGTCTACAGCCGCTAGGCCATAGCGGCGTGTCTGTGGTCAATCGTCTGTAATCTGAAGTCCCCAACCGTTGGCAGGGCTTTCCACGAGTGACGTACCTGAGCCTTCGAAGGGCCATCTGCCAGGGCGCATTGGCTCTCTATCACGGAATACTTGTCGCATGATCTACCTCGACTACGCCGCCACCACCCCACTCGACCCCGAGGTAAAGGCCGCCGTGCAGGAGGTGCTATCGGTTTATGGCAACCCCAGCTCGGTGCATGGGGCAGGCCGCCGGGCGCGGCAGCTGTTGGAAGAGGGCCGGGAGCGTGTGGCCAGGGCGCTGGGGTGCAAACCCCGTGAGCTGGTGCTGACCAGCGGCGGCACCGAGTCCGATGCGTTGGCAATTTTTGGGGTGGCGCTGGCCCTTGGTCGGGGTCATCTGGTGAGTACGGAGCTCGAGCACTCCGCCGTCCTGACCGCGCTCAAGAACCTCCAGCACCTGGGTTTCGATGTCACCTTGCTGAAGCCCGACCACACCGGCATGATTTACCCTGAGCAAGTCGCCGAAGCCCTGCGCCCCGATACCTTCCTGGTCTCGCTGATGACCGTCAACAACGAAATCGGCACCCTGTATCCGGTCAAGGCGGTGGCTGAGCTTTGCCGGGCCAGGGGCGTCCTTTTCCACACCGACGCTGTGCAGGCCTTTGGCACGGTGCCCAGCCGGGTGGAAGACCTGGGGGCCGACCTCATCTCCATTGCCGCCCACAAGTTCTACGGCCCCAAAGGGGTGGGGGCGCTTTATGTGCGAAAGGGAATAGAACTTTTCCCCCTGATGCCCGGCAAACAGGAGCAGGGCTACCGGGGGGGCACCGAAAACCTGCCGGCCGTGTACGGGATGGGCCTGGCTGCCGAAAAAGCCATGACACTGTTGCGCCAGGAAATCCAAAAACTGCTGCACTTGCGGGAGCGTCTGGAATCTCAGCTTCTGGCCATTCCAGGGGTCGAGCTCAACGGCCACCCCACGCTGCGAAGCCCCAAGCATGTCAACGTGACGGCCAGAGGGGCCGACGGCGAAGGGCTCTTGCTCAACCTAGATCTGCTGGGTGTAGCGGCTTCAGCGGGCTCGGCCTGTGCGAGCGGGAGCCTCGAGCCCTCTCATGTACTCCTGGCCATTGGGCGGAGCAAGGCCGAGGCCAAAGCTTCGGTGCGGTTCAGCCTCGGGCGCTTCACCACCGAAGAAGAGATAGACAAAGCCGCAGCCGCTTTTGCCGAAGCGGTGGGGCGCTCGAGGGTACTTACTTAACTACCGACCTTCTGCCGCTCCTTGAGGGCAGCCTCGCGCAGTTCCCTTCGTAGTACCTTGCCCACCGCACTCTTGGGCAGTTCGCTGCGGAACTCGTAGATGCGCGGCACCTTGTAGGCAGCCAGGTTGTCGCGGCAATGTTTGTCCAGCTCCTCTTTGCTCAGGGTTACACCAGGTTTGGGAACCACAAAGGCTGCCACCGTCTCGCCCCGGTACTCATCGGGCAGACCCACCACCGCTGCTTCGGCCACGCCCGGATGGGCAAACAACACTTCCTCCACCTCGCGGGGATAGATGTTATAGCCGCCTGCAATGATCATGTCTTTCTTGCGATCCACAATGTAGAAGTAGCCGTCCTCGTCCATACGGGCCATATCGCCGGTGAGCAGCCAGTCAATCTTGATGGCCTTGTTGGTTTCCTCGGGGCGCTGCCAGTAGCCCAGCATGACGTTGGGACCGCGCAGGGCCAGCTCCCCCACCTCGCCCACAGGAACCTCGCGCAGGTTTTCGTCCAATACCTTGGCATCAATACCAGGCATGGGCAGCCCAATACTGCCAATCTTGCGCTCGCCGGTGAGGGGGTTGCAGTGGGTGCAGGGGGCAGCCTCGGTCAGGCCATAGCCCTCGACCAGCTTGCCGCCGGTCAACTGCTCGAATTTCTTGGTGACTTCGACGGGCAGGGCCGCGGAGCCGGAGATACAAACCTTGACCGTTCCAACCCTGCGTTTTTCGATGCCAGGAAAATTGTTGAAACCAATGTAAAGGGTGGGCACGCCAGGGAAATGGGTCACACCATGCTTTTCGATGGCCTCGATGCAGGGCTTGACCTCGGGGCGCGGCAGCAGCACAATCTTGTATCCTGCGGCAATGCCGTAGTTCATGGCCACGGTCATGCCGTAAACGTGAAAGAAGGGGATGGCACCCAGCATGACCCCTTTGCCTTCCAGGTCTTTGACCTCGTCGCCCCCCCAGGCCATGCTCTGATAAGTGTTGGCGACCAGATTGCGGTGCGAGAGCATGGCCCCCTTGGAAACGCCGGTTGTACCCCCAGTGTACTGCAATAGGGCCACCTCATCGGGCTTGGCGGGGTAGGGTTGTGCGATGGGGCTGGCCGCTTTAAGGGTCTTTTTGAAGTCCTGGCGCTTGGGGTGTTGGGGTAAGTTGACCCAGCGTTTTTCTCGGCGGGCTTTGATGGGGAAGAGCAGATTTTTGGGGAAAGGCAGATAGTCTTGAATACCGGTGGTGAACACCCGCTTGACCGGTACCTCCTGCTCGATCTCGGCATAGCGAGGCCAGAGCAAGTCCAGGATGACCAGGGTCTCGGCTCCTGCGTCGGAAAGCTGATGTCGGAGCTCGCGCGGGGTGTAAAGGGGGTTCACGTTCACGCACATCCCACCAGCCGCCAGTGTTCCATAAAAGGCAATTACAAACTGCGGGCAGTTGGGCAGCATGATGGCCACGCGGTCACCCGGCTGCACCCCCTGGGCCTGGAGGGCGCCTGCAAACTTGAGCACCGACTCCCAAAGGGTGCGGTAGCCCATCACGCTCCCCATAAACTCCAGGGCCACATGGTCTGGGTATTTTTGGGCGGTGTCGGAAAGCAGTTTCCAGAGGGGTACCTCGGGGTACTGAATATCCGCCGGGACGCCTTTGTCGTAATGGTTGAGCCAGGGTCGGGTCATGGTATAGCTCCTTAGGGTGGAGTCTTACTTAGCTTGACCCAAGTCTAGCAAATCATGTACCGAGTTCAAGGTGATAGGGCATTTTTGTCTCTGATATGGAAATAGAAGTAGAACTCGAGTTTCACCCGGCACACACACCAGGTGCTTCTCAGGTTTGCCACTGCATCTGGCTCGGTAAAAATCTGGGTATTGCGCACAGCCAGCAGACTCACCTCTAAGCCTCGAGAAGCCCAACTTGACGCAGCTTGCTCCACAGTTGACGGCCAGATGCTTGAGGTGTTTGACTAGGGCCTATGAACATTCGAGAAACCATCGCCGAGTTGACGCCCAGTCTGATCGAGATGCGCCGCGACTTTCACCGCCACCCCGAACTGGGGTTCCAGGAGGTGCGCACTAGCACCAAACTTGCCGAGTTTTTGCAAAGGCTGGGCCTCGAGGTCACAAGGGGGGTGGCCCAGACCGGGGTGGTGGCCAGCCTGAAGGGCGCCAAACCGGGCAAAACCGTGCTGGTGCGGGCCGACATCGATGCCCTGCCCATCCACGAAGACTCTGGCGTACCTTACAGCTCCCAGACCCCTGGCGTCATGCACGCCTGCGGCCACGATGGTCACGCGGCCATTGCCGCTCATGTGGCTGCGGTCCTGGCCCGCTTCAAAGAGCAAATCGTGGGTGAGGTGCGCTTTGCCTTCCAGCCTGCCGAAGAGATTGTTTCGGGGGCCCGCCCGATGGTGGAGGCCGGGGTACTGGAAGGGGTGGACCGTGTGGTGGGGCTGCACCTCTACAGCCTGATGCCGACAGGAAAAGTGGGGGTACGGCCCGGCCCCTCGATGGCCGCCGCTGACGCCTTCACCATCCACCTTCGGGGCAAAGGCGCCCATGCGGCCATGCCCCACGAGGGGGTAGACACCGTCCTGATCGCGGCGCAGATTATCGTGGCCCTGCAAAGCCTGGTCAGCCGTGAGACCGACCCGGTCAATACTTCGGTCGTCACCATTGCCACCGTTACGGCAGGCGAAGGGGCGCACAACATCATCCCCGAAACCGCCCTCCTCAAGGGCACCCTCCGCACTTTCGATGCCCAACTCCGGGAGAAGCTCATCCGCCGGATTGGCGAACTCAGCCAGGGGATTGCTGCTGCTATGGGAGGCAGCGCCGAGGTGAACTGGCTGCCGGGTTCGCCCGCCGTGGTCAACGACCCCGAGATGGTCGAGCGGTTCCGGCAGATAGCCCGGCAGGTAGTGGGGGAGGCAGCGGTGCTCGAGGTGCCGCCGGTGATGGGTGGCGACGACATGTCGGAGTTCTTGAACCGCTGTCCGGGGGTGTACTTCTGGCTGGGTGCGGGCGATCCCGACCCCAGCAAGAACCGCCCACACCACCACCCAGGCTTCTGGATAGACGACGAGCGTTCCCTGCCCCTGGGCACCGAACTGATTACCCGTACCGTGCTCGACTTTTTGCGCTAGAAGCTTTCTGATTTGCGCGTCAGCTTCCTGTGTCTGGGCTAGCGGTCTGGTAAGCAAGAATTCAGTATGAACTTCAGTGTAGCGTCGAATAGACCCCCATACACTGCCTATCCTCCCCTAGCAGGGGAGGCAAGGGTGGGGTTGCCATGGAAGGGCAAATCCCCAGGTATAGCCATCTCTACGACGCTGTATTCAGTGCCTCTCCATGAGCCGCACATCGCAATTTAGGTCAGTCAACGTCCTTCAACACGTACCGCAAAACAGGTTATCCGTGCATAAGGGAGGTTAGTAGGAATTACTACAAACTGTAGCACGCCAGAGGGTGCACACTAAGGCATGAAACCTGTTGTTGCCCTGGTTGTGCTATTCCTTTTGGGAGGTCAGGCCCAGCGCTTGCAGGACGTGCCCCCGCAAGACCGCGCAGCTATTCAAGCCATTATCAGTGCGCAGATCGAGGCTTTCAAAAAAGATGACGCTGTGCGGGCTTTCTCCTTTGCTTCCCCTGGTATTCGCCAGGTTTTCCAGACCCCCGAGCGCTTTATCGAGATGGTTCGGTCGGGCTACGCTCAGATTTACCGACCCCTCAAGGTGGAGTTTGGGCCCGCCAGCCGCTCTCTGGGAACTCTGCAACAGGTGCGCCAGGTTGTGAATTTAGTGGGCCTGGACGGTAAGAAAGCGGTGGCGTACTACCTGATGGAGCGCCAGGCAGACGGCAGTTGGAAGATTGCGGGGGTGCAGCTCGAGCTTATCCCCGACGACCAGACCATTTAGAGGCTCTTTAGAGTCCGAAGCTCGGTGCACAGTGGGCTCGCATTGAGCGAAATCTCTATGCCAGGAAAAACGCGAGTGTAGAAAAGCCGATATAAATGAGCAGTTGTGTATAAACAGCTGACCCCAAACAAGATGGATTTATACCAGATTCGGTTAGTTCGGCGCCGGATGGCGGCGAACTAACAGGGCCGAAGTTATCCCCGTAGCGGAGGGCGATACCGCCCCTTGGAAGTTATCCGCGTAGCGGAGGGCGTAAGCCCCTTTGGAACGGAGACGCTTTTTTTGCCGACCGTTCGGGAGGGGCGCGCTTTAGGATTCAAAAAGACAACCTCTGGGGTTTTTGGTTTTGTAAACTGTCTTTTTGAATCAGGTATAAAACCTTGTTCTAAGCCTTGGCCTTCTCCGAAAGCATGTTCTTCAGCACCGTTTGCAGAATACCCCCGTTCCTGTAGTAGTCCACCTCTACCGGGGTGTCGATACGGGCTTTCACCTGAAAGCTTACCTGGCTGCCGTCGGCGCGGGTGGCTACCACGGTAAGTTCTTTGCCGGGAGTAATATCCTCCAGGCCCAGGATATCGAACACCTCGTAGCCGGTAAGGCCCAGGCTGGCCGCGTTCTGGCCGGGCTGGAACTGCAAGGGGAGCACACCCATGCCCACCAGGTTGCTGCGGTGGATGCGCTCAAAGCTCTGGGCAATTACTGCCTTGATGCCCAGCAGATAGGTACCCTTGGCAGCCCAGTCGCGGCTGCTGCCGTTGCCGTACTCAATACCGCCCAGCACCACCAGCGGGGTGCCTTCGGCCTTGTACTGCATGGCCGCGTCGTAAACGAACATCTCCTCGCCTGAACCGGGCTCAGCGCCCCGGTCGGACTTGGGCAGTTTTTTGGTATAAGGGCCTTCTTTGCCGTCGAGCATCAGGTTGCGGATGCGGATGTTGGCGAAGGTGCCGCGCATCATCACCTCGTGGTTACCGCGCCGGGAGCCGTAGCTGTTGAAGTCGGCGGGCTCTACCCCATGGCCCATCAGGTAGCGGGCGGCGGGCGAGTTCTTGGCGATGTTGCCCGCAGGGGAGATGTGATCGGTGGTGATGGAGTCGCCCAGCACCAGCAAGGCCCGGGCTCCTTTTATATCGCCAATCTCGCGGGTGCCCATTAGGTCGTCGAAGAAGGGAGGGTTCTGGATGTAAGTACTGGCCGGGTCGAACTGATAAAGCTGGCCTGTAGGAGCGGGCAGGGCCTTCCAGCGCTCATCGCCCTCGAACACGGTGGCGTACTGGCGGCGGAACATCTCGGCATCCAGGGTCTGGTGCACGGCCTGCTTGATTTCCTCCTGGCTGGGCCAGATGTCCCTCAGGAAGATGGCCTTGCCGTTGGGGTCGTAGCCGATGGGCTCGCTGGTGAAGTCGATATCGATGCGGCCCGCCAGGGCGTAGGCCACCACCAGCATGGGGCTGGCCAGGTAGTTGGCCTTTACGTCGGGGTTGACCCGGCCCTCGAAGTTGCGATTACCCGAGAGCACAGCCGCCACCACCAGGTCGCCCTCCTTCACGCCCCTGGAGATTTCTTCGGGTAAGGGGCCCGAGTTGCCGATACAGGTGGTGCAGCCGTAGCCAACGGTGTGAAACTTAAGGGCTTCCAGGAAGGGTGTGAGGCCAGCGGCGTCGAGGTACTCGGTGACCACCTTGGAGCCGGGGGCCAGGCTGCTCTTGACCCAGGGCTGGGTGTCCAGGCCTGCTTCCACGGCTTTTTTGGCCAGCAGGCCCGCGCCCAGCATTACCGAGGGGTTGGAGGTGTTGGTGCAGCTGGTAATGGCGGCAATCACCACCGAGCCGTGCTGGAGTTCGAACTCCTCGAGGCCCCGTTTGACCGTGACTTTGGTGTTTAGCTTATCGGGGCTTAGACCAAAGCCGCGCTCTTTTACGTCCTTGGTGAGGTGCTCGAGGAAGCTTTGCTTCACGTCCGAGAGGTTCACCCGGTCCTGGGGGCGCTTGGGGCCGGCCAGGGCGGGCACCACGGTAGACAGGTCAAGCTCCAGGTGCTCGCTGTACACCGGGGTGGCCTCGTCGGTGCGCCAGAGGCCGGTGGCTTTGGCGTACTTTTCCACCAGGTCTACCAGTTCGTCGGGGCGGCCTGTGAGCCTGAGGTAGGCCAGGGTCTCTTCGTCAATGGGGAAGAAGCCCATGGTGGCCCCGTACTCGGGGCTCATGTTGGCAATGGTGGCGCGGTCCGCGAGCGGCAGCCTGGAGACCCCAGGGCCGTAGAACTCCACAAACTTACCCACCGCACCGTGCTTGCGGATCATCTCGGTCACGCGCAGCACCAGGTCGGTGGCGGTGGCCCCTTCGGGTAGCTCGCCCGACAGCTTGAAGCCGATGACCCTGGGGGCCAGCATGTAGTAGGGCTGGCCTAGCATGACGGCCTCGGCCTCGATGCCGCCCACCCCCCAGCCCAGCACGCCCAGGCCGTTGATCATGGTGGTGTGGGAGTCGGTGCCCACCAGCGAGTCGGGGAAAGCGTAGAGTTTGCCGTCCTCGCCTTTTTGGGTCATGACCACGCTGGCCAGATACTCGAGGTTGACCTGGTGCACGATGCCCGTGCCGGGGGGCACCGCCCGGAAGTTCTTGAGGGCGTTCTGGCCCCACTTGATGAGGCGGTAGCGCTCCTCGTTGCGCTTGTACTCGAGCTCCACGTTCTGCGCGAAGGCGTAAGAGGTGCCGAAGTAGTCCACCTGCACCGAGTGGTCAATCACCAGGTCTACCGGCACGCCGGGGTTGATCTGCTCGGGGTCACCGCCCAGTTTGGCAATGGCATCGCGCATGGCGGCCAGGTCCACCACCGCGGGTACGCCGGTGAAGTCTTGCAGAATCACCCGGGCCAGCATCAGGGGCACGTTCACCTCGCCGGGGTCGGGTTGCCAGTGGGCCAGGTTTATTACATCATCGCGCGATACCTTGTACTCGTCGTGGTTGCGCAAGAGGCTCTCGAGCATCACCCGGATGCTATAAGGCAGTTTGGACACGGGCGCGATGCCCTGGCGCTCGAGCTCCAGGATGTCGTAGTAGTAGACCTCGCCCATCTTGGTAGACAGGCTCTTGCGGGCTTTGAAGTCGTCTCGGTAGGCCATAGGTTCTCCTTTAGTGCAGCTGGTCTAATGATTCAGGCCCGACACCAGCACTTTTGACGAAGGTAGATAGCCAGATGATTCTTTTACAGGCTATTGCTGGCGGCTTGGGTTGCAAAAAACACTATAGCCCACGCCCCTCTATGGGAGCAAAATGGCTTGTGTGCAACGGGTAAGACCGCCTGAGTTTTGGGGCTGGTTTCGATGCCTGGGCGGGTGCGCCCTGCCTCAGACTTCTTTATGTTACCGTATCAAGGTCTTCCTGCAAATAAGCGCGGTTGCAATCCTGCGACCCACCCGGATGGGCGGAAATTTTCTTCGGACCTCAACCTACAACATGCCCGCCAAGAAACCCTGCTCCCGCACGACCCGAATCAGATCCATAACGGTGAGCTGATGGGGGTCGTATTCAACCTCGAGCTGGCCTGTATCGGCGGGCTGTACCCCCTGCACGCCCTCGAGGTTTTTGATGGCATTGGAAACTTTTTCGACCTGCTCGGGGCGTTCCATGCCCCGCACCGCTAACAACACCCGGTTCATATACCCTCGATTGTAGAGGATGCACCAGAGGTTGCGCGGTATTTAGTAAAGCGTCATAGAGATGGCTATACCTGGGGATTTCCCTTTCCATGGCAACCCCACCCTTGCCTCCCCTGCTAGGGGAGGATAGGCAGTGTATGGGGGTCTATTCGACGCTGCATTTAGCCTCAAGTTGCGGCAGCAGGCTGGGTTTCCAGCCGTTCGCGTGCAGCACGGTACTGGAAAAAGTAAAACTCCGCCGCCAGCACGAGCGCTGCGAGCAGCGCCAGCCAGGGTGCCAGTGGCACGCTGAGGGTGGGGGGGAGGGGTTGGTCGGGGCTGGGGCGAGGCAGCAGGGTTTCGGCAGGGGTCAGGAGGCCGCTGCGGAGTTCGCCCCTGGGCGAAATCAGGTTGTAATGCAGCACCGGAAAAGCCGGCAGGTTTTGCAGGCTTTCGGCGGGGGGCAGGTATAACCCGTTCGGGTGATACCAGGCCAGGGCCTGGCCGGTTTCGCTCACCGCCAGGGGTTGCCAGCTGGGCCCTTGCGGACGCGGAGGAATACGCAGGCTGTAGCCGACCAGCTCAACGCCGCGTAGATAGGGCAGGGTGCGCTCGACGTCAAAAACCAAAGCCTGTCCGCTGGCCTGGTTGGCAAAAAACACCGTGAAGCGGGTGGGTTCGCGGCGGGGGGTGCCGAACTCGAGGGCCACCTCGCCGGGGCTGCCCCGGCGGGTGCCCAGCAGGGCCAAAATACGCTCGAGGGCCGGTGAGCGGCCCGATAACTCCACCCGCACCAGCCGCCTGGAAAAACGGGCCTCATTGTCGAGGGCCAGGGCGTCGCTGCCTGCAATCCGGGCGGTGGGTGTGTCTGCGGGCACCTCGAGGCTGCTAAAGCCCCTGGCGGGTACCTCGAGGGAATAGGGCCGGCCATCCACCAGCACCTCGCCCCGCCACAAACCGGGCCCCGCATTGGCCACCGCTACAAAACCCGGGCCAATGGCGGTAATGCCCACGTTGGCGCCGTTGCCCGCCACATTCAGGTAGCCGTCGGTGCCTTCTGGAGCGGCCCGGTCGGCGATGGTCAGGACGCGGGCCCCAGGCAACAGGGCCTTGCCCCTGGCAATGGCAACCTCGAGATCGGCGCCGGCGGCGGTGGCCTGAAGCCCCTCGAGGTTACCCACCAGACTGCGCCCCGGGGCCGGGCCAAAGGTTCGAATCTGGCTCCCGGCCACCACCAAAACCGCCCTGGGCGAGGCCACCAGGCGTTCACGGGCCTTTTCCTTGGCCTGCTCAAGGCGGCTAGGACTCACGTCAGTGGCGGCCATCGAGGCCGAGACATCCAGCACCACCACCAGTTCGCCGGGGCGATAGAGCGAGACCCAGGGCGCGGAGAGCGCCAGCACCCCCAGCAAAGCAGAAAGCAATAGCAAAAACAGCCTTGCATCGAAGCGTCGGCGGGCGCTCCCCTTGCGAAGGGCTTTTTGCCAGAGCCACAGCCCAGCCACCTTGCGCTCAGGAGGCCGCCGCCGCCGATACCACCACCACACCAGCCCGAGCACCGGCGGCAGCAGCAGCAACACCCAGGGCAACCCAAACGCTACCTGCATCCCTACAGCATAGGGGCATTGCCTTCCTGGCAATGCGGATTGGTAAACCAAGTGACTGCGTAATCTTTGATAGAACGCTGAGCTTAACGTTCAGGCGTTAATCTCTGTGAAGCTCTGTCATATCCGTGTAAGCTGCGGTATACTCGCCCCGAGACCTTTTTATTCCAGTGGATTTACCTAATTCCATAAGTTTTCTGGGTCTCAGTGCTTTCCTCGAGGTTTCGTGCACATGACGCACGCGTCCCATTTGCCAACCCCCTCCATGAGCCCTACCCACTACCGCCTCTCGACCCGATTGGCCCGTCACCTTCGCAGCGCTGGTTGCTATCTATCCGAGCACGTTCTAGCAGAGCAGATCCTGGCTTCACCCAGCCTGCCCAAGGGTGCTTGGGCAGGCGATCTGCTAAAAAATCTCCTGGACGGTCGTTTTGAGCGGGGCGAGGCGGGGGTTGGCTTATGGGAATGGAAGTATCCTTTCCCCGTACCGGGCGAAGCCATTGTGGTGCTGGATATTGAAACCACGGGCCTTTCTCCTGATAACCATGAGATCATCGAACTGGCCATGGTTCGTCTGGAAAATGGTCACCGCACCGTATTTGAGCGGCTGGTTAATCCAGGTACGCCGATTCCGCCCTTTATTTCTCGGCTCACCGGAATTCGCAACCAAGATGTACTTTATGCAGCCGATATCCACACGGTGCTGGAGGAAGCGCTACCCCTGCTGGACAAGGCGACCCTGATTATTCAAAACGCTGGTTTTGACCTGGGGTTCTTGCAGCCTCGCTTCAGGCGACTGGGATACCGACTGGATAATCCGGTGGTGGACACGATACACTGGGCGCGCAAGGCTCTGCCGGGGCTGAGTAAGCGCGGCCTGGACGCCCTCGCTTGGGCTTTTGATTTGGGCCCCATTGCAGATCGTCACCGTGCTTTGGGAGACGTGGAAACCACGCTACAAGCTGCGCACGAAATGTACTACATGCTAACCGCTGGCAAGCCCACCTTGGCCCGACATCTTGCGGCAAGGCCCTACTAGGAAACCTATGACTGCGCGTTACGTCCTCACCAGTACCTGCCTTAGTAGCGGAACCATGAACCTTACCCAGTCGCTGCGGGTCTTCCTGCAGGGTAAAGACCGCGTAACCCTTCGTGACGAGGAGGGGGAAATCTATGATTGCAGCGTGAACTGGCGACAAAACCGTCTGGAGGGCCTGGCGCCCTACTATGCCAAGCGTCGACTGGGCGTTAACGACAAAATTGCGCTGCACCTCGAGGGCGACGAAGTTGGCTTGGAAGCCCTCACGCCTGCAGCCAAGCCAGCCAGGGCGCGATTTTCTGAGCCTGAACGTAAACCCCAGCCGGAAGCTGCGCCTGAGAAGCCCGAGAAGCGGGTCAAGGTCACGCCCTATCCCAAAGAAGTGATCTTTCCACACAAGCCCGTAGCCAGCGAAGTGCCTGCGTTCTCGGCAGACCTCGAGGCCCTGGGCTTTTCCCGCGAATCGGCCAGTGCGCCCTGGGTGTTCAGGGCTGCGATGGGCCGTCGAACCTTCCACCTGGCCCTGGCCAAGTTTGGGGAGATGGAAGCTAAGGAATTGTTGTCCTACCGTCAGCAAGGCCGGGTGCAGTATGCCGCCATTGTGGCCGGTGAGTCTTCCAAACCCGAAGCCCTGGCCGAGACTGCTACCGTGCGCCCCTCGGGGCTGGTACAGGTAGGCTTGGGCTATGTCTCCCCAGAAGCTTTGCAGCGCCTCGTCAAGCTGAAAAGCGCCTTTCCGCTTGGCCCCCTGGACATCGAGCGGCTGCTGCGGGAGGGCCGCATCGACCTGGAAGCTATCCAGGGCCTCGAGCAAGAAATTACGGGGGTTTTGCGCGATCGCAGCCACTTTTCGGCGGTTCTGACCCTGCTGGCCGACCAGCCCCCACAACAGGTTTTTTTGCTGGCCGACCTGATGCCTATGGCACGGGAGATGAACCTCGAGGCCGACCACCTGCAGAATGTGCTGGAGAGTCTCAGCAACCCCCCCTTCTTGCTCCTGAGGCGGCTTTCGCCGGGTGAGTTTTTGATGCGCCAGACGGTCGAGCAAGCTTTGGCCGACTGGGTAGAGTATGCCCAGGTCATGGCTCAGCGGCTGCGGGTGGTTCTGCAAGAGCGATAATCCCGTCTTTGGGTGACGGCCAGATGCACCACCCCTCGATCAACACAGACGGGTGGTTTACTTGAAGAGTGCCTTGACTCGAGCTTCGAGGGCTTCGGCGGCTTTCTGGCTGATGGTGAGCCGCAGCTTGAGAACTAGCTTCAGGCTCCATTCCTCCAGTTCGGACAGGCTCTGTTTCCCCTCTACCTCCGCTTGGTACTTTTTCGCCTTCTCGCCCAGCTCGGCCTCCAGAGCGGCCATAAGTTGGGCTTTGGTGGTGGCTAAGGGGTCGGTTGCCTTGGGCTCAGCGGTTGGTGCATTGGGAGTGCCCACGACGACTTCGATGAGGTTTTGCTCGAGTAAGTGAATAAGTATGCTCTGCAAAAAGTCGAGCGGAAGATTGGCCCGTTGAGCTAGCACCACGTCGCTGATTTCTTCACGGCAAAGCGAGTACACCAGCCGCTGCTCCCGGCTTAATAGAACGTCCAGTGCTTTTGCCGTTTGCTTGTAAACCCGCATTAGCCCTCGAGTGCGGCCAACACCGCCTGCACCAGCCGCAAAACCATAAAAACGAAAATCGCTCCAAGTAGCAGAATCAGCGACAGGATGACCAGAACGGTGTCGGGCGGGTAACTCCAGGTTAGAACCCCCACCGCCAGGTAACCCAGCGTAAAAAGCGCGATGAAAATATTGAGCTGTGAAAGGCGCTCACCGATGATGCCGCCCGGGGCCTTGTCTTTCAGCCCAAAACCCACATAGCTGTTGTACAGCATAAGAATCACCCCAATTGCCAAAAGAACCTGAATCATTGAGCCACCCCTTTCGTTGTTCTCTGTTTGGTTCCTGAGTTTGTTGTCATTATAGGGGAAAGTAGCCTGGCGCGATTTTTATCGGTCACAAAAGGAGTTTTGATTGTTCCAATTAGCGAACCCACAGGCTCGAGCCTGTGGGTTAGGCTTCCTTGGGGTAGGCTACATGTTCTCAACCAGAGCCTGGCCAAACTCACTGCACTTGAGCAGGGTGGCGCTGCGCCCTTCGGCTACCATCAGCCGGTGGAAGTCGTAGGTAACCCGCCCCTGGGCAATGGCCCTGGTCATGGCGTGGATAATCAGGTCGGCGGCTTCGGTCCAGCCCATATACCGCAGCATCATCTCGCCCGAGAGAATCACCGAGCTGGGGTTGACCTGGTCTTTGCCCGCATACTTGGGGGCGGTGCCGTGGGTAGCCTCGAAGACCGCATGCCCGGTGTAGTAGTTCACGTTGGAACCGGGGGCAATCCCAATACCCCCTACCTGGGCGGCCAGGGCATCGGAGATGTAGTCGCCGTTCAGGTTCAGGGTGGCGATGACGCTATACTCGGCCGGGCGCAGCAGAATTTGCTGTAGGAAGTTGTCGGCGATCATGTCCTTCACAACGATCTGCTTGCCGGTTTTGGGGTTGGTAAAAGTTTGCCAGGGGCCCCCGTCGAGGTCTACCGCACCATACTTGCTTTTGGCCAGGGCGTAGCCCCAGTCGCGGAAGGCCCCTTCGGTGAACTTCATAATGTTGCCCTTGTGTACCAGCGTGACCGAGGGCAGGTCGTTGTCAATGGCGTAGTTGAGCGCGGCTTCAACCAGGCGGTGGGTTCCTTCCTCCGAGACCGGCTTGATACCAATACCGGCGGTTTCGGGAAAGCGAATTTTGCTGTAGGGCTTGGGGAACTCGGCTTTGAACCACTCGAGAAACTTCTGCACCTCGGGGCTATCCTTGGGAAACTCGATGCCGGCGTAGATGTCCTCGGTGTTCTCGCGGAAAATCACCATGTTGACCAGCTCAGGGTGGCGCACCGGGCTGGGCACCCCCTCGAACCACTGCACCGGGCGCACGCAGGCATATAGGTCGAGTTCCTGGCGCAAGGCTACGTTGATGGAGCGAATCCCACCCCCCACCGGCGTGGTGAGCGGCCCTTTGATGGCTACCAGGTACTCCCGGATGAACTCGAGGGTTTCTTCCGGCAGCCAGATGACCTCGCCGTAAACCTGGTTCGCCTTTTCGCCGGCATAGATTTCGGCCCAGGCAATCTTGCGCTTGCCGCCATAGGCTTTGGCAACCGCCGCATCCAACACGGGCTGCGCGGCTCGCCAGATGTCGGGCCCGGTGCCGTCGCCTTCAATGAAGCCCACAATGGGGTGGTCGGGTACGTGTAGCTTGCCTTCGTGAATGGAAATCTTCTCGCCAGCCGGAACCTTGATTTTCTGGTACGCCATAGCTCTAAGAGCATAACAGAAGCGGAATGCCTGGAGCTTGCCGCCAGGGATGCACAATGGCTAAATGCGCATAGCCGAAGGCGAAAACTGAGCACCCCGCTACAGGGCCCGTTCGTGCTCACCTTGTTCCAGCAACTGGTAAAAGCCCCTGGCATTGTGAAGGTAATGGGCCAGTATGCCAGGAACCAGGCTTCCGGTGAGCAAATAGGCTGTGCCGAACATCAGGCCGCCACAAAAAATAAACAGCGTATAAGCCCAGGCTTTGCGGTCTGGGACCGGATGGAACAGCGTAAACACCAGGGCTTGCAGGAGCACCCCCAGCCAACCCCCCAGCAAGGCGTTTTGCAGTGCTCCACGAAAAAAAACCTCCTCGGCCAGACCCGAGGCCAGGGCCAGCAGCAAAGCCTGATGATAGCTGATGCCCTGGGAGCGCATCGCTGCCCCGAGCTGGCCGTGCAGGGCTTCGGCGGCCCGGAAGCTCTGTGGAAACAGGCGGGAGAACAAGAACTCGAGCCCCATCAGGGCAAAGTACAGCCCCAGGAAAGCCAAGCCATCGCGCAAAGGGTCGGGGCTCTCTATAGCGACATAGCCTGCCAGCGCCATCCAGACCAGGCCCACCAGCAACAGTCCTATCTGGAGTAGCATGAAAAAGCGAAACATGGACGTTACAGGCCTTCGCTGCCGATATTAAAGCCCTGCTCGAGCAATTTGCGTGAATAAGCTCTAAAGGCCAGCAGGGTTTGGGTACGTTCAATGCCCTTTAGCTTGCGCAAGCCCAGGGTGACGATATCGTCGAGCTGCTCGAAGTCCTTGAAGCGCAAAATGGCTACCAGATCCCACTCCCCCGTAACCGAATACACCTCGGCGACTCCGGGAATTTCGGCCACAGCCTCGGCGGTCTCGGCGGTAGATTCGCGGCTGGTCTGGATTAGAACAAACGCAGTAATCATGCCTGGATGATACTTCAGATGCCGCCAACAAACAGTCGGGAAGGCGAGGGTTCAAGGCTAGAGGTCGAATAGCCCTTCGACCTTAGAGCTTTAGCTATCGGCAGCATCCACCACGTGCGTCTGATGGGGGGTCTCGAGGATGAGCTGGGGCTTGAAGCGCACCACATCAGCGGAGACGAAATGCAAGGGGACGCCGTTCCAGCTTTTGGGAAGCCGCTCGGGGTCGGCCCCGTGCAGGTGCCCGTAGACCACACAGGTAGGCCGGTACTGTTCGATCAGCTCGGTAAAGCCGGTGGGGCCGCCGGTGGGGCCATAGGGTGGGTAGTGCATGGCCAGAACCAGGTATTCATAGTCGTGGCCCTGGATGGTTTTGAGCGAAAGGGCCAGGCGCTCCACCTCCCGTTTGTAGATTTTTTCGTCTTCGGGGGTGAAGTTGTAGCTGCCGGGGGTGTCCCAACCGCGGCTTCCGGCGATGGCCAGGTTGCCGATAACGAGCGAGTCGTGCTGCAAGGCGTGCATTCGAGGGGGCAACACCTGCCGCAAACGGCTAATCGAAGGCCACCAGTAGTCGTGATTGCCCCGCAGCAATACTTTGGTGCCTGGAAGCAGGGCCAGGTCGGCGAGGTCGAGCAGGGCCTCGGGCAGCTTCATGGCCCAGGAGATATCCCCCGCCACAATGACCAGGTCGTCCTCGCCCACGGTTTTGCGCCACTCCTCGAACACCGCCTCGGGATGCCCGTCCCATTCGGGCCCAAAGATGTTCATGGGCTTGGGGAAGGCCTTAGAGAGGTGGATGTCAGCAATGGCGAAGACGCGCATAAGTATTGGCATTGGCTTCTAAAGCTACCGGCGAAAGCCGCAAATAGCAGTGTTTAGTGTCTAGGGTTCGGGCCCAGGCGTCAAGGGTGGGGACCGCTAACTGCGCTCAACCTCGAGACATAATCTTAGAAGTGAAAGATGCCAGCCCCGACCAGGTGTTCTTGTACGCAGTGCGGCTTCTGGGGGCCCGGGCCTACCCGGAGGCGGCCCTGCGCCAGAAGCTGGCCCGAAAAGCCCCACTGGAGTTGGTGGAGGCGGTGATTCAGCGGGTCAAGGGCCTGGGCTATCTCGACGACCGGCAGTACGCCGAGGGCTACGCCCGGCTTTATGCAGGCCGTTGGGGTGCGGCCAAGCTGCGCAGGGCCCTGCTGGAAAAGGGCGTCCCGCGCGAGATTGTTGAAGAGGTGCTGACCGCACTGGCCGCCGAGCAAGACCCGGTTGCCGAAGGGGCGGCCTTGCTGCTGCGTTACCCGGGCCGCCACCGGGACGAGAAGCCCCGGGCCATTCGTTTTTTGCTAAACCGGGGCTATGCCTTTACCCACGCCCTGGCTGCCTGGGAGCTTTACCACGAGCAAGCCGAAAACCCGGAGGGCTAAACCCACTCTCCTGCCCGCATCAGCGCTTCGGACTGCCCGGACTCGGTGATGCCGTCCACGTCTATCTGGCTCGAGCCGATCATCCAGTCGATGTGAATCAGGCTGCTGTTGGCCCCTTTGGCCGCGAGTGCCTCGGGGCTGAGCTGGCTGCCGCCCTCGATACATTCGCTGTAGGCTTGCCCCAGCGCGATGTGGCTGGCCGCATTCTCGTCGAACAGGGTATTGTAGAACAGCACCCCGCTTTGGGCAATGGGCGAGGAGTGCGGCACCAGAGCCACCTCGCCCAGGCTGCGGGCCCCTTCGTCGGTCTGGAGAACCCGTTCCAGGACTTCGCCGCCACGCTTGGCTTTGGCTTCCACCACCTGCCCCTTTTCAAAGCGCACCTCAATTTCCTCGAGCAGGCTGCCCTGATAGGAAAGCGGCTTGGTGCTTCGGACATAGCCCTCGATGCGGTCTTTGTGGGGGGCGGTGAAGACTTCCTCTGTCGGGATGTTGGGGGTGCAGACTACGCCGTTTTTGGCCTGTACAGCGCCACCGGCCCATATGTGGTTGTCGGCCAGCCCCACCAGCAGGTCGGTGCCGGGGCCTTTGAAGTGGAGGGCGCTGTAGCGCTTGTGGTTCAGGTAGTTGACCCGCTCGCTCAAGTTCTGGTTGTGGGCTTGCCAGGTGGCCACGGGGTCGGGGGTGTCGAGCCTCGAGGCCTTCCAGATGGCCTCCCAGAGCTTTTGTACGGCTTCCTGCTCCGAAAGCTCTGGAAAAACCACCCGGGCCCAGGCCGGATGGGGGTAGGCCACGATCGTCCAGTTGATGTGGTGGGTGGTGATGAGTTCCATCACGGGCCGGTAGGCCACCGAGCGGGCGCGGTTGGCCCGGGCCACCGACTCCGGGTTCTGGCCCTGAAGCAGGTTGGGATCGTTGCCCGCGATATGCAAACGGGCGGCCCCGCTTTGGAAGGCAGCAGCCATCCCGTCAAAAAGCCATTTTGGGGTTTTGTCGAAGGCGCTTTCGGGGGCGTGCTGGAAACGCAATAGGGTGTTGGCCTCGTCGTCGTAGAGGACGGTAACCAGCGGACTGCCGGCCCGGTAGGCCTGCTCGGCAATCTTTCGGGCCAGGGGCGCTGCCTCGATGGGGGCTGTGATGACCAGTTCCTGCCCCTCCCGAAGCCCCAGACCTACATGTACCGCCACTTTTGCCAGTTGTTGGAGTTGGTGTGCAAAAGCTTCCATCCCTCAACTTTACCCCAACCTTGACGCAAACCCCAGGGCTTGCTACCCTTTGGTCAACATGCGGATTCGTACTCCCCGCAGCTACAAGTGGCACCACCAGCGCTGGTGGCGTGGGTAGGCTCGAGCGTACCTTCTAAGGCAGCGCTTGGGCTTTTCTCGAGGTGTTGGCCTCGAGTTTTTCTTTGTTAGCTAACGATAGTCCATAGTCGATAGTCCATAGTCGATAGTCCATAGTCCATAGTCGATAGTCCATAGTCCATAGTCGATAGTCCAACGACCATAAACCCCCTTTAGAAGAGGTATTCATGCAACTACCCAGCTACCCCCTGCCCGACGCCAGAGGCCGCTACGCCGACTTTGGCGGGCGCTATGTGCCCGAGACCCTGATGCCAGCCCTGGAAGAGCTCACCGAGGCCTACCTGCACTACAAACAAGACCCCGAGTTTTTAGCCGAGTATGACTACTACCTGCGCGAGTACGTGGGTCGCCCCTCGCCCTTGTACCTGGCCGAGAACCTCACCCGTCACCTGGGTGGGGCCAAAATCTACCTGAAGCGCGAGGATCTGAACCACACCGGGGCCCACAAAATCAACAACACCCTGGGCCAGGCCCTGCTGTGCAAGCGCATGGGCAAGAAGCGGGTGATTGCCGAGACCGGGGCCGGCCAGCACGGGGTGAGCGTGGCCACCGTGGCCGCCCTGATGGGCCTGGAGTGCGTGGTCTACCAGGGGGCCGAGGACGTGCGGCGGCAGGCTTTGAACGTGTTTCGCATGAAGCTTCTGGGGGCCGAGGTGCGCCCGGTGGAAAGCGGCACCCGCACCCTCAAGGACGCCACCAACGAGGCCATCCGCGACTGGGTAACCAACGTGCGCGATAGCTTCTATATCATCGGCTCGGTGGTGGGGCCGCACCCCTATCCCATGATGGCCCGCGACTTCCAGAGCATCGTGGGTGAGGAGATCAAGGCCCAGCTCCGGGAGAAGGAGGGGCGCGAGAACCCTGATGTGGTGATTGCCTGTGTGGGTGGGGGTTCCAACGCCATCGGGGTGTTTGCGCCCTTTGCTTACCAGGAAAACCGCCCGCGCCTGATGGGGGTGGAGGCCGCGGGCCACGGAGCAGCCTCGGGGCTGCACTCGCTCTCCATCGGAGCAGGCCGCAAAGGCGTGTTGCACGGGGCTAAGATGTTCCTGCTTTACGACGACGACGGCCAGATTCAGCCTGCGCACTCGGTCTCGGCGGGCCTGGACTACCCCGGGGTGGGCCCCGAGCACAGCTACTATGCCGAGGCGGGCCTAGCCGAATATGTGGGCATCACCGACGAGGAGGCCCTCGAGGGCTTTCAGCTCTTGTGCCGCCTGGAGGGGATTATCCCGGCCCTCGAGTCGGCCCATGCCATCGCCTACGCGGCTAAGCTGGCCCCGGAGATGGAGCCCGAACAGGTAATCGTAATCAACCTTTCGGGTCGGGGCGACAAGGACGTGGTGGAGGTGATGCGCGTTATGGGAGAGGGTCAAGGGTCAAGCGCCGAGGGTCTTGTGCAGGGGGGGCGGTCATGACCACCCGTGAAGCTTTTGCCAGGGCCAAAGCCGAAGGGCGCGCGGCGCTGATTCCCTACGTGATGGCCGGATACCCGAGCCGGGGCGCCGACCTGGAGCTGGTCAAGCAGGTGTTGCCTTACGCGGATTTGCTCGAGGTCGGGCTGCCCTACTCCGACCCCCTGGGCGACGGCCCGGTGATCCAGCGGGCCTCGGAACAGGCTCTGCGGCAAGGGATTCACGTGGCCGACGTAGCCGCCTTCGTGCGGGAAATTCGTGGCCTTACCGATAGGCCTCTTTTCCTCATGACCTATATCAACCCCGTGCTGGCGGTGGGGCCGGAACGCTTTTTCGGTATGTTCAAAGAGGCCGGGGTGAACGGGCTCATCCTGCCCGACCTGCCCCCGGACGAAGACCCCGCGCTGGTGAGCCTGGCGCAGAAGAAGGGCCTCGAGACCACCTTTCTGCTGGCCCCGACCTCCACCGAGACTCGCATCCAGACCGTGGCCCCCTACTGCAGCGGCTTTGTGTATACGGTCTCGGTAGCCGGGGTGACCGGGGCGCGCGACCGGCTGCCCGAGGGGCTGCCGGAGCTGGTTCAGCGCATCCGCCAGGTGACCGATGCCCCCGTAGCCATTGGCTTTGGTATCTCCAACCGGGCCACCGCCCAGCAGGCCGCCCAGGCCGCCGATGGGGCGGTGATTGCCAGCGCCCTGATTCGGGCCCACGAAGAGGGCAGAGGGCTGGCAGAGGTGCTGGGGGAGGTGCGGGCGGGCCTCGGCCTCGAGGGCGTACCCGGCCCGGTGCATTAGAATCAGGCCGATGAAGCGCATTGTGCAGGCTGAGTGTCTGGCGTACATCGCCACCCTGCCCGAGGCTGCTTTTCCCCTCATTTACCTGGATCCGCCGTTCAATACCCGCAAAACCCAGCAGCGCCGCCGTATTCGTGCGGTGGCCGACGCACAGGGGCCACGCAGGGGTTTTGCGGGCAGGCGTTATCGCACCGAGGAGCTTCCGGCCCCGGTCTATCCCGATCGCTACGACGACTTTGTGGCGTTTCTGCAGCCCCGGCTCGAGCAAGCCTACCGCCTGCTGACCCCCCAGGGCTCGCTTTTTGTGCACCTGGACTATCGCGAAGTGCACTACGTGAAGGTGCTGTTGGACCAGATTTTTGGTCGCAGGAGCTTTATCAACGAAATAATCTGGGCCTACGACTACGGTGGGCGCTCCAAAAACCGCTGGCCAGCCAAGCACGACACCCTCCTGTGGTACGCCAAAGACCCACGTCGGTACACCTTCAACTACGAGGCCATCGACCGCATCCCCTACCTGGCCCCCAAGATGGCCGGGCCAGAAAAGGCTGCTCGAGGCAAAACCCCCACCGATGTCTGGTGGATGACCATCGTGCCGACCTCATCCAGGGAAAAAACCGGCTACCCCACGCAAAAGCCCCTGCGCCTGTTGGAACGCATCGTGCGGGTTCACTCCAACCCCGGCGAGACAGTGCTGGACTTCTTTGCGGGCTCCGGCACTACCGGCGAGGCGGCTGCTTTGAATGGGCGGGGTTTTGTCCTGGTGGACCAAAGCCCTGGGGCGGTGGCCGTGATGCAGCGTAGACTGGCCCCCTTCAAACCTGAGATAATCAATCCCGATGCGCCCCATCCTGTACCACAAGCTCGGTAATTTCGAGCTCTGGTTTTTGAGCGACGGCGAGCTGTGGCTGGACGGCGGCTCGATGTTTGGTATCGTGCCCAGGCCCCTGTGGTCGAAACTTGCAATCCCAGACGAGCAAAACCGGGTCCGACTGGGGCTAAACCCCTTGCTGATTCGGGCCCGGAACCACCTGGTGCTCATCGAGACCGGCATAGACCGTAAGGCGGACGAAAAGTTCCGCCGAATCTACGGCCTGAGCGATACCAACCCCTTGCTGGGTCAGCTGGCGCTTTTGGGGGTGGAACCCCAGGACATTTCGCTGGTTGTTCACACCCACCTGCACTTCGATCATGCCGGGCTCAATACCCGCTGGGTGGAGGGACGGCTGCGGCCCACCTTCCCCAAAGCCCGCCACATCGTGCAAAAGCAAGAGCTTGAAGATGCCCTGCACCCCCACGAGCGCAGCCAGGCCAGCTACCGCCTCGAGAATGTCGAGCCTTTGCTGGAAGAGGGGTGCTTCGAGGTGGTCGAAGGCGAGGCTGAAATTCTTCCCGGCCTACAGGTCTTGCCGGCTCCGGGCCACACCCTGGGCATGCAGGTGGTGGAGCTGGCCTCCGAGGGGCAAAACCTGGCCTACACCGGCGATTTAGTAGCCCTCAGCGCGCAGGCCCCTCTGCTTTACATTCCCGCCTTTGACCTTTACCCCATGACCTCCCTACAGACCCGCAAACGCCTGTACGAGCGCTGGCTGGAGGGGCGCTACCTGCTGTGTTTTACCCACGAGCCGGGGCACCCTCTAGGCCGGCTGATGCGCACCGAGAAGGGTTACCAGGCCGAGCCCGTGTATCTGTAGAGGTTGTCCTATCGTGCTTTTCACAGACTGGGCCGTCCGCGAAAACGAGAAGGGACAAAGAGACCTGCCTCGCCGGGGTGACACCAACTTTACCTGGATGGTTATCTTTGAGCGCCGTTCCTATACCCCTTCATCCGGCTACACCCCAGGTGTAGAGAGTCGCGTTCCCATCACTGGTAAATAGCACGGTAGGGGTGTCGCCACCTTCCGCCCAGGGGAGAAGACAAGGGGTTCAAGTGGATTTGGGTTGATATATCCAAAACGTGGACCGGGCCTGGCCCAAGGGTGCTTGGGTTTTGGGTTTCCAGGCCAGTGTTTTGTTCGAGACAAAGGATTCTCAGGATGGCTGGTTTTTGTAAAGAGCGCTCTAGGCTTGCGCTGCCTTCTCCCTTCGCTCCACCAGGGTCAGGATGTCGTAAAGGGCCACAGTCTTGCCCTCCTGATTGGTAATCTCCACTGCCCAGGTCACCACCCCGGTAGGCCGCTCGCCGGGGCGGGGGTCTTTGGCGGTTTTCGACTTGACCGTGAGGCGGGCCTGGATGGTGTCGCCAATGCCCACCGGCTCAATAAAACGCAGGTTCTCGAGCCCGTAGTTGGCCAGCACCGGCCCCGGTGCTGGGCTCACGAACAGTCCTGCCGCCGCCGAGATCAGGAAGTAGCCGTGGGCCACCCGCTTGCCAAAGATGGAGTCCCTGGCCCCGAGTTCGTCTATGTGAGCATAGAAGTAATCGCCTGTAACGTTGGCGAAGTTCACGATGTCGGCCTCGGTAACGGTGCGGCGGTGGGTGAGGAGGCTCTCGCCAACCTCGAGGTCTTCAAAGTATTTGCGGAAAGGGTGGATGAGGTCTTCCTTGACCTGCGCCCCACGCACGTACTCTTCGCTCAAGACCATCAGGGTGGTGGGGTCGGCCTGCACGGCACAGCGCTGCAGGTAGTGCTTGATGCCCCGCACTCCGCCGAGTTCCTCGCCCGCTCCGGCCCGGCCCGGCCCCCCGTGCAACAGCAGGGGGAGGGGAGAGCCGTGGCCGGTGGACTCGCGGGCATTTTCGCGGTTCAGAATTAGCATACGCCCGTGGTGGGTGGCGCAGCCGAAGAAGAGGGTGCGGGCCTCTTGGCGGTTGTACGTGACAATGCTTCCTACCAGGCTCCCCTGGCCCCGACGGGCTAGGGCGATGGCCTCGTCCAGGTTTTCGTAGGGCATCAGGGTGGCCACCGGGCCGAAGGGCTCGAGGTCGTGCGCTGCACTCTCCCAGGGCCTGGGGCTATACAGTAAGGTGGGGGCCATGAAGCCGCCCTTCTCCCAGTCGCCGCCCAGAAGCGTGTGGGAGCCCTCATACGCTACCTCACAGCCCTGTGCTTTAAGCTGCTCGACCACGGCCAGCACGTCCTGGCGCTGCTGAGCCCCTACCAGCGGGCCCATGCCCACCTCCTGGCGGCTGGGGTCTCCCAGTACAACCTTCGCCAGTGCCTGCTGCAGGGCTTCCAGAACAGCTTCGCTTTTGTCTTTGGGGACGATAACCCGCCGAATGGCAGTGCACTTCTGGCCAGCTTTTACGGTCATCTCGCGTGCGACTTCTTTTACGAACAGCTCGAACTCGGGCTCGCCGGGCTCTACCGACTGCCCCAGTATGGCGCAGTTGAGGCTGTCGGCTTCCATGTTGAAGGGCACCGAACGAGCAACCAGGCTGGGATGCACCTTGAGCCTGCGTCCCGTGGCGGCTGAACCGGTGAAGGTGACGTTGTCCTGCTCGTTCAGGTGGTCAAACAGGTCGCCAATGCCCCCGCAAACTAGCTGAATGGCCCCCTCGGGCAGGATGTCCGACTCGAGCATGGCCCGGAAGACCGCCTCGGTCAGGTAGGCGGTCTGGGTAGCAGGTTTAACGATGGCCGGAACCCCGGCAATCAGGCCCGGGGCCAGCTTTTCCAGCATGCCCCAGACTGGGAAGTTAAAGGCGTTGATATGTACCGCCACCCCTTCCTTGGGCACCAGGATGTGCCGGCCCAGGAAAGTGCCCTGTTTGGAGAGCGTCAGGGCGTCGTCTTCGGCCAGGAAGCGCGCGTTGGGCAGCTCGCGCCGCGCCAGCGACGAATAGCTGAAGAAAGTCCCTATGCCCCCGTCTATATCGAACCAGCTATCGTATTGCGTGGCCCCGGTCTTGTAGGAGAGGGCATAGAACTGTTCTTTGCGCGCTTGTAAATACTGGGCTAGGGCCCGTAGCATGGCGGCCCGCTCGTGGAAGGTGTAGCGCCGGAGGTTGGGCCCCCCCACCTTGCGGGCGTACTCAACCATGGCCTTGAAGTTGAGCCCCTCGCTGCTGACCAGGGCCACCGGCTCTCCATACACGGCATCCCGTACCAGGGTTCCTTCGGCGGGGCTTTGGTACCAGGCCCCGGCGGCGTAGCTGCTTATTTTCATGCTAGGTATTCTAACAAACGCTTGTTTGTATGTAAGCAAATAGCTGATGGCGGCTGTGGCTAGCGCCTGAATGTTTTGTTGAGAAACCTATCCCTCCGGATTGGAAATCCGCACCCCCTATGCTCCGCCAACAACCTCTAGTACCAGATTCGGTCAGTTCGTCACCAAAGGGTGACGAACTAACCCGACCGAAGGGAGTGCTCTAGGATTCAAAAAGACAGCCTCTGGTGTTTTTGGCTTTGTGAACTGTCTTTTTGAATCCGGTATAGAAGCCCAGTTCGCGAGGCAGCATAAGCCTCCCCAATAGCGTAGGGGAGGTTGGAGGGGTGCCTGAAGGCGAACCGAGTATTTTGACCAGACGCAGACTAAAGCGGTTCTGCGAACTCAGTGGGTCAGTACCTTGCGCACCGCCTCGAGCACCCGTTTGGCGTCGGGGCGGTAGTGGTTTTCCACCGCGCTGAAGGGGGGGTAGGGGGCGTCCCAGCCTGCCACCCGCACGATGGGGGCTTGCAGGTAGTCCAGGGCCTCTTCGGCGATGCGGGCGGCAATCTCGGCCCCAAAGCCGCCGGTGCGCATGGCCTCGTAAACCACCACCGCACGGCCGGTTTTTTGTACCGAGGCCAGGAGGGTCTGGGTGTCGAGGGGTATCAGGGTCTCGAGGTCCACCACCTCCAGCTCCACCCCCTCACGGGCCGCCACCTCAGCGGCCTTCAAGCAGACCTCCACCATGCCCCCGTAGCAGAAGAGGCTGGCGGCGCTGCCTTCGCGCACCACTCGAGCCCTGCCCAGGGGCAGGGTATAGTAGCCCTCGGGTACCTCGCCCTTCACGCCGCGGTAGAGCTTGATGGCCTCCAAGAAGAACACCGGATCGGGGTCCTCGATGGCCGCGAGCAACAGCCCTTTGGTCCGCTCCGGCGAGGAGGGAATCACTACCTTAACCCCCGGCACATGCGTCAGGATGGCCTCCGGACTATCGGCGTGCTGTTCGGGGGTTTTTACCCCGCCGCCGTAGGGAGCCCGGATGACCATGGGGATGGTAAAGCGCCCTCGGGTGCGGTGGCGCATCCGGCCCAGGTGCGAAAGAATCTGATCCAGGGCCGGGTACAGGAAGCCCGCAAACTGAATCTCGGCCACAGGCCGTAGCCCAGCCATGGCCAGCCCGATGCCAAAGCCCACAATGCCGGACTCAGCCAGGGGGGTATCGAAGACCCGCCGCTCGCCGTACTTTTGCTGCAAGCCATCGGAGGCCCGGAAAACCCCGCCCATGGTGCCCACGTCCTCCCCAAAGACCACCACCCGGGGGTCTTGGGCCAGGGCCAGATCCAGGGCTTCGTTGATGGCCTGTACGTTGTTCAGAACGCGGGTTTGACGCTCGGCGATCATGCTTCCCCCCGTAGATAGTTCCAGGCGGCTTGCTGGTCGGGTTGCATCTCCTGGTACACCTGTTCCACAATCTCCCAGGGCTTGGGCTCGGGGGCCCGGTCGGCCTCCTCCACCGCCGATAGAAACTCGGCCTC
This sequence comes from Meiothermus sp., assembly GCF_026004115.1. Taxonomy (NCBI): domain Bacteria; kingdom Thermotogati; phylum Deinococcota; class Deinococci; order Thermales; family Thermaceae; genus Meiothermus; species Meiothermus sp. The sequence goes on from NZ_BPIM01000001.1 coordinate 2,721,303, forward strand.
GAGTTCCTCCGTGAGGAGGGCTTCCTGTGCCTCGCTCCAGAGCCCTAGGTGCAGGAGGCAGTTTTTCATGCGCAGAAGAGGGTCGCGTTTCAGCCAGCGCTCGGTTTCCTCCTCGGTGCGGTAACGGCTGGGGTCGTCGGAGGAGGTGTGCGGCGCAACCCGGTAGGTTAGGGCCTCGATCAGGGTCGGACCTTCGCCTCTGCGGGCCCTTTCCACGGCTTCCCTGGCCACGCTCCAGACCGCTACTAGGTCGTTGCCGTCCACCGTGATCCCTGGTATTCCGTAGCCCTGGGCCTTCTGGGCAATTCGTTGCACTTTCATTTGCTTCTGCGTGGGTACGCTAATGGCCCAGCCGTTGTTTTGTACTACCACCAGCAAAGGCGCATTGAACACCGAGGCAAAGTTGAGCCCCTCGTGGAAGTCGCCCTCGGAGGTGCCGCCATCGCCAATGAAGACCGCCGCTACGGCGTCTTTACCCAAAAGCCGTTGGGCATGGGCCACACCCGCTGCCTGGGGAATCTGGGTGGCGATGGGAATGTAAAACTGCACCATGTTCACGTTGGGGGGTGCGCCCCAGCCTGCCGGGTCGGCCCGCCAGCTCAGAATCAGCTTACTGATGGGCATACCAAAGGTGAGGGCGGCGGCGCTTTCGCGGTAGCTGGGCAGAAGCCAGTCGTGGTCGGCCTTCAAGCAAAGGGCCACCCCCACCTGCGCCGCCTCCTGGCCCCGGAAGGGGGGATACACCCCGAGCCGCCCCTGCCGCTGCAAGACCAGGGCCCGCTCGTCGAAGTGCCGGGCCCGGCGCAGGGCCCGGTAGCCTATGAGTAATGCCTCATTGCTTAGGGGTATGTCCCGCAACGGTTTACCGTGATCGTCGAGGTATTGCACTGTGTCCACGCTGCTCAGTTTAGCCGAACTCGAGTCAGCAGTATGGGTTTAATCTGCGATACATGCAGAAAAAATTAACAAGCATTGTATCGTGAAAATAAGTGCAATTCGGAAGTGTATTCTGTGCTGCGACCTGCGGCAGGGCACTGCACAGTATTGTTCTGAGAACAGGCTCAGGAGTGCACCTTTTTCAGATAGCCCTGGAGCCGCTCCAAAGCTTGCTGGATTTCCTCATCGGTCTTGCAAAAAGCAAAGCGAAATAGGCCCTTGGGTGCGGGGTTCTGGATGTAAAACGCCGACCCGGGAATTATCGCGACCCCAGCCTCGCGCACCAGGGTTTCGGCGTCGAGCTCGGGCAGTAGCGCCGTCAGGAAGTAGGTTCCAGCAGGGGAGAAAGTTTTGAGGCCCAGTGAGCGCAAGCCCTGCTCGAGCAAGTCCTTGCGGCGGCCATAGCTCTCGCGAAGCTGCTGGTAGAGTCCCTCTTGACGGGCGATGGGCAGGGCCTCGGCCACGGCGGCCTGAAGGGGGGCTGCCGAGCAAAAGCTGCTCCACTGCCGCATGCCGGCTACCTGTTGGGCCAGGCCGGGCGGGGTCACAATCCAGCCGATGCGCCAGCCGGTGGCCTCGAGGCGCTTGCCCGCCGAGCCCACCGTGAAGACCCGCTCGGGCGCAAGCTCGCGGAACCGAATGGGCGGCTCTACAAAGTAAAGCTCGTCGTAGACCTCATCGCTGATGATCCAGAGGTCGTGCTCGCGCGCCAGGGCCACAATCTGCTCGGCCTCGGTGCGGGAAAAGACTGAGCCGGTGGGGTTGTAGGGGTTGGTGAGCAGAAGGGCCTGGGTGCGAACCGTAATGGCCCGTTCCAGCGCCGGTAAATCCACTTCCCAGCGGTCGGTGAGGCGCATCGGCACCATAACCGGCTCTGCACCGGCAATGCGGGCCTGGGGGATGTAAACGTCGAAGTAGGGCTCGAGCATCACCACTTCATCCCCAGGGCCATACAACGATTCGGCCAGTGCGTGCAGGGCCTCGGTACCGCCTGCGGTGATAACCACGTCCTCGGGAGCAACGCCCAGGTCTGCGGCCACGGCCTCGCGCAAGCGGGGCAGGCCGATGGGCGGGGTGTACTGGTCAAAGGTGCCGATGGCCCGACGGGCCGCCGCCTGCAAAAACGCAGGCGGCGGATTGGAGGGAAAACCCTGTCCCAGGTTGATGGCCCCGTGCTGGGCAGCCAGGCGGCTCATGTGAGAAAAGACGCTCTCCTTAGAAAGCTGGGTGCGGGGGTGGAGGTTGGCCATGCAAAAAGAGTCTACCGTAAGGAACAGGTGCTCGATAAGAGCCCTCAGGCACGGGTGGGTTCGACCCGGTTGTCCGGAGGCTTTAGCGCATGGGCTTGCAGCCCTGGGCCAGAATCTTTCCAGTACGCTCGCTCATCAGGAAAGCCTCTTCAGAAGACCCGCTGCCTTTAGTCCACCAGGAAGCCCGACCGTCGGAATACTTGACCCCAGAGGCTGCCTCTACCTGGAACAAGGGCCCGTAGGTCTGGTTATTGAAGACCACCCCTACCCGGTCGAAGTTATTCTGATAGACGGCCCGTATTTGCACCCCGCCAGTGCAGCGGTAGGTTCGTTGCACCATATCTGCCGGCTGGGCCAAGCTATCAAAGCTCGCAAAGGAAGCAAGCAATACCCACAATATCCACACGCGCATAATCCCTCCCGTCAAGCCGTGAGCAGCTTAAGATAGTCCCCCAGCTTCAAGCTCGAACCCCCCACCAGTCCGCCGTCAATGTTGGGCTGGGAGAATAGGGCAGCGGCGTTCTCGGGCTTGACCGAGCCCCCGTAGAGGATACGCAACTGCTCGGCAAAACCCGAACCGTAGCGGGCTATCAGCCAGGCGCGAATGGTACGGTGCATGGCCTCGGCATCCTCGGGGGTGGCGGTTTTGCCGGTGCCGATGGCCCAGACCGGCTCGTAGGCAATCACCAGATGCGAGGCCGAGGGGGGCTGCACCCCCTGTAAGCTGCCCTCCAGTTGCTTGAGGGTGTACTCGACGTGATTGCCGGCTTCCCGTACTTCCAGGGGTTCGCCCACACAAAGAATCGGTGTGATGCCATGCTCAAGGAGGCGCTGGGCCTTTTGGGCGACCAGAGCATCGGACTCGGCATGGTAGCTGCGCCGCTCGGAGTGCCCCACAATGGCGTATTTGCAGGCCAGATCGGCCAGCATTTTGGCCGACACCTCGCCGGTGTAGGCCCCTTCGGTGTGGGCCGAGACGTCCTGCGCGCCCCAGGAGACCCCGTGGCCCTCCAGAACTTCCGAGGCATAAGGTAGATGAGTAAAAGGCACCAGCAGGGCCGGCTCAGCCTGGCTAGCGGGCAGTTGATCAATCAGCTCCCGAAACCAGTGGCGGGCCTCGGAGGGGGTTTTGTACATCTTCCAGTTTCCGGCTACGAGTCGTTGGCGCATAGACGCTTCAATCATACGTTACATCGGAACCCCCAAGTCCTGCGAGGCGTCAGGGGCCAGTTTTTGCAGCGCAACTTTTTTTCGAAATATGCCGGCCTGCAAATACTGAGTAGCCTGTGCTAATCATGTTCTTCGTTCTCTTCAAGTGCGTTGATGCCCAGGCTGAGAACCAACCCCTGTATCAAGGCCTCCTTCTCAGAGAGGGAAAGCCGGGCTTCAGGATGGGTTAGTAGATAGACTCGAGGGGGCATGCTTCCTTCTCGTATGACTTCGGGAATATCGTCTAGCTCCTGTTTGTCACTGCCCCACAGGGACAGATTGAGCTTGCTACGACCCTCCTCCACATCGCGCTGAACCAGCCAGGAGACGGGAGCGATGTGGCTGTACCAAGGCCAGCGGGTCTGGTTGCTGTGACAATCAGCACAGGCCCTAACAAAGAGCTCACGGGTCTGAGGGCTGTTCCAGGGAGGTTCGGCCACTATCGGCGGATTACGGTGGTCACGGCCATAGGGAACCAGTTGTATGGCCAGCAGCACCAGGGCCAGGGCCCCAAAAAACCACAGAATTATGCGTTTCACAGATAGAACCTCCATGCGGCTCGAGCAAGCCCGCCAGACCCACTCACGCCTCAAACCTTGGTGGCCAGGTAATTCTACAGACCCATCTGCTTAAAGCGATGCCCTCGAGTTTGAGGTTATAAGCCTGGTCGTGGGAGGATGCCAGCTCGTACAGGTTGGTGAGGGCATTCACCCACGCCCTGATGCCCACCACGTCTATATAGCTTTCGCCAAGACTCACATCATCAATTACGCCCTTGGCCCGATACTGAATTTCCACCGTACGCAAACAGATACGATCCCGGTTACGCTCCGCAGCACCCCCGCTGAAGGGATTCGACGGTTGAGCTTTCGCCATCCAGGGTGATGGTGGCCATACTGGCATCGATGGGCAAGCCCTGTAGCGTGAGTTGAGCTTCAGAGCCCTCCACGATGCCATTCATACAAACCACCTGCGAACTGGGTATCCCGGTGCCACAGGCCGCCAGGATCCCCCAGAAGGCCATGAGCCAGGATTCCAGCATACTTGGTTTTCATGGCTGTTCACCTCCATTTCCCAAGTTAGGCAAAGCGGGTAACAAAGAGGTAACAGGGTGTTGCTCTGGAAAGGTCTGCGAGGGGGTCATATGCGACGTGGTTCCGGCCCTTGCGCTTTTTGCACAAAACACGGACAGAACCACTCACCAGTAGCGAGATGCAACATTGCACTCTGGCCTGAATTGCTCGTCTGGACAGTTTTTGTTTATGGGAAGGGCTGTGCGCTTTTCCAGCGAATGCTTGAGCCCTGTGCCTCACCCCTTAGCAGATACCAGCCCTGGCCGGGAGGAGCTACAGGACTCAGGCCCGCAGGCAAGGCGATCCATCGCCCGTTGGAGCTGCGTGCGAGTAATAGCGGCTCGCTGCCAGGCGTAACCGACCGTAATGCAAACCGTTTTACAGCGCCAAACTCGCTAGCGCTGGTGTACCAGACCTCTATCCAGCCAGCACCCAGGCCCAGCAGTTCGCCGGGGCCCCTGTAGTAGCTGAAGAAAGTGGGGTGGGTCACCTCGAGGCTTCGAGCGTAGAAAATACCGTTCTCCCATCTGCCCTGGGCCTTGACCAACATCCTGGGGGCCAGGTAGGCCGCCCAGGGTGAGGTGGTTTCCAACCGACCCGCACTCAGGGCAACAATACCGTCTTTGGCAAGATTAATTTCGGCGTAGAGGGTATGGCCGCGTTCGTCCTGGCGCCGAGGCTCTGGCTTGCGATCTTTTTCATTGTCTTTCTCGCGCTCTCTATCGCTGCCTCTGCCCCCTTGAGCCCACGCGCTGGATGCAACAAGTAAGAGGGCCAGCACCTCGCGGCGGCCCAGCAACCTGTCCGGTTTCCTACCATTACTCGTCTCCTCGAGCCCGGTTTTTGCGGATACCGGCCCTGTAGGGTTGCGCAGGATGTGCGTGCGAATTGCTTCAGGCATGGAATCCTCCCGAAAAGACCAGGCTGGCTTCCAGACCGCCCTCGGGATGGTTGCGAATCTCCAGACGCCCCCCAAGGGCCTCCGCGACCTGGCGCACAAATGCCAGCCCCAGGCCCAGGCCGTCGCGTTGGTTATTGGGCCGGTAAAACGGTTCGCCCAGGCGCTCGAGGGCCTCTGCTGGAACCCCTGGCCCCTCATCCCGCACAATTAGACGCGGGGGATCGGAGGCCTCAAAACGTAGCCAGACTCGCCCGCTGCTATACTTGAGGGCATTGTCGAGCAGGTTGCCGATGGCCGCCTCGAGGGCTTCCTTGGGTGCTCGGAGGTTGGCAGGCTCAACCTCAAGATGAATTCGCTGTTGGGCTGCGGCCGGAAGGCGCTGCAATAGCTGTTGCAGGAAGTCCAGAACCTCTATCTGGGTTCGTTCTCCAGGCCCTCGCACCAGGGCCAGGAGACCCGTAAGGGTACGATCCAGGCGCTCGAGGTTTCTATCGAGCACGGGCAGCAACTCTTCTGGACGCATGGCCCCGTTGCGTACCGCCGAGGCAGTGGCCTTAAGGGTTGCCAGCGGGTTGCGCAGCTCGTGGGAGGCATACCGGGTAAAACTACGCTCACGCTCGAAGGCCAGACGAACCTTGTGAACCATGCGGTTGAAGCTGCGGGTTAGCCGACCAATCTCGTCGGGTTTGCCTTCGGGCAAAGGGTTTGGGAAACGCTGCTCGGCCAGGGACTCGCTTGCCCGCTCGAGGCGCTCCAGGGGACGGATCAACATGCCCCGCAGCAGCCAGGCCATGGCCACGGCCAGTACCCCAGATAGCAACAGGGTAAGCCATCCGGTGCGTAAATACTCCCGCAGGGCCCGGTTATGGTCAACCTGGTTGAGCGCTACGTCCAGTTCATATGCTCCGGGCAGTGGTTTGCGGTTGGTTAGCCAGGCCGGGTCGTTGTCGGGAAACGGGCCTCCACCCTCCAAAATCAGTCGATTACCTCTCAGGAGACGAAAACGACCCTGTAGCTCCGCAGAAATCGGTAAGTTGGCCGGGTTGAGGGTGGGTTCGGGGCCCTCGAGGTCAATGGCGCCTTCAACCAGCACCGCGTACTTCCCTAAGTCGCCCTGGAGGTCACGATCTAAGGAGGTGCGAAAACTCCAGTAACCCAGGGCCAACTGAAGCCCTGCTACAGCCAGGGCGAGCGTCAGCAAGGCCAAAAGCAGCTGTTCACGAAAGCCCAAGGCGATACCCTCCCGGTACAGTCACGATGACCTCAGGAGCCAACTTCTCCCGTATCCTTGAGACGTACATCCGCAGGGCGTGGTGTCCAGAGCTGGCGTCGGGAAAGACCCGGTCTAGAAGCTCGAGCACGGTGAACACCCGGTCTGGACTGAGGGCCAGAATCTCTAAAAGCGCAAATTCTTTCTCCGAAAGTATGACTTCCTGGTGATGCCAGTAAACCCTGCGGTTGGCAAAGTCGATGCGCAAGGGATCGCGCTCCAGAACACTCTGTTTGGTTTGCCCGTCTCGCCGTAGCAGGGCGCGTATCCTGGCCAAGAGCTCGGGCACATCGAAAGGTTTGGTCAGGTAATCATCGCCCCCCAGATCCAGACCCTGTACCCGATCCTCCAGGGTGTCGCGGGCAGTGAGGAAGAGAATGGGTCTTTGGTTGCCCATCTGGCGTAGCTCCTGGGCCAACTGAAAGCCCGCGTCCTCGCCCTCGGGCAGCATGATGTCCAAAACCAGCAAATCGGGTTCGGCATCCACCAGCTTATCGTAGGCTTCTTGAAGATTTCTGGCCCAATCGACCTGATAGCGCTTTTGCACCAGCAGCGCTTGCAGCGCTGCGGCCAGGTCTTCCTCGTCCTCTACCAGCAAAATGCGCATCATCTTCTACTATAGCCATGCAAACGGCGAAAAAAGTCCCATGCTCGAGCTGCGTGCCCTGCCAATACTTGTTCCCGGATAAGCGGGGCTGGAGCGCGCCGGGCACAGTGGGCCCTGTACCCGGCACAAACCAAGCGGCTTTAGTTACCCTTGCTCACCCGAGAGCGCTCGAGGGTGCGAATTTCTTTTCCTGAGCGGGTTTTCAGCTCTACCTTGTACACCACCTCCTGGCCTTGTTGGCTGCGCACCTTGACCTCTACATAACTGCCCACCACCGGACGCCCGTACTCGTACTGAACCCTGCTGGCCAGGGCCAGCTTCTGCCCATTGACCACCATGTACCCGGCTTGCCAGTTGATGGCTTCAACACGACCCTTCACTTCCTGGTAGGTTACCCCTTCATTCGGGGAGGCCCAGGCCAATGCCAGAAGAGAGCCGAACAGTAGAGAAAGACGCTTGAGACTTTTCATACGCATATCCTCCAAGGCACAGCTTGGAGGAGGCAGGTAACAAATTGCTAACAAGCAATAGGGATCAGGCTCTCATGTGTGTCATACCAGATTCGGTTAGTTCGGCGCCGGATGGCGGCGAACTAACAGGGCCGAAGGGAGTGCGCGCCGAGGCGGCTGGGGTTCATTTAGAAGTCAACACCAAGCCCCTCTCCATCTACGCCGACCCCAAGCGGATGCAGCAGGTGCTTCTTAACCTGCTGGAGAATGCCCTGCGCCACACCCCAAGGGGAGGTCGTATTACCGTAAAACTTCATTCCCAGGGAGAGAACGCTGTGCTCGAGGTCTGCGACACTGGACCAGGCATTGCGCCTGAGCACCTTCCCCATCTCTTTGAGCGTTTTTACCGAGCAGAGGCCTCGAGGGCCCGCGAGAGCGGCGGCTCGGACCTCGGACTGGCCATCGTCAAGGCCCTGGTAGAAGCCCACGGAGGCCGTGTTGGTGCCGATAATCAACCAGAAGGCGGGGCTCGTTTCTGGATTCATCCACCCCTGATAAGGCTCGCTGAGGGAGCATAATACCACGTGATATAGAAGAAGAAGGGCTGTGTTGCGCGCATGATATCTGACGGAATTACAACGTACCGACAAAAAAACGGTAGACTTTTGCCATGATTCAAAGTCACATCAGCCCCAAGGAGCGGGAGTCCTCTCCCTTTAAGCAGAACAAGGACGCCTGGGTGCGGCTTATGGCCGACTTTCACACCTCGCTCGAGCAGATTCGTCAGGGTGGGGGCGCAAAAGCTGTGGAGCGCCAGCATGCCAGAGGACGGCTGACTGCCCGTGAGCGCATCGCGGCGCTGATAGACCCGGATACCGAACCGGAGGAAATCCTTGGCTATGCCGGCTGGCAAATGTACGCCGACTGGGGAGGGGCGCCCGGGGGTGGGGTGGTTACGGCCATCGGCAAAATTGCCGGTCGGGACTGGATGATCATCGCCAACGACGCCACCGTGAAGGCGGGGGCTTTTTTCCCCATCACGGCTAAAAAGGTAATTAGGGCCCAGACCATTGCCCTAGAGAACCACCTGCCCACGGTGTACCTGGTGGACTCGGCGGGGGTTTTTTTGCCCTTGCAGGACGAGGTTTTCCCTGACCAGGACGACTTTGGCCGTATCTTTTACCTGAATGCCCGTATGAGCGGGATGGGCATTCCGCAAATCTCGGCCATTATGGGCAACTGTGTGGCCGGGGGGGCTTACCTGCCCCTGATGACCGATGCCCTCATCATGACCGAGGGCTCGGGGCTTTACCTGGCCGGCCCGGCCCTGGTCAAGGCCGCCATTGGACAGGAGGTGAGTTCGGAAGAGCTGGGCGGTGCGCGGATGCACGCCGAAGTCTCCGGAACCGTGGACTTCTACGAACCCGACGACGCCTCGGCCATTGCCCGGATACGCACGCTGGCGTCGCTATACGCCCGGCCGGCTTTGGCCCCCTGGGCAACCGAGCGCAAAAGCGAGTTGGAGCCTTTTCACCCGCCCGAAGACCTGTACGGTCTGGTTTCGCCGGATGGCACCAAACCCTACGACGTAAACGAGGTGATAGCCCGGTTGGTCGATGGCTCCGAGTTTCACGAGTACAAGGCCCACTATGGCCAGACCCTGGTTTGCGGGTATGCCCGGCTGGGGGGGTTCCCGGTGGGAATTGTGGCCAACCAGCGCCTGATTATCAAGAAGCCCGGAAAAATCGAGGTGGGTGGGGTTATCTACGCCGAGGCCGCCGACAAGGCCGCCCGGTTCATCCTGGAGGTCAACCAGCGCTTCATTCCCCTGTTGTTTCTGATGGACGTAACCGGCTTTATGGTGGGCAAGGAGTCCGAGCAGCAGGGCATCATCCGGCGGGGGGCCAAGCTGGTGAATGCAGTTTCCAACTCGGTGGTGCCCAAGATTACCCTTATTACCGGGGGCTCGTTTGGCGCAGGCAATTACGCCATGGCCGGCAAGGCATACGGCCCCCGTTTCATCTACGCCTGGCCCTCGGCTAAGTACGCTGTGATGAGCGGCAATGCAGCGGCCAAGACCCTGATGGAAATCGAGCTGGCCAAGCTCGAGCGCGAGGGGCGTAAGCCCACCGAGGAAGACCTGGTCGAACTCTACGAACGCATCAAGGGCCGCTACGAGGAAACCCTGGATCCGCGCTATGCGGCGGCCCGCCTGTGGGTCGACGAGATTATTTTCCCCCACGAGACCCGCGAGCGCTTGATCCGGAGCCTCGAGGTCTGCGCCTTGAACCCCACCCGGGAGCAGATGCGGGTGGGTGTATTCCAGGTCTGAAAGCGACTGCGTGCAGCCTGTTTTTCGAGCTCGATGCGCCCGGCGCTTTCTCGAGCGAACACAGTCTAAACCCGGCCTTACCGGGTGGCTGCCTGGGTTATTCGATAGGGATTAAGAAAAACCTTAATAATGCGCCCAAACATGCTAACACCGTTATACTTGGCACGGGTATCGACCCAAAAATAGAACCTGTGTCTGGAGGTCACTGGCTATGCATCTTCGTTTTATCTGGGTAATGTTCTTGGCTTTGCTGGCCGCTTGTGGAAACCCCACAGCTACAGAAAAACTGGCGCCGGTCCTGGGGCTCGATAACCCCAACGCCATTCAGGGGCAGTACATCGTTGTGTACAAAGACGATGCCAATGTACTGGCCTCGCTGCAGAGCCTGAAAGCCAGCCTGGGCGGGGGCGTTGGCGTGCAGCGGGAACTCCAGAGCCTCGGACTGCTCCCCGATGCCAGGGTACAGCAGGTTTACACCTCGGCATTGCAAGGGCTTGCTGCCAGCCTTTCGCCCGAGAATTTAGCTGCGCTACGTCAGGACCCTCGAGTAGCTTACATAGAGGCCGACCAGGTGATGCAGATAGATGCAACCCAGTCGGGTGCGACCTGGGGCCTGGACCGCATAGACCAGCGGGCCCTGCCCTTGAGCGGTACCTACACCTATAGCAACACCGGCAATGGGGTGCGTGCCTACATCATCGATACTGGCATCCGGGTGAGCCACAGCGAGTTCGGGGGTCGGGCTGTGGTAGCTTTCGATGCTATTGGCGATGGCCAAAACGGTAACGATTGCAACGGCCACGGCACCCATGTGGCCGGTACCGTAGGCGGCTCGGTGTATGGGGTCGCCAAGGGAGTGCGCCTGTATGCGGTGCGCGTTTTGAACTGCAGCGGCTCGGGTACTAACTCGGGGGTAATTGCCGGAGTGGACTGGGTGCGCCAAAACGCCCAGAAACCGGCCGTGGCTAACATGAGCCTGGGTGGAGGAGCCTCGAGCGCCCTCGACACGGCGGTCAATAATGCCATCAACGCTGGAATCACCTTTGCCCTGGCCGCAGGCAACAGCAACCGCGATGCCTGCAATTTCTCGCCCGCGCGAGTAGCGGCAGGAATTACTGTGGGGGCGACTACATCTACCGATGCCAGGGCCTCGTACTCCAACTACGGAAGCTGCTTAGACCTCTTTGCACCTGGTTCTTCCATTACCTCGGCCTGGATCAGCAGCGATACCTCGACCAACACCATCAGCGGCACCTCCATGGCGACGCCACACGTTGCTGGCGTGGCAGCTTTGTATCTGCAAAGCAACCCCACGGCCACCCCTGCCACGGTGCGCAACGCTATCGTGGGCAACGCGACTTCCGGGGTGGTAGGCAGTCCGGGCCGTCGCTCGCCCAACCTTTTGCTATTCACGAACTACTAACCCTGGCGCTCAATCCACCCTTTGCAGGAGCGATCTTGCAAAGGGTGGGCCTTTTTAATGCCAGATTTGCCCCGAACGAAGTTATCCGCGTAGCGGAGGGCGATACCGCCCCTTGGAAGTTATCCGCGTAGCGGAGGGCGATACCGCCCCTTGGAAGTTATCCGCGTAGCGGAGGGCGATACCGCCCCTTGGAAGTTATCCGCGTAGCGGAGGGCGATACCGCCCCTTGGAAAGGGAGACGTTTTTTTGCCGACCAACAGGGAAGAGTGTCCTCCAGGATTCAAAAAGACAACCTCTAAGGTTTTTGGCTTTGTAGACTGTTTTTGAATCCGGTATTACCTGACTTTTTCGCTGCGGCGCTGTATGTGGGCGAGTACCTCCACCAGCTGCTCGAGGCTGCTCAAGTTGTGGACTGGCAAAAAATCGTCGATGTGAGGCATGGCAGCCACCAAACCGCGGGTTAGGGGCTGGTAGCCAGGAGTGCCGATAAGCGGATTAAGCCAGATCAGGCGGTAGCAGAACTTCTGCAGGCGCTCCATCTCGAAGGCCAGGAGTTCGGGGTCGCCCTGATCCCAGCCGTCGGAGATGACCAGCACAATAGAGCCCCGCCCCAAAACCCGCTTGGCCCAGGTGTGGTTGAAGGTGCGTACGCAAGCCCCAATGCGTGTGCCGCCGGACCAGTCCTTGACCTGCTGGCCCACCTCGGCCAGGGCCTCGTCCACGCTGCGCTTCTTGAGCGTGCGGGTGATGCGGGTCAGGCGGGTGCCAAAGGTGAAGGTCTCAATCTGGCGCACGCCCTGCCGGGTCTGCTCGAGCGAAAAGGCATGCAAAAAATGCAGGAGCATGCGGGCGTAGCGCTCCATTGAGCCCGATACGTCGGCCAAAGCCACAATGGGGCGGGGTTTGTGCTTGCGCGAGCGTTGTTCTAACACCACCAGCTCGCCCTGGTGTTTGAGCGAGCGCCGGAAACTGCGGCGAAGGTCGAGTTGTTCCCTGCCGCTGGCCTTCAGGCGACGGCTGCGCCGCTCAGGTGGGTTCCAGACAAAGCCGTACAGCAGCTTGCGGGCGGCCTGTAGCTCCTGCTCGCTCATCTGGTCGAAGCGCTTCTGCTTGAGCACCTCGGTCTCCGAGAAAGTCAGGGCCCGATCGACGATGGGCTGGGGTTGATTGGAGGCGCGCTCTGAGGAAAGCGGTTCGCGCCCTACCTCGCCAGGACGGGCTTTCTGCTCTCTTTTGGGAGGGAGGGAGGTTTGGTTCAGTAGCTCGGCAGGAAAGCGCTCGAGGCCCAGGTTTTGCCAGAATTTGCGAAATACTTCGGCAAACTTGGCCTGGTCTTCCCGTCGGGTGAGCAGCGAGCTCTGGGCAGCGTAGAAAAACGCCACCGGGTCAAAGATCGGAATCTCACCCAGGGCTCGCGCAAAAGTAGCGGTCTGCCCGGGCGTAACCACAATCCCCTCGCCCCGCAGGTTTCGTACGAAGGCCACCACGTGGCTCAGCAACTGTTCGGTGGGGGCTGTCATAGCGCCGTGGGCATCTGGGCCCGGGCCAAAAGGTCGCGGGCCAGGTTCTTGGCCTTGACCACATCGTCCTGGTACTTGAGCAGCACCCCTAGGGTGGCTTCGATGACTTCAGGGGCTAGCGCGGTCTGGCCCAGGGCCATGAGTGAGGAGGCCCAGTCCAGGGTCTCGGCCACACCGGGGGCTTTGTAGAGGTCTTGCTTGCGCAACTCCTGCACAAAAGCCACCGCTTGCTGGGCCAGTTTTTCCGGTACACCAGGCACTTTCTCCTGCACAATTCTGTATTCCTTCTCGAAGCTGGGGTAGTCGATCCAGTAGTACATGCAGCGGCGCTTCAGGGCATCGTGGATTTCGCGGGTGCGGTTGGAGGTAATGACCACCACCGGCGGTTTTTCGGCCCTCAGGGTGCCCACCTCCGGCACGGTAATCTGCCAGTCGGAGAGGAACTCCAGCAGAAAAGCCTCAAACTCCTCATCGGCCCGGTCGAGTTCGTCAATCAGGAGCACCGGAGGCTTGCCGTCGGTGGATTCCAGGGCTTGCAGCAGCGGGCGCTTGAGCAGAAAGTCGGCGCTGAAGACCTCGTGGCGCACTTTGTCCTGGTCGCGTTCGCCGCTGGCCTCCAGCAGCCTTATTTGCATCATCTGGCGGGCATAGTCCCACTCGTACACCGCGCTGCTGATGTCCAGCCCTTCGTAGCACTGCAAGCGAATCAGGCGGGTGGAGAGCATCTGGGCCAGTACCTTCACAATTTCGGTCTTGCCCACGCCGGGCTCGCCTTCCAGCAGCAACGGGCGCCCCAGCTTGAGGGCCAGAAACACCGCAACCGAGAGGCCCTTGTCGGCGATGTAGTGGTGGGCCTCGAGGGCTTTTTGGGTCTCCTCGATAGAAGTTGGAAACATGGCAGTATCTTCACACAAGACAGAGGGGCCGAATTACCTCAGCCCCTCACAATTGCCGCCAGGCTAACTAGAGCCCTGCCGCCTGCATCAGAGCTCGCTTGGCCATCACGTCCACCAGGTGGGCGCGGTACTCCTTGGAAGCCACCAGGTCGTGGTTGAGGTGGTCGGGGGGCAAGAGTCCCTGACAGGCTGCGGTGATATTTTCTGCGGTCAGGGGTTTGCCAGCAAGGGCTTGCTCGAGTTTAGACAGCCGCATGGCGTGCTCGCCAGCGCCGGTTACCGCAGCCCGCACGGAGCCCCCATCCGCCACCACCGCAACCCCCACCACCGCATAGCGGCTGGCCGGGTGAGGAAACTTGGCATAGGCCATGCGGGCCCCGGCCCGCACCGGCACGTGCACTTCGGTAAGGATTTCTCCTTCCTGCATGGCCGTGCTAAACATACCGGTAAAAAAGTTGTCGGCGGCTATTACCCGGGCCCCGCCGGGCCCCTGTACCTTGATTTTGGCGTCCAGCGCCAGCATCGAGGCAGGTAGGTCGGCAGCCGGGTCGGCGTGGGCCAGCGAGCCGCCGATGGTGCCCTTGGCCCGCACCATCGGGTCACCGATCTGGTGTACGGCTTGGGGGATGATGGGGCAGTGCTGTTTGAGCAGATCCGAGGTTTCCAGCTCGTGGTAGGTGGTCATGGCCCCAATCACCAGATGGTCGCCCTCGAGCCGAATCCCCCGCAGCTCGGCCACCTTGGAGATGTCAATCAGGGCCGGGGGTGAGGCCAGCCGCAGTTTCATGGTCGGAATCAGGCTGTGGCCGCCGGCCAGCAACTTGGCGTCCGGGTGCTGCTGGAGGAGGCTGATGGCTTCGGAGATACTACCGGCTTTTTTGTACGTGAATTCGGCTGTGTACATGATTCCTCCGGGAAAAGGGGGTAGGGGTGGGGCGTGGGAAGAACCCAGAGCCTACCACCCCATCCCAACCCCTAGTCGGCAGCTTGAGACAGTGGTTTGGTTGCCTGAATGGCCCGCCAGACCTTTTCGGGGGTGTAGGGCATGTCCAGGTGCACAATCCCGAAGGGCCGCAGGGCGTCCATGACGGCGTTGGCTACCGCAGCGGTGGAGGCGATGGTGCCGGCCTCGCCGATGCCCTTGATGCCCAGGGGGTTGTGCGGGCAGGGGGTCACGGTGTGGTCGTGCTCGATCTGTACCATGTCGTCGGCGCGGGGCAGGGTGTACTCGAGGAAGTTCCCCGATAGAATCTGGCCCTCCTTGTCGTAGACGGCCTCTTCCAGCAGGGCCTGGCCCAGGCCCTGGGCAACGCCCCCGTGCACCTGTCCGTCGGCAATGAGCGGGTTAATCACCGGGCCGCAGTCGTCCACCGAGAGGTAGC
Organism: Meiothermus sp.; assembly: GCF_026004115.1. Classification (NCBI taxonomy): domain Bacteria; kingdom Thermotogati; phylum Deinococcota; class Deinococci; order Thermales; family Thermaceae; genus Meiothermus; species Meiothermus sp. The sequence continues at coordinate 2,736,551 of NZ_BPIM01000001.1, forward strand.
GCAAGAGCTTGACCTTGCCGGTGTCGGGGTCTACCTCCACCACGGCGATGTGGGTGCCGAAGGGGAAGACGAAGTTTTTGGGGTCGTAGAAGTGGGTGGCCTCTAACCCAGGCTCGAGGTCGGCGGGGTAGTTGTGGGCCAGGTGGGCCATCAGGGCAATATCGAAGAAGGTCTTGGCCTTGTCGGGTACCCCCTTGACCATGAACTTGCCATCCTCGTGCACGATGTCGTCGGGGCTGGCCTCGAGCAGATGGGCGGCAATCTTCTTGGCCTTATCGATAATCTTGCGGGTAGCCAGCACAATGGCCGAAAGGCCGGTAGGGGCCGAACGGGAGCCATACGAACCCCAACCGTAGGGCATCCGCCCGGTGTCGCCGTGCACCAGCACCACATCCTCCACCGGAATCTGCAGCTCATCCGCCACCACCTGGGCAAAGGCCGTCTCGTGGCCCTGGCCGTGGCTGTGGGTACCGGTAAAGACTTCCACCTTGCCGGTGGGCATCACCCGCACCAGGGCGCTTTCCCACTGCCCCGCCTGGGCGCCCAGGCTGCCCACCAGGGCCGAGGGGGCCAGCCCGCAGGCCTCGATGAAGGTGATGACCCCGATGCCCATGTAGCGGCCCTGCTTGCGCCACTCTTCTTGCTGTTGACGCAAGGCCTTGTAGTTGACAAGCTCCAGGGCCTTGTCTAGGTTGGCTTCGTAGTTGCCGGAGTCGTACTGCAAAGCCACCGGGGTCTGGTAGGGGAAGGCATCCGGGGGAATCAGGTTCTTGCGGCGGAACTCCACCGGATCCATGCCCAGCTCGTGGGCCATCACGTCTACCAGCCGCTCCAGGAGGTAGGTCGCCTCGGGCCGCCCCGCCCCCCGGTAGGCATCTACCGGCGTGGTGTGGGTAAAAGGGGCGGTTACGTGGCAGTAGATGTGGGGGGTGGTGTAGGTGCCGGCCAACAGGCAGCCGTACAGGTAGGTGGGCACCGCCGGCGCAAAGGTGGTCAGGTAGGCCCCCATGTTGGCGATGGTGTCCACCCGTACGGCGGTAATCTTGCCGCTCTGGTCTACCGCCATCTCCGCCACGGTCTCGTGGTCGCGTCCGTGCGAGTCGGTCACAAAGCTCTCCGAGCGCCGGGCCGTCCACTTGACCGGGCGGTTTAGCTTCTTGGCCGCGTACAGCACGATGATTTCTTCGGGGTACTGATAGATTTTAGAACCAAAGCCCCCGCCCACATCCGGGGCAATCACCCGCAGCTTGTGTTCGGGGATGCCCATGATGAAAGCTGCAATCAAGAGGCGGTGGATGTGCGGGTTCTGGCTGGTCGTCCATAAGGTGTACTCGTCGCTGGCCTTGAGGTACTGGGCCAGCGAGGCCCGGGGTTCCATGGCGTTGGGCACCAGCCGGTTGTTGCGCAGGTTGAGCTTGACGGTCTTGTGGGCGCTGGCAAAAGCCGCAGTCCACGGCGGCCTTGTCGCCAATGCTCCAGGTGAAGCAGACGTTGTCGGGTACGTCGTCGTGCACCGCTGGCGCGCCCGGCTTCAGGGCGTCGCTCCCCAGGGCTACGGCCGGCAGCGGCTCGTAGTCCACTTCCACAAGCTCGGCGGCATCCTCGGCAATCTGGCGGGTCTCGGCGATGACCGCCGCCACAATGTCGCCTACGTGCCGGGCCTTGTCAAAGGTAATGGCGTAGTGGGGCGGGGTTTTGATGCCGGGGTGCAGCCAGCCAGTAGGAATGCCGTTGATCCCGGCGTCTTTCATTTCCTGGCCGAGTAATCACGGCCAGCACGCCGGGGTACGAACGGGCCTTGGATACATCAATTTTTTTGATGCGGGCATGGGCATAGGGCGAACGCACCATTGCCGCATGCACCATACCGGGCAGGGTCATGTCGTCGGTGTAGTTACCGGTGCCGGTGATAAAGCGGGGGTCTTCGACCCGCTTCATCGCCTTGCCAAAGAGTTTGTCGGCCATCATTTACTCCCTTCGAAATCTCTGGGTTAGGGGACGCCAGTGCCTGAGCAAAAATGCCGAACCCCGCGACCCAATCAATCGTCTGCCGCCGCGCCAATTTTGCCGGCCATCTTGTCGGCGGCGTACTGCACCGCCCGAACGATATTGTGGTAGCCGGTGCAGCGACACAGATTGCCCTCGAGGGCATGGCGGATTTCAGCCCTCGCTGGGCTGCGGGTTTTTGTTGAGCAAATCGACAGCCGCCATAATCATGCCGGGGGTACAGAAACCACACTGCAGGCCATGCATTTCCCAAAAGCCCTCCTGCACAGGATGCAGGTTGCCTGCGCTGCCCAGCCCTTCAATGGTGGTCAAGTTGCAGCCGTCGGCTTGAACCGCAAACATGGTGCAGGACTTTACCGCCTGACCGTCCACGATGTACCGTACAGGCCCCACACTGGCTGGTATCACAGCCCACATGGGTTCCGGTAAGACCCAGGGTTTCCCGCAGGTAGTGAACCAGCAATAGACGCGGTTCGACCTCGTTGTGGTGCTCGACCCCATTGACCGTAACCTTAATTTGTACTTTGTCTGGCATGCTTCCTCCTGTAGATTGAGCGGGTTATGCTGCTGAACGAATGCTGCGCAAGACGATACCAACGGGCGGGCCCTGGTCGCCCCCCCAAAACCCTGGCATGCTCGCGCTACTGCGAAGCCTGCGGCTTTACCATCGCCGAAGGGCCGCCCCACCAGGGGTACATGTATCTGCTTGGGTTCGGCAAGAAAGACGGACAGAACAAATCGCCACCTCGAGCTTCTGGCTACCCAAAAAACATTCCAACCAAGCCAAACCAACAAACTGGGTGCACCTGTAGCTGAAAAATCTTTAGACCATACTATATACCCCCTTAGATGAGAGTGACAAGAAGTGGTTCTTTTAGCAGATGCCCGGAAATGCGGCAAATGTGTTCTGCTGGCAAAGTTGGAGTAGCCTTGTGGGTGTAAGTTTGAAATAAGGGAAGAGCTTATGGCAAACGAGACACCCCTGCTGTTAGCTGCCCTCGAGGCTGCCTGGGCCGAGGGCAAAGAAACTGCTCTGGCCACCGTGGTGCGGGTGATTGGCTCGGCTTACCGCCGCGAAGGGGCCAAGATGCTGGTGCGCGAAGACGGCGGCTCGGCCTGCATGATCTCGGGGGGCTGCCTCGAGCAAGAGATGATCGAGATTGCCATGCAAATCCTGGCCCGGGGCCGGCCAGAGCGCACTATTTTCGACTACAACGAGGAAAAGACCTGGTGGCCGGGTTGTGGCGGCACGGTGGAGGTCTGGGTGGAGCCGGTGGGGCCGCAAAGTTTATTACACCGCTGGCTTCAGGAGACCACCGAGTCGGAACCCTCGGTGCTGGCCACGGTGGTGGCGGGGGGGGAGGGGAGGATCTGGCTCAAGCCCGATGGGGCCCTCGAGGGTCACATTTCCCCGCCCGAACTGCACGAGCAGGTGCTTCGAATTGCACGGCAGATGCAGGGCGGCACCTCCCGACCCACCACCCGCTACGTGCAAGAGGCCGAGGTGTTTTTTGATGTGAGCAGCCCCATCCCCGAGCTGGTTTTGTTCGGTGCGGGCCACGACGCCAAGCCCATGGCCAACCAGGCGCTGGTACTGGGTTTCAGGGTGACGGTGGTGGATGCCCGGCCCGAGCTGTTGCAGGGTTTTGAAGGCTGCCAGACCATTCAGGCTGCCCAAGATGAGTACGCCCAGAAGGTACAGCTCAGCCCTCGCCAGCACGTTATCGTGATGAACCACCACCTTGACATCGACCGCCAGGCTTTGCGTTTTGCCCTGGAATCGCCGGCTCGTTATGTAGGCATGCTTGGTCCGCGCAATCGCCTGGAGAAGATTCTCGAGGCCCTGCAGGCCGAAGGCTTTGTGCCCAGCCCCGAGCAGATGGCCCGCCTGCGGAACCCTATCGGACTTGATATCGGCGCGGAGAGCCCGGAAGAGATTGCGGTGGCAGCCCTGGCCGAGATTGTAGCCCTGCAAAGGGGTTTTCAGGGAGGCTTCCTGAACGATAAAAAGACTGGGATTCACGAAGCGGCCTCAGCGCAGGTTATGACCTGATTGCCACTTGAAAAGAGTTGAGCCCGGGGCTTCAGGCTTTTATCGCTTTGCCCTCTCCCTCTCTCCGCGTCGGAGAGGGTGGCGTCACTGCGGTTAGCCTGGTGCTCGTTTGGCCCAATAGGCCACTTCTGATGGCAACCCGGTGTTGCCGGGTGAGGGGGCTGCAACCCATGCTTCCAAGCAAATGATAAGAACTGGCTCGGGGATTTTCCTGCCTTGACGAGGCAGGGTTTCCCGCCTAAGATTGAGTTTGCGGTTTTGGGGTTTATCCCTACCGACCGGCGCAGGGTGGAGCAGTCTGGTAGCTCGTCGGGCTCATAACCCGAAGGTCACAGGTTCAAATCCTGTCCCTGCAACCAACATGCGCCCTTTGAGGCGCACCTGGCTATGTAGCTCAGCTGGTTAGAGCACACGACTCATAATCGTGGTGTCGGCGGTTCAAGTCCGCCCATAGCCACCAGAAAGCCTCCCGCTTCGTGCAGGGAGGCTTTGTTGTTTGGCTGAGCCGGAATGGACAGCAAAAGAACATTTGCGCTCTACTCCTTCAGGCCCGATATGCGGTAGATTTGTGGCCATGAGTTCGACCTACGAGCAAATCCAGCAGACGGTCAACCACATTCGCACCCAAACCGACTTTGTGCCTGAAGTGGGCATTGTACTGGGCTCGGGCCTGGGGCCCCTGGGCGACGAGATCGAGGTAGTGGCCAGTTTTCCTTACAGCTCTCTGCCCAATTTTCCTTTGTCCACTGCTCCGGGTCACGAGGGAAAGCTTATTTTAGGGCGGCTCGAGGGCAAAAACGTACTGGCCTATAAGGGCCGGGTGCACTGCTACGAGGGGTATACCCCAGCGCAAGCGGCGTTTCCGCAGCGGGCTGGGTTTTTCCTGGGGGCCAAAACTTTCTTCATCACCTCGGCAGCAGGGGGGCTAAACCCGGCCTGGAACGCCGGGGAACTGATGCTGCACAGCGATTACATCAACTATGCCCCCCTTTCTCCCCTCACCGGGCCCAACGACGAACGCTTGGGGCCGCGTTTCCCGGTAACCTTTGACGCCTACGACCCGGAGCTGCGCGGCCTGGCCCAGAAAGTCGCCCGGGCGCAGGACTTTCAACTTAGAGAAGGGGTATACGCCTGGTGGCCGGGGCCGCAGTTTGCCAGCCGGGCCGAACTCAGGCTGCTGCGTACCCTGGGGGCCGATGCCATCGGGATGTCCACTGTGCCGGAAGTAATTGCCCTGCGGCATCTGGGGGCGCGGGTGCTGGGCCTTTCGACCATCACCGATATGGCCGTGCCCGAGCGCGACCACCACGCCACCGAGCAGGAGGTGCTGGCCACGGCGGCCCGGAGTGGGGCCTTGTTTCGCAGGTTTGTGCGGGGCATCCTGGCGGCCCTGTAGCCCGGACAAGCAAGCATGAGCCTTCCCAAAGTTCTGGAGCGCATTGACAATGCCTGCCGCAGGGCGGGCCGAGACCCCCAGGCGGTGCGGCTGGTGGCCGTAACCAAGGAACACCCGGTGGCCGAGATTCGGGAGCGGGTCTTGCGGTATGGCCGGTTTCCCCTGGGCGAGTCGCGCATTCAGGAGGCCTTGCCCAAAATGGACGAACTTGTGGCCGAGTGGCACTTTATCGGGCCCCTCCAGCGCAACAAGGCCAGGTTTGCGGTGCGCTTTGAGCTAATTCACTCCATAGACTCGGTTCGGCTGGCCGAGACGGTAGCCCGCAAGGCCATGGAAAATGGCAAGGTGCAGCGGGTACTGCTCGAGCTCAACCTGGGCCGCGAACCCCAGAAACACGGGTTCCTGGAGGAGGAGTTGCCCGAAGCTCTCGCTCAGATACGTGCGATGGAGGGCCTGCGGGTAGAGGGCCTGATGACCGTGGCCCCCTACGCAGAAGACCCCGAGAGGGTGCGGCCCATTTTTGCACAGCTCTCGCGGCTGGCCGACCTGTACCGGCTTCCCGAGCGGAGCATGGGCATGTCGGGCGATTTTGAAGTTGCGGTGGAGGAGGGCGCGACCTTGGTGCGGGTGGGGCGGGCCATATTCGAACCGGATACTTGAGTGAAGCGAGGAATACCAGGGTAACCGAATGGCTTTTGAGCGCTGTCCTCGATATTTTTGTATAGCCTGTAGTAGGCTAAAGCCGTGGATGAGCGCATGACGGGTGAGTTTCGGATGAGCGAGCGGGGCGACCTCACACCTCTGGACATTCGCTATCAGGAGTTTCGACAAGGGCTTCGGGGTTACTCAGTAGCCGAGGTGCGCGAGTACCTGGGCCGGGTGGCCGATGTGCAGACCGCCCTGATTGAAGAAAACGAGCGCCTGAGAAGCCATATCCGCGAGCTCGAGGCCGAACTGGCCAGGTCCAAAGAGGGCGAGGCCGAACTCAAGCGGGCGGTGGTAGCGGCTGAACGCATTGCCCGCGAGATTAAGGCCCAGGCCGAGCGCGAGGCCGAGCTTATCAAGCGCGAGACCGAGTCCGAACGGCAGGCAGCGCTTCAGGAGCTGATAGACCAGATGAAGCGCATCAAAGCCGACATAGAGCAGGTTCGCAACGAGCGCGACCTGTTTGTGGGCCAGTTTCGGGCTTTGTTGGAAGGTTACATGTCTTCACTGGATAGGTTCAAACGCTGATGCTGATGTGCTGTCGCAGGTCGAAGGCCAGAGACTTGGAGCTACCTACCCGGGAGCCTGCGATGGGTTCGGCGTTTTTTGGGAATTGGGATGAGGAAACTCAAAAAAAGCTCCGAATCGGCGTCAAAATGACGGAAAAGCGCAGAGATTACCTTTGTCCTTGCCCTGGGTCGGCACCTGACACTTGGCTTTATAGCTATCGCACACCCAGGCGAGCCAGGGCCGCCAGCCAGCTCTCGCGCTGCCAGTAGGTTTCCTTAAACTGACCCCGCACGGCAAACCCCGTAGCCCTGAGTCCAATTTGCTCGGCTAGAATGAGCGCCCTGGGCAGGTGAGGCTCATCGGTTACGATAATCACCTGAGCCTTGCCGATGATAGGCGCAATGTTGCTCAGATTCTCCCAGGTGCGGCGGCTTTCTTTTTCACAGTAGAGAACCGAACGCGGGACGCCCCTGGCATGCAGATACCGACAGCCGACCTCGCCCTCGCTGTAGCGGTCACCGGGGCGACGCCCGCCCGTGACGGCAATGCGGGGGGCATAGCCCTGGCGGTACAGGTGCAGGGCGGCCTCGAGCCTGTTTCGGAAGATAACCGAGGGCACGCCGTTGTACTGCGCGGCCCCCAACACCACAATCCAGTCGGCTTTTTGCAGCGAACCAGAAGCGGCTTTGGGGCTAAAGAAAACGAGCCCCAGAAAGAGCATTCCAAGCGTCCACCACCGCATATGTAATACCGGATTCAAAAAGATAATCATCCAAACCAAAGATCCCCAGAGGCTATCTTTTAGAATCCTAGAGCACACCCCTCCCTGTCGGTCGGCGAAGAAAGCGTCTCCCTTCCAAGGGGCGGTATCGCCCTCCGCTACGCGGATAACTTCGGCCCTGTTAGTTCGCCGCCATCCGGCGCCGAACTAACCGAATCTAATATAAATCCTACCCCTAGCGCTGCAAAAGTGCTTGCAACAACTCCCCAGGGTACTCGAAACGGGGGTGCAAAGTCGAGTTGTGCGGCGTGGCCAGAAACCATACCGGTAAGTCTATGGCCTGCGCTGCCCGCAAGTCCCCTTCTGAGTCGCCGATGTAGAGCACCTCGCAAGGCTTGAGTTTAAAGTGCTCCAGGGCCAGCTGCAAAAGGGCCGGGCTGGGCTTGGGTGGGGCATCCTCCCGTGTCAACACCAGGTCAAAGGCTAGCCGGTGCTTTCGCAATGCAGCTTCGGTAGCAATACGGTGATTATTGGTCAGGAGGGCAGTGTTGAGAGCTATAACACTCAGCTCCTCAAGCAAGTCCGCCATACCTTCGCGTAGCTCGGAACTGGCCGACAAAGCCTGCTCGTACTGCAATAACTTGTGATGAAGGAGAGCCTGTTCGTCCGTTGGGCGCCTTGCAATGCTTTCCAGAATGAGCAGGTCGGGCTCGAGGCCGTGGCTTTTTTTAAAAGCTGTCCAGGGGTTGACAGCCCTCGGCTTCAGTACCGTGTCATCCAGATCAAAGAAAACCGCCTTCAAAGCGTTCACACCTCAAAGCGTACCTGGAAAGGTCTGGATAGGCTGTGGCCTCTTGTGACTTTTATCATCTTCCCCTGACAAAACGGGTGCTATACTTATTGTAAGTTGAGACCACGAGCCGCGCTCCCGGAAGCCCAAAACGGTGGAGGGGGCGGGTTTGTTTTTAGCTCAGCTTGGGTGATTGATTAGTGGAGAAAATCTTCGGACGCACCAACGGTCTCAAGCCTAGCGAAAAGAAGCGCCTTGCCAACCTGTACAACCGCCGAGTGGGGGCCAGCCGGCTTGTGTCGGCTGAACTGGTTCGCACATTGGCGGCTCTGTCAGAGGAGCTGGAAAAGCCTATCAGCCTGCTGTTTGACCGGGGCGGGCGGGTGATTCGGGTGGCGGTGGGGGATGCGAAGGAACTGCCCGTGCCCGAGTCGGCCCTGGTAGAAACCCGCCTTTCCGGCTATCGCGTGCTGCACACCCATCTGGGCAGCGGCGGGCTTTCACGACCCGACCTCTCGATGCTGTTTTTGCACCGACTGGATGCCATGGCGGCCCTGGAGGTAGAACAAGGCCACCCCGGCAAGCTGCACCTGGCCCAGCTTTCGCCGCCCAGGGCCGATGAGGAAGACTGGCAGATTCTGCCCTCCAGGCCCTACCACGAATACCTGGAGTGGGATGTAAGTGCGGCGGTGGGCGCACTGGAAGAGGAGCTGTCGCGCCAGGCTCGAGGGCTGGACTTACGGGACGGCTCGGGCGAACGAGCCTTGCTGGTAGGGCTCGACCAGGGCGAAGGGGTGCAGGCCGAGGTAGATCTGTCTGAACTGGCCGAGCTGGCCCGCACTGCCGGAGCCATAGTGGCCCACAAGGAGCTGGTGTTCCGCCCCAGCCTCGACCCACGCTATGCGGTGGGCCGAGGCAAGGTGGAGGAACTGGTGTCGCAGGCTTACCACCAAAACGCGGGCACCCTGATTTTTGGCATAGAACTGAGCGCGGCGCAGGCCCGGGAGCTCGAGGCCATCACCGGCCTCAAGGTGTTGGATCGCACGCAGCTCATCCTTGACATCTTTGCCCAGCACGCCCGCACCCCCGAGGCCAAGGTACAGGTGGAGCTGGCCCAGCTCAAGTATCTGCTGCCCAGACTGGTGGGTAAGGGCAAAGAGCTGTCCCGCCTGGGCGGCGGTATCGGTACCCGGGGGCCGGGGGAGACCAAGCTCGAGGTGGATCGGCGCCGTTTGCAAGACCGCATCGCCGAGCTGACCCGCAAGCTGCGAGAAATAGCCGGCCGGCGCCAGGAAACCCGGCGACAGCGTGAGAAATCGGGCCTGCCCATCGTGGGGGTGGTGGGCTATACCAACGCCGGCAAAACCACCCTGATGCAAGCACTGGCCAAAAAGGGCGAAGAGGGCGAGAACAAACTGTTTGCCACCCTGCGGCCGCTGACCCGCCGGGGCTTCCTGCCCGGTATTGGAGAGGTGCTCTATACCGATACGGTAGGCTTCATTCGCCGTATGCCCAGCGACTTGCTGGAGGCTTTCCGCTCGACCTTGGAAGAGCTGCGCGACGCCGACGTACTGCTGCATGTGCTGGATGCTTCCCAGGAGGGTGCCCTGGAGCGCTATCAGGTAGTCGAAGGCTTGCTGGCCGACCTGGGTGTAGAGGCAAAGCGTATCCTGGTGCTCTCCAAAGCCGATCAGGCCGGTGGCTTCGACCTCGAGTTCCTCAAAGAGCGTTTGGGGGGGGTGTCCGTTTCAGCAGTCAAGGGTTTTGGACTTCAGGAACTCAAGGAAGCTCTGGCCAGTGCCCTTGTGGGCCAGGGGGTGCGTCCGGCGGCATGGGCGTATGTGCCCCCTGAAGTGGCGGCAGCAGTACCGGCTTCAACTGACCGATAGCCGGCCCCAGCAAACCACTCTCAATTCGGAACTCTCTACACGCAGGCAGTGATGGCCTTTGTATCTTTGGTCAAAGGTTTTCAAAGCCGATTATACAGATGATGCCGCATTCAAAAGGACAGTTTGCAAAAAAACCTATTGAATGCAGCGTCGTATAGACCCCCATACACTGCCTACCCTCCCCAGGCAGGGGAGGGCAAGGGGGGTGCTATGGAAGGGCAAATCCCCAGGTATAGCCATCTATACTACGCTGTATTGAATCCTGGGCTGTATTGAATCCTGGAGCACACCTCTCCCTGAGGGTCGGTAAAAAAGCGTCACCCGTCGGTGACGAAACCACCGAATCTGACAATCGAATGTGTGTGGCTTGCGATGTACGGCAGGGTTGGTGCATAAAGTAAAACCACGCCTTCCTCCCCCAACGGGGGAGGCTAGGTGGGGCCATAACACCCAGAGAGGTCACCTACCTGCGGGCATTTTTTCAGCACCAAACGTCTGAAGTGTCCCTGGCTGAGGTTTGCCAGGTTTCACGCACCGACCCTGCGATGTACGGGTCTGCGTTTGATTTACGCCCGCGGTTTTGTGTAGATTTACATTTGGACGTCGAAATTCGAAGCAGGGGTTTGCGTCAATAGGTTTGAAAACCCTTCAAGCCGGTGGCCTCGCTCCACTGAACGTCTAGCTGCTCAACTCTTGCACCCCTGGGGCCCTGGCGTAAGTGGTGAATCAGGTGCTCGAGGTCGGCTTTTTCGCCCTCGGCTACCACTTCTACCCGCCCATCCGCAAGGTTCTCGGCGTAGCCGGCGAGGCCAAGTTCAAAAGCTTTTTTGCGGGTAAAATAACGGTATCCTACCCCTTGCACCTGTCCACTAACCAGTACGGTGATTCGAAGCACGACTTCAATCTACAATAGTGTCGCATAAACCAGCCAATAGAGCACCGGCCCATCCTGATATGTCCGGAGGTACCAAGCCATGTGTATGGCTAGTTGTCCAAGGGGTATTTTGGACTTGACACAAAATTGGCCAGTTTTTAACCGCTTGGATTGGCCTGCAATGGGCAATTTCCTAGATTCCACTCAGACTCTTGGGCTAGACTAAGTGTTGTGCGGTTTGGGCGCTGGCTTCCGGTAATTTTGCTCCTCCTGCTGGTGGGGCTGCCAGCTTTTCCACCGCTCATCAGCTATGTTTTGCAAGAGGGCCTCAAAGCGGCCAATTTTACTGGACAATGGCAGGCGGTCGGCGGGTATTTACTCGGCGGAATCGAGCTGCGGGGGGTGAAGCTCGAGGGACACGGGCTACAGCTCGAGGCCCAGCGCCTGCGGATTGGCTACAACCTGCTCAGTCTGCAACGACGGGAACTGCCCTTGCGGATTTTCGCCGAAGAAGGCGATGTTTTTTTACGCTGGGATGCAATTATTCCCGAACAGCGCCAGCCGGGAGCCCCTGCGCCCATCCGCCTGCGGGTGGATGAGCTGGTGCTGAACCGCGTCAGCGTGCAGATCGAGCAGAGCCAGAAGTTTTTTTTGCCCACCCTGCGGGCTACCGTGCGGGGCAGCGGCCCCTATCAGGTCTCGGTGGCGCTCCCGGATGGAAAACTCATGGGAACAGTTCAGCGTACCGGGCGTGAGTTCGAGGCCTGGCAGATCGAGGCCAGGGGCGACTTGAGGGCGGCCCGTTACTGGTTCGATGGCTTTGAGGCGGGGGAGCTCTGGGGCACCTGGACGATTAGCCCTAAGGTCAAAAACGGCATTCTGGGCAAGAACCAGATCAAGAACGCGCGGGTGAAGATTGTGGGCTTCAGCCTTAGCGATATTTTCGGCAGCGTGGATTTTGATGGGCAGAGGGTCACGGCCAACCTGGTTGGGCGGGGTCTGGAGGGCCCCCTCAAAGGCTCGGCCACCGTGGACCTGCCCAACCAGGAGTACCGCTTTCGGGTGGAGGGCAACCCTACCCTGCCGGCCCTGGCGCAAAACTTTGGCCTGCGGCTGCCCATTAGCGGGGGTGGGCCGCTGGTGCTCGAGGGCCGTGGCTGGCAGAACCTGGTGTTGAGCGGGCGCTACCGCGGCGAGGGCCGCCTCCTGAACGAGCCCCTAACCTATGAAGGAACCCTGGCCTTCGATAAAAAGTTCCGCCTCGATACCGTGGTGGATGGTGCTTTTTTCGACCGAACCTTTCAGGCCACGGTGGCTTTGCGCAACACCGACGAGTACACCGTGGCCTTGCGCGACTCCTTTCGCAGCAACCTGCGCCTGAGGGGCAAGGGTTCCATCACCCAGGCCGAGGGCACCCTGGTCTGGCCCAAACCTCTACTCGGAGAAGCAGCACTGCGCTTTGCCAGCAGCGGGCCGCGCTGGAGCCTGGTGGTGCAGTCGGAAAACGTGGGCCTGCCCACCGCCAAGCCCTTTAGCCTGTCGGGCAGCTTACAGGGGCAGGGCCCGGGGGTGCAGGGCCGGCTGGGGGCGGTGAGCCTGAGCGGCACCTGGGATAACCTGCAGATGCAGCTTTCGGGCTTGGAGCTGCTGGTCGGCCAGCTTACCGGGCAGGCCAGCCTGAAAGCCGGACGCTTTAGCGGCGACCTCAACTACGACTCGCCCTATACCCGCTTCCCCCTTGCGGTACGGCAGGAGGGCAACGCCTGGCGGCTTTCCAACCGCTATGCCGAGGGGCTTTACCGCAACGGGGTGTTTACCCTGGGGGTGCGCGACCTGCCGCTGCAAATCCTGGAAGCGTTCAAGCTCTCGGGCGATTTGCGCTACGCTGAAGGCAGGCTCTCGGGCGGCTGGAACCTGCAAAGCGAGCGGGTAGCGCTGGACGGGGAGCTCTACGACCTGGCCACCCGCTACCGGGGCGAGGTACGCACCCCCCTGCGGGTGCTGCCCCTGAGCGGCACCGCCGATAGCGCCGGCCTCAAGGCCCGGCTCGAGACCCTCGATATCACCGCCAACGGAACCGATGGACTGCGGCTGCGGGGGCCTCTGGTGCTGGGGCCACAGATTCGCCTGGAAGCCAACCTGGGCTTGCAGGGCTCGCTTTACAAGGGCCAGGTGGATTTCGATTCGCCCTGGCTACGCGGCACCGTGGAGGGGCGCGGGGCCACGCTGTGGGCCGACACCGAGGGCTACGCCGAGCTTAGCGGCCCGGTCTGGCCCACCACGGCACTCGAGGGTCGCCTGACCCTACCGCTCACGGGCGCGATTGAAGTTCCCCCGGTGCCCCTGCAAGGAAACCGTACCGAGGTGCGCTGGCCGGGGGGGCGGGTCGAGCTGAAGGCCGGGCTCCCCTTTGAAGGCATCCTGCCGCTATTGGTAAACCGCGAGCCCGGCAGCCTGCAGGCCCGAGGGAACCTTGAGCGGGGCAGCCTGGAACTGCGCACCCCCTATGGCGTGGTGAATGGGCAGGGTGCCTGGCGCAACCTGGCGGTGCGGGGGCGTCTGAATTACGCCGGATACGCGGGCGAGCTGCAGGGGCAGGCCGATTTGTTTGGCCTGGCCTACCAGGGGCGCTTGCGCCTGCCGCAGCTGGAGGGGGCGCTTCAGTTCCGGGGCCGCAGCACCAACCTGAGCTACTCCGGGCTCTTTCAGAATGGCCGCCTGACCCTGGCCGGGGATTATCGCCTGGTAGCGGGGAACCCCCTGGAAGGGCTGCGCCTGCGGGCGATTGCTACCGGCTACGACCTGCGCCGCTGGGGGCTGCCGGGAACCCTGACGGGTAACTGGTCGGAGCGGGGCGGGCGCCTGAGTCTGGAAACCTCCTATGGGCAGGCCCAGATGACGGGTCGGGCCTTGCTGGGGCCGGCGAGCCTGGAAGCCCAGAGCCCCTACGGCACGGTGCGCGGCGTGGTCAGCCCCCAGTCGGTGGCGCTCAGGGGCAGTTTGCGGCTACCTTATCTGAGCGGCACGGTCGAGGTGGCGGGGCCATGGAACAACCTGGAAGCCAGGGGCCAGGGGCGCTACAACCTGCCCTATCTGGAACCCCAGCCCTGGCGGCTCAGTGCGGATGTGCTGGAGCAAACCTGGAAGCTGGAAGGGCCCTTGGAACTGGAAGGAAAGGGGCTTTCCTATGCCGGAAGGGTGAACTGGCCCTACCGAGTTCTGGAGCGTTCGGGGGTGTTGCAAGGCAGCGTGGAAGGGCAGTCGCTTGCCATTGAGGGGAGCCTTCGCACCATCTATGCGGGCCTTCCCCTCAGCGCTACCGTGCAGGCCGAAGGCGCCGATCTGGCGCGGCTGCAAGCGAGCCTCAACCTACCCGAAGGCCGGATGCAACTGGTTAGAGGGCAGGTGGGGTTCGACCTCGAGACTGCCCACCTGGCCCAAATTTTCAACGCCGATGTGCAGGGGCGCCTGAGCGGAAGCCTGGACTTGGCGGGGTTGCTTTCATCAAGTGGCCTTGCTTCCGCCGTGCCGGAGGGCGAGATGGCGGGGCAGTTGCAGGTCTATGGGCAGCGGGTGGTGGTGGATTACAAAGACCGATCCCTATCGGCTTTTTTGCCACAGTACCGGGCCGGGGTGGTGGTGGAGCTCGAGCCCGGCAACGACCCCCGGATCATTGGGGTGGGCGACCTCGAGGGTCTGCTCCGCGTGGGTGAGCAGCTTCAGGGCCGGTTGTCGTACCGCGTGCAGGATGTGAACGTAGAAGCCCAGATAGGGGGCCCGCGCTTACGGCCCGAGTTTGCGCTGGTGACCGATACCCCTCTGGCCAAGATTACGGTGCAGGGGAGCTATGCCCTTCAGCAGAGCCGGGGGCAGGCCCAGGTATGGCTCGAGAGCCCCTATGCCCAGGCCAGCCTGGAACTCTCCAGCACAGGCAGCAAGTACCAGGCCAGCGGAAGGCTTACCAGCCTGCAATACCTGCGACAAAACGGGCCCCTGCGCCTGAGTGGCGAAGGCGCCCGCTGGGCGCTTGTCTGGGCTGCGCCCATGCGGGTAGAGGCCCAGGCTCAGGCGGCCAATTTGGAGGAGGTGCGGCTTTCGGGGCAGGGGAGCCTCGAGGTGGGTGAACGCCTTTTTGCTCTATCGGGCAACCTGGCCCTAAGGGGCGAAACCTTCACCGGTCTGATGCGGGCCCAGGGCGAGCAGATCGCCCTGGAGCTGCGAGGAGAAGGCAACAGCCTGGCGGCACGTGGCACCGCCTACGACGCCTACGTGGAGGCCCGAATCAACCGCCAGGGCGACCTGAGCGGCCAGGTGGGCTATACCCGCACCCTGGCCGCCAATACCCTGAAAGCGCGGGGCACCTTAGGTGGAACCCTGTTCAAGCCGGAGCTGCTGGGCGAGGGCACCCTGGCAGGGCGTGGGGCCGAAGTGGCCCTCAGGTTTGGCTACCAAGCCGTCCCCCCTCGGGACGGCCAGGAGCCCGTGCGCCCAGAGGAGCAGCTCTGGGCCGAAGCCCGGGGGGCGGGGTTGTCGGCCAGCCTGGCCCGGGGCCGGTTAAAGCTCAGTATGGACAGCGACCTCGAGCCCTTTACAGGCCTGCCCATCCGCCTTCAGACCCAGGGCGAAGGGCCCTGGGAGAGCCTGAGTCTGCCGCTTACGTTGCGTGGCCCCAACCTCGAGGCCAGCGGTACAGCCCTCCCGGCAAAGCTGCAGGCCCAGATCGGGGGTCGCTACGCGCAACAGCGCTTTGACCTGAGCTACGACGGCGAGCTGCAACTGCAGCTGGATGGCCCCTATGCCAGCGGCACAGCCCGCTGGCGGGGCAATGCGCCGAGTGGGTTGCTGCAACTCGACGTTCCGCTGCCCGGTGGGCGGCTGGTGGGGCGGGCCAGCCTGGGGGAGGGCCGGGTCGAGCTCGAGGGCCGGGAGGGCTGGCAGGGCTCTTTGCGGGGGCAGTTGCGCGAGGGCTGGGCCCAGCCGGCCCGCTGGCAGCTCGAGGCCAGCCTGCAAGGCCCCTTGCCCGTGCAGGGTGCATCCGAGGCTACCCGGCTTTTGTTGCAGGGCCGCCTCGACCTCGACGCCGCGCCGCTTTCCCTGCGGGGCAGCGCAGAGGTACGGGTGCCGGAGTGGGGCGCGGTGCAACTCAGCGCCCAGGGCAGTGAAATTGACCTGCGCGGCCTGGCCGAACTGGCCCCCCTTTCCGGACGCCTGCGCTTGAACCCCTTACAGCTCAACTGGTCGTATGTGGGCGCTTTGCCCCGGGGGCTGGGGAACCTCGAGGCCCGGGGTATCTATCCGGGCCAGTGGATTGCGGGCCAGTACCAGATTGCTGGTCAAAGGGCCAACCTCGAGGGCCAGGACACCCGCTTGCGCCTCCGCGCCGTAGGGCTGGAGGCTACCCTGACCCCTGAGGGGCTCGAGGCCCGACTGCAAAACTACAACCTGAGCGGCCTCCAGCTGAGCGGGCGTGTCGGCGGCCACTGGAATAGCCTGGAGGGAAGCCTGGATTGGGATGCGCTGGGCCGCCGGGGCGCCATCCAGGCGGCCTGGCGGCAGAATCAGTTGCGGGCCAGTCTGAGCGGAGATCTGGCGGGTTCGGTGGTCTATGCTCAGACCTGGTCGGGGGGGGTGCGCTTCCGCGAGGGCAGCCTCGAGCTTTCCGGGGCGGGGATTCCGGTGGTGGATGGCGAGGTGCTGGGCCTGGCGCTGCGCTTGCGCTATCCCCTGCTCCAGGTGGCCCCCAACCGCGAGAGCCTGGACAGCCCAACCCCGGCCAGCACCAGGCGGGCCAGCAGCCTGACGATCAACCTCTCGGACCGCAGCGCTTCGGGCGGGCTGGAGGTGCGAAATGTGGAGGTGCGGGGCCGGGGGCCCGAACTCGAGGCGGTCTATCCATTAGCGGGCGGGCGGCTGGTAGCAGACCTGGATTTACAGACCTTGGCGGTGCGCCTTGCAGCCCCCGAGCTGGGGTCTGGGGAACTCCAGTTCAAGCAGGGTCAGCTTGGCGGGGGGCTCAATCTCACGGCCTATGGACTGGGGTTGGCCCTGGAAGGCGCGGGCTCCAAAGCCGATGTACGCGTCACCCATCCCGAGACCTCCTGGCTTCCCTGGAAAACCGGCACGCTGCGTGGACAAATTAGCCTGGATGGGCGCTGGCAACTGAGCTACCTCGATGCCGAAGAGAAACAGCGAATAGAAGCCGAAGGTCGCCTGCTCGAGGCCGTACTTAGCGCCCGGGGGCCCTGGCTTCAGGGGCAGATGAAGTACACCGGCCAGGGGGATTGGCTGGGCAACCTGAACATCGATTTGCCCCTGGAACTGCTGGCCAGCCGACTACAGCTCAAAATCGAGGGGAAGGAAACCCTCTCGGCCAAAGGCAGCCTGGTCGGCGACCTGGGGCGCCTGGAAGTGGAAGCCAGCCTGGCCCGCGACGGCCTGCGGGCCCGCGCCGGTTTCAGCGACCTGGCCCTGGAGGAAGTCCCGCAGGTCAGCAGCCGTCTGCCCTTCATTACTGGGCGCGCTTCGGGTTCGCTGGAGTACAGCCAGGGTGTGCTCCTGTTCAACCTGAGAAGCCCCGGTCTGCGGGTCCGAGGTGACGACCTGGCCCTGGCTACCCGTGCCCAGGGTTCCTTCAGCAACGGCCTGCTGCAGGCCGACCTCAGTTTCGAGCGCACCGGTAATCAAGGCACGCTGGGCGAAAACGGGGTGCTGGGCTTCAACCGCACCACCGCCAGGGTCAAGCTGGAAAATGGCATCCTGAGTGGGGAAGCTACCGCAGCCTCTTTTCCCTTGCACTGGCTGTTTTCCACCTGGGCGGGCGATTTGGCCGGGCAGGCCTACTGGACGGGTCGGACCGCCTTCAGTTTCAACACCCGCAACCCCTGGGCCTCCAAAGGCATCTGGGTGGGCGAGTACCTTCGCTTCCAGGGAGGCGGCGATACCCTGGTGGGTACTGCCGCCCTGCGCTTTGAGCAGGAGCGGCTCTACATAGACCAACTGGCCCTCTCGGGCAAGGGTACCTGGAGCGGCTCGGGTTTCTATGGCCGGCAGGGCAGCAACCTTCGCTTGAACCTGGAGAATACCTCCTTCACGCCGGTTCTGCAGGTGATACCCAACCTCAAGCCCTTGGCTCCCGAGGGCAGCGGCACCTTGCGCCTGGCCTCCAGTGGGCAGGTTTTCGACCTGACGCTGGAAAACTTCAATTTCAAACTGGGGCCGGTGCGGGCCGAGACCCCCCGCGCGGTGCTGAAGGTGGGCGATACTGCCAGCGCTGAGGGACGCATCAAACTGACCGCACCTTATCCGGCCGAGGCCCAGCTCTCCGGCGAAGGTGACCTCCGTAACTTCACCGTACGGGCCAAAGGAACCACCAATCTACCGCTACTCAGCCCAGATGAGCCGTTTGCTTTGAGCTTTAGCTATCCCGCCTATACCCTGGACGCCACACTGGAAAAGCAGGATGCTCGTCTTTATGGCACGCTTTTCCCTCAGCTGATCCTGACCTTGCAAGGGCAGGTACCGGTGCGCTATCCGCAGTACTTCTTGCTCGATGGACTACTGGAGACCAACCTGATCCTGCGCTACGTGCGCGGGACCTATCTGGTGCAGGGTTCTGCCGATGTAGTTAGGGCCCGGCTGGGCTTCCCGGAGGGGCAGCGGGAGGTCACCATCGCGGCTCCACCCGAACCAGGGGCCACCCGAGCGGCCAGTGTAGTGCCTGTGGAGTTTAATAACGTTCGTCTGCGGGCCGAGCGGGGCATTCTGATTCAAGAGACGCTGGCCCAGGGCGAGCTAGCAGGCGAACTCTTCCTCAACGGCGATTTCACCAATCCCTTCCTCTCGGGCGAAGTGGTGGCGCTCAGGGGCAATTTCAAGCTCTGGGATCGGGATTTCACCATCCGCGACCGCTTGCCCGACGAACGGAGCTATGCTCGCTTCAGCCCTGCAGCGGGCATCCTGCCCGATTTGCAGATTGTGGCCGATACCCAGGTGCAAGACCGGGGCCAGGATAACCGGCGCATTCAGATCAACCTGACCCTCAAAGGAGAGTTCGTGCGGCAGAACGGTCGCATCAAGGTCAACCTGACCCCTACCTTCGTGGCCCGCTTCAACAACGATATCGCCCGCAAAAACGACGGCCAGCCCTATACCGATGCCGAAATCTACGCCCTGTTGTTGCTGGGCCGCTCCGATCTTTCGGCGCTGCCGGCCGATATTGCCCAGACCGGCCTCCAGGCGGCAGTGCAGAACTTTATCGTGGGGCAGCTCGAGCGCGAACTGGCCAAAGCCCTGGGACTTGATCAGGTCAGGGTTGAAATTCCTGCCCTCAACGGGGGTACCCTCGAGGAAACCCGTTTTACCATCGGGCGCTACCTGTTGCCTGAGCTGTTCTTCGCTTATACGGTAGACTTGCGGGGCTACCAGACCATCTTTGCCGAATACCAGCAAGGCGACTACCGCTTTCGCTTCAGCAGTGAAATTTTCCCCCAACCACGGCCCGAGTTCTCCTTCGGCTATACCATCCGCCCCATCGGAGCCGACCTTACCCTGGACATCGCAACCGGCATTGGCGATGGCACCCGCAACGACGGGGTCAAATTCGGCCTGGGATTTACCTTCCGTTTCTAGTGCACGGATAACTTGTTTTGCGGCATGTCTTGAAGCACGTCGATTGCCCATAAATGCGATTAATTGCGATGCGCGGCTCATTTATACCAAATCCACATGAACCCTTTACCTTCTCCCAACGGGGAGAAGGTGGTGACACCCCGACTGCGCCATTTACAAATAGCGATAGGAACACGCTTGACTGCACCTGGGGTGTCGCCGGATGAGGGAGCTTGGGATGACCCTCAAAGCTAACTGCCTGGGTAAAGCTAACCGCCTGGGTAAAGTTGTTAGAGTCCTCTTCACAAAGATCGAGTCCTACCAGGGTTAGGAATCCTTTGTCCCAGAAGAGACGCAGCTTATTGGAGCTCGGCCTTGGGCTTTGGCCCATACTTGTCCAGGATGGTTTCGCGGCTGATATACACCACCTGGGCAGGGTCGGTGAACAGGTGACGCGCGATCTCGCCCCGGTAGAGCCAGGCAAACCAGGCGGTAGTAATTTTGGACTGCAGTTCCATAGCTTTAGGCACTGGATGGGTCTTAAATCCCAGGGCCAGCGCCCCTTGCCCCAGATAGCTGTAGCCGAACAGAAACCGTATCTCAGGGTGCTCCTCAAGAAACTGCACGGTTTCTTTGAAAGTTTCCCGGAAAGCTCGCAAGACCTGTATGGGGGTCATGTCGGCCAAACGGGCCGACTCAAAGTGGATGTGGGCGCAGGGCGTCCCCTTGGGGTACTCGGGCAGGTCGGGGCCGGGGTAGGGCTGGAGTTCCAGGCGCAGGATGTGGTTGTAACGATACCCCACCTTGATGTTGCCCACCTTTCGGTCGTAGCGTTCCTCATAGCCCTGGTTAATCCGGATCAAGCCCTGGCGCGGGCCCAGGGGTTTTAGGGGAAGCTCACCTAGCTTGACCGGTTGATAGCCGTTTTCCACCAGCCTGGGCAGCAGTAACTCCAGTACGCTGAGGGTTCGGGCCGGGCCGTCGTGCAACAGCACCACCGAACCCCCCTTGATGTAAAACATCATTCGCTGGACGAGTTGTTCGGCAGGTTTGTCCAGCCAATCTTGCGATTCAATATCCCAAAGTACAACTTGTTTGCCCTGCACTCTGGCGAATAGACGGGTAAAGGGGGAGTGAATGCCCCAGGGAGGGCGGTAGAGTTTTCCCGGACTCTTCTGAATGTGTACCCACTCCGTCCAGGGGGCCATCAGCACGGCGGGACGGTGCCAGTAGCCATGGGCCTCGAGCTGGTGGCCTGCCGAGGCCATCTTTTCTACCAGGTCGGGTCGTTGTTCGGCCTGCTGACCGGTCAGGAAAAAAGTAGCTTTGAGGTTGTATTTTTGCAGCAGCCCCAGAATGGCCTCGGTCTGTTCTGAGGGGCCGTCGTCGAAGGTCAGGGCTATTTTGGGTTCAGCCCGGTTGCCCCAGGCCAGTGCTCCAACGCCCATCCAGCGGCCCAGCACCTCGGCCAGGGCGTAAAGCAGCAGTACGGCAACGACCAGCGAACCGATCAGGGTTGCGATGTCCACCAGGGCCTCCACAAAGCCACTACGTAAAATACACTAAGCAAAAGCATAATTGCTCCACCGGCAAAGAAAGGCGCGTTGTTGGCAATTGCAGCGGCCAGCACGCCCCCGACTGCCGGGCCAGTGGCGTGTCCCAGCCCTTCCACAGTCATCAGAGTACCCCAGGCAGCGGCCCGGTTGTTTTCTGGCAGCAAGCGCACCACAAGCGCATTCCAGGCCGGGCCAAAGCAGCCAAAGCCTACCCCACCCACCACGGCCAGCAGCAGCAAAACGGGAAGTTCGGGTTTCAGGCCAAGGCCAATCATGGCCAAGCCAATGAACAATAGCCCCACAATCAGCAGTTCGCGGGGGCTTTTACGGTCGGCGTGGCGGCCTGTCCAGATGAGCAAAATAGTGGAAATGGCACCACCCAGTACGATCAAGACAGTGATCCAGAACATGCTCAAGCCCAGCCCCTGGGCGTACTTGAGAATGTAAAAACTGAACAAAGCTGGGGCAAAGGTCTGCCCAAAGGCGGCGGGAATAAAGAGCAGAAGCCGTCGCCACGGATAGAGTTCTTGCCTTGGTGGGCGAACGCGTTCGGGCCGGAAAATGAGCGAAAGGCCGATCAGGATAACCGCTATTTGGATCCACTCGAGGATGTTCAAGGCCAGGCCAGGATTGACCTTGGTCAAAAAACCTATTCCGAGCACACCAATTCCCGTCCAGGGAGCGGTCAGCATGTTGGTCAGGGTGACTGCCCGGCCCTCCCGTCCCTGTACAGCTACCTGGCTGCTAAGCGTTAGCAAGCCGGGGAAGATGGCCGAAAGCGACACCCCCCAGACCAGACTGAGGCTAAACAACAAAACTGGTGACTGCGCGTAGGGCACAGTCAGCAATGCCAGTAACCCTATCGCTCCACCGACCAGCGTGACAATACCCATGCCCAGCTTTTGCGAAAGGTAACCACCCAGGCTCTTGCTGAAACTGTCCGACAGGAGGTGAATGCTCCAGGCGGTGCCAATCACGGCCAGGGTGAAGCCCAGGCTACCCCCATGAATAGCCAGGTATCCGGCGTAGAATCCGTTGCGAACCCCCTCCAATAAGCCCCAGGCCAGTATCAGGCGGGCTACCGCCGACAATCCTCTGAGGCGCCAGGGGGAAAGACGTTGTAACTTGAGGCGCACGGCTTAGAGTATACCTGTGCGCATCTCGGTGGTAATTCCGGCTCGAAATGAAGAACAATTTATATTAGGGTGCTTGCAAGCACTCAAGGCCCAGACCTTGCCGCCCGACGAAATTATCGTGGTGGACAATGGTTCAACTGACCGGACGGGCGAGCTGGCGGTGGAAATGGGGGTCAAGCTGGTCAACTGTCCTACCCCGGGGGTTGCGGTGGCGCGCCAGGCCGGACTAGAAGCGGCTACGGGCGACTGGGTGGCCACGACCGATGCCGACAGCCGACCGGTAGCAGGCTGGCTCGAGGCCCTGCGACCCCACATGGAGAACAGCGTGGCTCTCTATGGCCCCATGCGCATGTTTGGACTTCCGGCCTGGCAGGAGGAACTTACCGAACTGGGCTATGGCGTTTTTCTGAAGATGATGGCGCTTTTGGGCAAGCCCAACCTGGCCGCTGCGAACATGGCTTTCCACCGCCAGACGGCCCTGGAGCTGGGGGGCTACCCCATGGTCGAGGCCAGGGAGGACGTAATTCTGGGATGGACCTTGATGAGGAAGGGCCGGGTTCGCTACGTGCGTGACGCCCTGGTACTCACTTCAGCCCGCCGAGTTCGGGGAGGTTGGCTCCCTTTTTTGTGGCGGCAGGCTATGAACCTTGGCGGGAATTCGACAGGCTATTTTGCGGCAGCCGAGGGAAGGGAATCTTGAGCCGGCGCGGCTCAAACTCCACCAGCCGAGTCGCCTCGTCGTAGATGGCCACAATCTGTTCGGCTACCCGGCGGGCTGTGCGCCGGTCGGCAAATTTACGGGC
Organism: Meiothermus sp.; assembly: GCF_026004115.1. Classification (NCBI taxonomy): domain Bacteria; kingdom Thermotogati; phylum Deinococcota; class Deinococci; order Thermales; family Thermaceae; genus Meiothermus; species Meiothermus sp. The sequence goes on from NZ_BPIM01000001.1 coordinate 2,759,598, forward strand.
CCCTTCACTAAAGCGCTGCCGCAGAGCCTCGTCCCGCAGCAGCTCGAGGGCCCGTTCGGCCATGGCCTGGTAATCCCCTGGCGGCACCAGATAGCCGCTGCTGCCCACCTCCACCCCTTGCAGGGTGCCCTCGGCCCCCACCACTACCACCGGAACGCCCACCGCCTGGGCCTCCCAGATGACGAGCCCCTGGGTCTCGGTCTCGCTGGCAAACAAAAATAGCTCGGCCATGCGGTAGTAGCCGCCGATTTTTTCGTAGGGCACCGGCCCCACGAAGGTAATGTGCTCCCCGACGCCCAGCTGGTGGGCCAGTTGGGTTAGCTCTTCCTGGTCGGGCCCCATCCCCACCAGGGCCAGATGAGCGTCCGATTCCTTGCGAATTTCCGCCAGAGCTTTAATCACTACATCCACGCTTTTTTCCTTACCCAGCCGCCCTACATGCAGCAGGCGACGCTTACCGGCGGGCCAGGGCGAGACCGGATCGGGGGCGGTTTGCAGGATATCGGTATCGATGCCGGTGGGAATCACCTTGATCTCTCGCTCGATTTCATAGCTCTCGGCCAGCTTTTTGACCGGGTCGGTGGGGGCGATGACCACGTCGGCGCGGTTGTAGAAGGCCTGGCAGACCTTTTGCATGATGCCGACGTATTTGTCCAGCGTAGCCACACCAGGGATGTAGTGGGCGTATTTTTCCAGGTGGGTGTGAAAGGTAGAAACGTGGGGCAGGCGGTTGCGGTAGGCCAGCCGGGCCCCCCAGATGCCAATAAAAAGCGGGGTGTGGGTGTGGAAGATCTCGAACTCGGTGGGCAGCAGGCGGCTGCTGGGCATGGCCAGGCGCTGATTTTCGAAAAAAGGATAGGCCACACTGGGCACCCGCACCACCCACTCCTCCCTGGGGTCGGCGTCGGGCATTTCGGGGGCCAGCACCCAGGCCTCGTGCCCCATGCGGCGCAGCTCGCGCTTGAGCAAATAGACGCTGGTGGCGACCCCGTTTGGCCCTGGCAGGTAGGTGTCGGTGAACAGGCCGATGCGGTACAGGCGCACGGGTATATGTTAGCACAGCCGACAATTGTTGCTTCTGCTGAGGTTTCGCCACGAACGAACCCAGTGGTGAGCGAATAGTTCAGTATCTGGGCGGGGGATTGCGAAGACCCTCGAGCCACCCTTTCCAGATTATCTTTGCGCCCCCCAATCCCCGCTCACGTAGCCTAGCCACAAACACCCCCAGGCTGTTGAGCGCCCAGAAGGTTTTTCCTAAAGGGCCAAAGGCATCGGAGCGCACCAGCCAGGCCCGGTTGCGGGCCTCGAGGTAAAACTGTTCGTCGCTAGCGGTGATTGCCGAGCTAAAGGGATTGCGGGTTTTGTGTACGACCACGCTATCCTGAACCAGGAAGCCCAGGCCACGGCGTAAGAGCCTACCAGAGTACTCGAGGTCGTCGTTCCAGAGAAAGTAGTCCCTGGTGGGTAAGGGATGCGCCATGGCGGCAGCACGGCTGACCAGCATAGAAGCATAGGTGCCAAAGCGTATCGGCAACAGTTTCTGCTTCCTGGACTTGAGCAGCAAGGCGGGGCGGCGGAGGTCGGGCCATGGGATGCCCATAGGGTGAGGGCGCCCATCTGTCCAGACCAGCCGGCTTAGCAACAGGTTGGGCTCGAGGCCCATCCCCCGCACCCTGCGAAGGCCCTCGAGCATAAGGAAAAGACTGTCCGGCTCAGGGTGCGCGTCGTCGTCGAGTAGCCAGATCCAGTCGTATTCCAGGTCCCTGGCCAGGGCCAGGCCATGATGAAATCCACCTGCCGCGCCGGTGTTTTCGGGCAGACGCACGTAGCGAAGCGCGGCGAACCGTTGCCGCACCATTGCCTCGGTGCCATCGGTCGAGGCGTTATCCAGCACCAGCACCTCGGCGGGCGGGTAGGTTTGTTGCAGGATGCGCTGCAAACACTCCTCGAGGAGCGCTTTGCGGTTGTGGGTGACCACCAGGGCCAGCACGCTATCCGGCATGGGCACCCCCCAAAGCCAGTGTTTGACGAATCTCCTGGGCAATTTGGGGCAAGGCTCCCCGGGGCCCGTTGCGCTCGAGGCCCTCCCTTCGCGCCGCCTCACGAGCTGCTTCATCCGTCAGAAAAACCCGCACAGCTTCGGCCACGGCCTTGGGGCTAGGTTCCACCAGGCGCAGGGCTTTGCCCAGCAACCGACTCTGGCGCAGGGCGTTGGGGTAGATGTACTGAGGGCCAGGGGTAGAGAAGGCTACCACCGGAATACCCATCCCGGCGGCCTGCTCGTTGGCAGTCCCGGCAGTGCCGATGGCGACCTGCCCCACGTGCAAAATGGCCGAGAAGGCACCCCGCAACAGCCAGACCCGGTGCTGTGTGGATACGGCGCTGGCGGTGTGCTCGTCCTGCACTTCGAGGCGCCAGCCCTCCGGTAGCGGTACGTGCTGGAAGTCGCCGGCCCAGGCCACCAGACCCTGCATCTCGGGAAGCAGGGCCGCGCTTTCGAGCATCAGGGGCAGGCTAAAGCGCACGTCACCGCGGGTGCCGGGCAGCAAGACCAGCACCGGCCTGCCATCCAGCACCCCGCTCAGGTCGCGTTCGGGGGCCGATAGGGTATCCATGGCCATGCTGCCCACGAAACGGGCCTTGTGCATGCCAAGCTGCTGGGCGCGCTGTTCGCTCAGCTTGTCGCGCACGTATACGGCCTGCACGAAGCGGTGCATCCAGCGCTCGTAGAACAGGTAGTCCTCGGCGGCAAACTGGTTGGGCTGTTTGAGCCGCTCCCAGATGCTACGGCCCCCCCAGTAGTAGTGAGAGATTTGTGGCTGAAGGTGAAACAGCGGCAGCCGCCCCCAGTCCGAGGCCAGCACGCCGATGGCCAGGGTATAGGCGTCGCCCACCGCGGCCACCGCCTGCACCTCGCCCCGGGCAAGCTGGGCGGCCCGGATCTGCCGGACGATTTCCAGATGAAAACCGGCCTTCAGGTCGGCAATCAGGTTCTCCAGGCTATTGAAGGGGAAGCCCCCCGAGGGCATCTGGGTGCGGGGGCCCAGGATGCGTTCGACCTTGCCTTCGTACCGCTTGCCAGCCCCCACCAGGGGCAGGGCCGCCAGCGAGAGGCCCTCCAGGTATGCGCAGAGAGAAGCGCCGATCAGGTCTTCGGCGTTGCCGCCAGAGATGATGAGCACATCGGTCATGCCGATTCAACCTTGCGCGCAGGCAGGCTGCTCGAGGCCCCAGTACCGGGCATTTTCTGCTGTGGGGTGGACGCTGGCCCGGTCTTGGGTAACTGCTCGAGGGTCACCTGCAAGGCCAGCCGGATGGCCTGGGCCTGGGTTTGGAGTGGCACAAATGCCTGGGGCTTGTGCAGGGCCAGGGTTTCGTCGGGGGGCAGGTGGATGAACCCGGCAGGCGCCTCCAGCGGCAGCGTGGCCAGGGCCAGGTACATCACCTGGTTGCACAGATACAGCCCCGCGCTGTTGCTGACCACGCCAGGAATGCCCGCCTCGGCCCAGCGGGCCTGGATGGCCCGGATGGGGAGTCGGGTGTGCAGGGCCAGGGGGCCCCCCGGCAGAATGGGGGTGTCTTGCAGGTGGTGCCCGCCATTGTCGGCGATTTCAAAGTCGAGCAGGTTTACCGCCAGGCGCTCGAGCGACAGGAGTGCCCGGCCTGCGGCCAGCCCCAGGTGGAGCGCAGCGGCAGGCTGGTGGCGACGGTAGAGCTCCTGCAGGGCCTCGGGCGCCCGGAGGGTGTCTACCGGCAGCGTGGCGCGCACCAACTCGGCCTGGCCCAGCCGGTTGGGCAGGTGCTCGAGCAAAGCGCTGCTGGGGTTGTGCGGTAACCCGGCAAAAGGCTCAAAACCGGTAACCAGAATCTTCACGCTGTTAGTGTAACAAGTCCTGCTTTGCAACCCAGGCGCCGGGGTAGACTGCGGTGCTCCTCCAGGGCTCCCCTGGTGGAACTTTTTGCCTTGCAAAAACAACCCACTTTTATGAACACAACCGCACAATCCATCCACAACCACTACCTGCCTGGCCTGCCCCAGGTGGCCCGTGCGCTGCTTTTTGCCCAGGGCGAAGGCCCCCGGGTGTTGCTCTGCCCCCTCGAGCGCCTGAGTCTGTATGCCGACCTGGGGTCGCTGGGGATCTCGGCTTACGTGAACCCCGGCCTGGAGGCCGTTGGCGAGGCGCAGGTGGTGGTGATGAGCTACGAGGAGGCCCTGGCCCCATTCCCCGAACGACCCGAAGACTGGCGGCTGGTGCTCGAGGTGGGCCGCAGCTACCTGCGCGAAGACCTGCTCGAGCGCCTCTATCGCATGGGCTACCTGGGCGAACCCGACGAAGATGAAAAAGCCGGTTTCCGGGTGCGCGGGGAGATTGTAGAGATTGGCGAGGTTCGCCTGGAGTTCTTTGGCGATGAACTCGATGGCCTCAAGGTGGCGGGGGAAGCCCGGCAGCGCTACGTTCTGACGGCCCGCGTAGGCAAGGCCGAGACCTGGGACGCCCACAAAATCCTGCACTTCCCCGGCACGGTCTACCTCGATACCCCAGCCCTGGCCCCCGAGGCGCTCTGGCCCCTAATAGCAGGGCGGGATCGGGTGGCCTTTGGCCTGGGGGGGCCAGAACTGCCCTCCCAGCACCTGCCCTACAGGCCCCTCCCTCCCTACCGGGCCCGCCTCTCGCAGTTTGTGGATGATGTGCACACCTGGATGGGGGCGGGTTTTTCGGTGGTCTTTTTCTATCGGCACCCCAAGAGCCGCAGCTACCTGCTACACAAACTACAGGGGTCAGGGGAGAGGGGTCAGGGTTCCGGCGAGCGGTCCTATGCCCTGGCGCCCGACACCCTTCGTTCTACCCCGATCCTGTCACCCAAACCGGGAACCCTGAATCTGGTGCCCGCCCCCTTCGAAGGGGCCTTCCTGGACCCCGAGCGGCGCACGGTGTATCTGAGCGAAGCCCATCTGTACGCCTTTGGGGGGGCAGAAGTACTGCGGAACCGGCGGGTGGTAGCGGGCGAGGCCGACCCTGGGGCGCTCTCGGTAGGCGACTACCTGATTCACCCCGAGCACGGCATCGGGCAGTACCTGGGCCTGGAAACCCGCGAGGTGCTGGGAGCCAAGCGCGACTACCTGGTCTTGCAGTATGCGGGCGAGGGGAAGATGTACCTTCCGGTAGAGCAGCTACCCCTCCTCAAGCGCCACCCCGGCACCACCGATGACCCCCCGGCCCTCTCCTCGCTGGGCAAGGGGGAGTGGAAGCGCACCCGGGAAAAGGCCCAGCGCGACGCCGAGGAGCTGGCCCAGCGGATGCTGGTACTGCACGCCAAGCGTGAGGCCACGCCGGGCCGGGCTTTTGGCCCGCTGCCCGAGTGGGATTCCCTGGTGGAGCAGAACTTTCCCTTCGAGCTGACCCCGGACCAGCACAAGGCCCTGGAAGAAACCCTGCGCGACCTCGAGGCCCCCCGGCCCATGGAGCGCCTGATCTCGGGCGATGTGGGCTTCGGCAAGACCGAGGTGGCCCTGCGGGCGGCCCACCGGGTGGTGGGACATGGCGCTCAGGTAGCGGTGCTGGTGCCTACCACGCTCCTGGCCGAGCAGCACAAAGAAACCTTTCAAAAACGCCTGGCGGGCCTGCCGGTACGGGTGGCAGCCCTCTCGCGTTTTGTTTCCGAGCGCGAGGAGCGGGAAATCCTGAAAGGCCTGGCGCAGGGTACCGTGGATATCGTGATCGGCACCCACCGCCTCTTGTCCCCCGACGTGCGCTTCAAAGACCTGGGCCTTCTGGTGGTGGACGAGGAGCACCGCTTTGGGGTGGCCCAGAAGGAGCGCATCCGCGAACTCAAGGAGGCCGTGGACACCCTGTTTTTGTCGGCCACGCCCATCCCCCGCACGCTCTACAGCGCCCTGGTGGGCCTGCGCGACCTGAGTAGCATCCAGACTGCCCCGCCGGGCCGCAAGCCCATCCAGACAGTGCTGGCCCCCTACGACCCCGCGCTGGTGCGACAGGGGATTATGGACGAGCTCGAGCGCGGCGGCAAAGCTTTCTACGTACACGACCGGGTGGCTACCATACTGGCGCGGCGCCAGTACCTCGAAGCCCTCGTTCCCGAGGCCCGCTTTGGGGTGGTGCACGGCCAGATGCACGAGGCCGAGGTAGAGGAGACCATGCTGGCCTTTGCCGAGGGGGCTTTCGACGTGCTGTTGGCTACCACCATCATCGAAAGCGGCCTGGACATCCCCGAGGCCAACACCATCCTGGTCGAGCGGGCCGACAAGCTGGGCCTGGCGGCCCTCTACCAGCTCCGCGGGCGGGTGGGCAGGCGGCAGGAAGAGGCCTATGCCTACCTGTTTCACCCCCTGCGCCTGACCGAGGGCGCCGAGCGCCGCCTGGCCGCCATCGCCGACCTTTCCGACCTGGGTTCGGGGCACCTTTTAGCCGAGAAGGACATGGAAATTCGTGGGGTGGGCAATCTGTTGGGGCCCGAGCAGCACGGGCATATCCGCGCGGTGAGCCTGGAAATCTACACCGAGCTTTTGTCGGAGGCCATCCGCAAGCTCAAGGGGGAGAAGGTGGAGCCGGAGCGTCACGTCACCCTCGACCTCCAGCTTTCGGCCCGCCTCACCCCCGAGTACATCCCCAGCCCCGAAGCCCGCAGCCGCTACTATGGCCGCCTGGCCGAAACCCGCAACCTGGCCCAGCTTTCCCGCATTGCCAGGGAAATCAAGGAACGCTACGGCCCCGCACCCGAGGAGGTGGAAAACTTCCTGGCCCTCAGCAAACTCCGGCTGGTAGCACAGTCCAAGGGGGTGGTCTCCATCACCGAGGACATGCTTCACCTGCAGATTGCCTTCGAGACCGTCCGCCTCGACTACGACGCCAAAGCCCTGCGGGCCTTACCCTTCCGGGTCGAACCCACCCAGTACCCGCCGGGGTTTCGTATTCCCAAAAAAGGTTTAGACCCTAAGCGGTTTGTAGAGGCCCTCAGCGAGGTGCTTTATCTGGTGGACTGATCAAGTACTTATGCTACCCTGATCACGTGGAAACCCAGTTGATCGAAAGCATTGAAGGGGTATTTGCTGGGTATCCGCAGGTGCAAGCCGCTTTCTTGTTCGGCTCCCGCGCCTTTGGGGAGGCTCGCCCGGATAGCGATTGGGACCTGGCGGTGTACCTCGAGCCCCCAGAACTCGATCCCACGCTGGAGATCCTGACCGACTTGGTGAAAGCCGGTTTTGAGCGCACCGACTTGGTGGTTTTGAACCAGGCCCCACCCGTGCTGGCCTTCGAGGTAGTGCGGGCCAACAAGGTGATTTACCGGCGGGAGGGGTTTTGCGTGGGCAGCTATGTTTCGCGGGTGGTGCGGGAATACTGGGACTTAGAGCCCCTCTTGCGCATCCAGCGGGAAGCTATGAAAAGGCGGTGGCTGGGCTGAGGTATCCGCGGGTCTTAGGGGGGATTTATTTAGCCTCCAAAGCTTCCCACAGCCGCAAGATGATACCGTGAAGAATGGCTACCCCAGCTCGAGCCACTCCTATTCTCTTACCTCGAGCCCATAAAAGTTTTTGCCCCTCGAGTTCGCGCACTGCCGGCTCGAGCTTTTCCCAGACCTCCAAACTCGTCTGCCGCTCGAGCTCTCCTACTTCCACCCCCTCGGCCAGCCGCAGGCCCAACATCAGGGCTTCTTTGACGTGCTCGAGGGGGCTTATTTCTTCCACCGAGGGCCCTTCCCCTGCCAGCCAGCGCGGAAGCGGTGGGTTGGTGGCACGGATGGCATATAGGGCTTTTCCCGCTAGATCAGGCAGGTGCGCCGCCGCGCCAGGCCCCAGCGCCCCCCAGAAGCCCAGTTGCCAGTAGAGCTTGTTGTGCCTGCTTTCCTGGTGGGGTAGGGCAAAGTTGGAAACCTCGTACCGCACAAACCCGGCTTCGCCCAGAATCTCCTCGGCCTGTTCGAATGCGCGGGCCTCCTGCTCCTCGTCGGTTTGCAGGTTGGCCAGCGCAAAGGGCGTGCCGGGCTCTATTTGCAGCGTGTAGGCCGAAATATGCCCCACGCCCAGGGCGCGGGCTTCGCGCAGGTCGGCCGCGAAGTCCTGGCCGGGCAGGCCCAGAATCAGGTCCAGCGAGGTGCGGAAACCGGCTTCCAGGCTCATCTCCACCGCCTTCAGGGCGCCTTTGCGTCCGTGGGCGCGGCCCAGGGTGCGCAAAACTTCGTCCTGGAAGCTCTGTACCCCCAGCGAGAGCCGGTTCACCCCCAGGCCCCGCAGCAGTTGCAGCCGCTCGGGGTTTAGCGTACCGGGGTTGGCCTCCATGGTGACCTCGGCTTCGCGGATGTCCCAGGGCAGGGCAGCAAATAGGGCTTGTAGCTCGGCGCTGCGTAGGAAGCTGGGGGTGCCGCCGCCAAAGTAAAGGGTTTTCAGGGGCTCCGGGTACTGCGCATAGAGGGCTTTGGCTTCCTCGGCGAGGCGCTCGAGGAAGGCCGCTACCACCCCCCCGTGCCGCCTGACCACGTGAAAATCGCAGTAGGGGCAAAGGGTGGGGCAGAAGGGAACGTGAACGTACAGGCCCTGCATCATCCGCCGCTTCGCAAAGCCTGCCCAAAGAAGCTCCGGGCCCGGCGCATCAGGGTGTTGTAGTCGTTGCCCCTGAAAGTGTGGCCCGCCCCGGGGTAGGTAAAACACTGGTGAGAAACGTTGTTTTTCCGCAGCGCTGCGCAAATTTCTTCGGCCCAGGCGTAGGGGGTCTGGGTATCGGCGGTACCGTGGTGCACCTGCACCGGGGCCCGGATACGGGCGTAAAAGTTGATGGGGGAGATTTGCGCCAGGGTCTCGGGCGGCGTATTGAGTTCGTTGCAGCCACGCTGACGGTTGGTGAAGACAAAGCAAATTTGCCGCGCATTCTTCAGGTCGTCGCCGTGCATGGTGCCGTAGAGCAAAACTGCCCGAATTTGCGGGTCGAGTACCGCTACCCGCTGGGCAATCCCGCCGCCCATGCTGTGCCCCATCAGCCCCACGCTGGGCAGGGCTTTTTCCAGGGCGCCCCGCCCGGCCTGGGCCCGCACAATGGCGGCCAGGTCGAGTATTTCCCGTGCATACAGCACCCTCGAGGCCCCTTGCTCGGGGCTCCCCTGCGACAGCCCATGCCCGCGCAGGTTGGGGTGAAGGGTGACGAAGCCGGCCCGGGCCAGCCCGTCGGCGTAGCGGGTGGTGTAGGCCAGGGTGCGGTAGGTGGCAGGGTTCACATACCCGTGAATCACAATCACCACCGGAAAGCGCCCCGCCGTGTTGGGCACGTTCATGAAGCCGTACATGGTCAGGCCGTCGGAGGGGTAACGCACCAGATAGCGGGTGAAGCTGGGGTTGCGCTCCAACACCCGCTCGGCCACCAGGGCCCCGCCGCCGTAGCGAAGGCGGCTGAGTTCGGCAATGGTGACCGCATTCTGGCCCAAGGCCAACGGGGCCACCCACAACAAGCCAAGAGCGAATAGGGCGTGTAGCTGGCGCATGGGTCAAAGATACGGTACCGGGACGCGCCCTAGGTTGCCGGAGGGCACATTGACCACCGGAGCCCGCGTGTCTTTGGCGTAATTCATCACAGGGGTCGGTAACGTGTGCATGTTACACTTAGCCTACTATGGTTGAGCCTGCCATCGCACTCTTTGGGGGCGCTTACGAGAAGGCTTTGCACGTCCTCGAGGAGTTGTTGCGCGAGAGCGGGGCGCGCTACGTGCTGTTGCTAGACCGTAAAGGGTTTGTGCTGGCCCACAAAGAAGCCCTCTGGGCGCCCAGGCCCCCAGCGCTGGACTCGCTGGCTACCCTCATCGCCGGAAACGCCGCAGCTACGCAGGCCCTGGCCAAAATGCTGGGCGAGCCCCGCTTCAACGAGCTACTGCACCAGGGGGCCACGCACGGGCTGTACGCCGAGGAGGTGGGCGAACTGGCCTTGCTGGTGGTCATCTTCGATAACTCGGCCCCGGTGGGCCGGGTCAAGCTTTTTGGCAAGCGGGCCGTGCAGGCCCTCGAGGTCATCACCAGGGACGCAGTGGTGCAACCTGGAACCCTCGGGATTGATCATGAGTATCGGGACGGGGCCAGTGCCCTCCTGGACGAACTATTTGGGAACTGATATGAGCACGATTAACTTTGCCGCCAGAGAAATCAACTTCAAAATTGTCTACTACGGCCCCGGAATGTCCGGTAAGACCACCAACCTTAAGTGGGTCTTCCAGCAGGTGCCGCAAAACCGCAAAGGGGAGATGGTCTCGCTGGCTACCGAGGACGAGCGCACCCTCTTCTTCGACTTTTTGCCGGTAGATCTGGGCGAGGTTAAGGGCTTCAAGACCCGCTTCCACCTCTATACCGTGCCGGGGCAGGTCTTTTACAACGCCAGCCGAAAGCTGATCTTGCGGGGGGTGGATGGCCTTGTGTTTGTGGCCGACTCGGCCCCCAACCGCCTCAGGGCCAATGCCGAATCCATGCGCAACCTGCGTGAGAACCTGGCCGAGTATGGTATCAAGGCCGAGGACATTCCCATCGTGCTCCAGGCCAACAAGCGCGACACCCCCGATGCCCTGCCGGTGGAGATGATTCAGGCCGTGATTGACCCCGAGATGCGCCTGCCCATCTTCGAGGCGGTAGCCACCACGGGAATGGGGGTCTTCGAGACCCTCAAGGCTGTAAGCCGCCAGGTGCTCTCCCGAGTGGCGGCGGCCAGTTGAGCGTTTTGATAAATCTCCCAAGTCCTATCTCGGTGGTAGCTTGGCAGTGTTGGTGCGTAAACGCCCGCAAACCTTAGCGAACGCTTTAGGCAGCCAGTGTTGCAAAAAATGCTTGTAGGCAGGCGACCTGGCCGGGTATTAGGCCCCCACCTAGCCTCCCCCGTTGGGGGAGGAAGTAGAGGTTTTACTTTATGCACCGGCCCTGGGTAGCTTGGCTTTTTATACCAGATTCGGTTAGTTCGTCACTCTTCAGTGACGAACTAACCCGACTGAAAGGAGTGCTCTAGGATTTAAAAAGATAGCCTCTGGACTTTTTGATTTGAATGACTATCTTTTTGAATCCGGTATTGGGTGTGGGTGTGTGTTTCGTGCATGGATTTCGAAGTCTGTGCCTGGTCATTCTCAGCGAAGCGAAGAATCGGGTGCGCTACTAGCCACACAATCGCTCTACAGGCGCGGGTTTGGATTTCTCGTTGGCTGGGCCTCCTCGGAAGGACGCAGTGACCGGTATGCAGCAACTTTGAAGGTTTCGGGACTTGCGGCTCGAGACCCAAGACCTGCCACTGCGCCTATCGGTCTCGGCCTGCCGACCTGGGATTGGTATGCTATGGAGGCATGAAAACCACCCCACTTCATCCAGCGCACCTGGCTTTGGGAGCCAAGATGCTGCCTTTTGCCGGCTATGAGATGCCCATTCAGTACACCTCCATTACCTCCGAGCACCTGGCCGTGCGGGGGCTCGCGGGCATGTTCGACGTGAGCCACATGGGGGAGTTCTGGATACGGGGGCCGGGGGCGCTTTCGTTCTTGCAATATGCAACCCTGAACGACGTCTCCAAGCTCAAGGTGGGGCGGGCCCAGTACTCCATGCTGCCCAACGCGCAGGGGGGGCTGGTAGACGATATTTACATCTATCGAACGGGCGAGAGTGAATATTTGATGGTGGTGAACGCGGCCAACATCGAGAAAGACTGGGCTCACCTCAACAGCCTGAAGGCAGGTTTTGAAGTAGAGCTCGAGAACGCCTCCGACTTCTTTGCCCTTATTGCCGTACAGGGCCCCCAGGCGGTAGCCGTGCTGCAAAAGCTCTCGGACACCGACCTGGCCTCGCGCAAGAAGAACGATACCTTTATGGGCAAGCTCTCCGGCAAGTGGGTGCGCTTTGCCCGCACCGGCTACACCGGTGAGGATGGCTACGAGGTGTTTGTGGCCCCGGATGAGGCCCGGGCGGTCTGGGAGGCTTTGTTGGGAGCGGAAGTGACCCCATGTGGGCTGGGGGCGCGGGATACCCTGCGGCTCGAGGCGGGCTTCCCCCTCTATGGCCACGAGCTAACCGACGAGACCAGCCCCCTTTGTACGCCCTTTAGCTGGGTGATTAAGAGCCACAAGGAGTTTCACGGCAAAGAAGCTCTGCTAAAAAGCCCCTGCGAGCGGCAACTGGTGGGCTTGCAGGTGGAAGGGGGCATTCCCCGCGAGGGTTACCGGGTGATGCAGGGGGGGCGGGAAGTGGGTATTCTGACTTCGGGTACACATTCACCCGTGCTAAAGAAGGGTATCGGTATGGCGTATGTGAAGGCTAACCTGGCCGCCGTGGGGACGCCCCTCGAGGTCGAAATTCGCGGCAGAATGGCAGCCGCAACCGTGGTCGAGATGCCTTTTGTTAAGTTGTAGCCAGGTCTCGGAGAACCCTGACCCTGTGCTTTAGGGCTTGTTTGGCAATAAACTGACTGCCGAGGTGACATCATGAACTATCCTTCCGAGCTAAAGTACACCAAATCGCACGAGTGGGTTCGCCTCGAGGGCGACGTAGCCGTGGTGGGTATCACCGATTTTGCCCAGGATGCCCTGGGCGACGTGGTGTTCGTGGAACTGCCGCAGATGGGCAAGGTTGCCGAACCGGGGGCGGCGATAGCGGTGGTGGAGTCGGTCAAGACCGCCTCGGATATATACGCGCCGGTAGCGGGTGAGATCATCGAGGTGAACGATGCTTTGGGCGACAAACCTGAATTGCTTAACCAGTCGCCCTATGGAGAAGGGTGGCTGTTCAAGATGAAGGTCAATCCTGCCGACGTGGAGGGGCTTTTGTCGGCGGCGGATTATCAGGCTGTAGCGGAAAGCCAGTGATCTTTTTGAGCGTCGGGTGGGCAATGCATACCCAGTATTCGTTGAGCGCAATGCCCATTGGCTGCCAGACCCGTAACCGCGTACAACTGTATAACCGTCACTTTCAGACCTTCATCTGGTTGGGCTATCATATCGCTGGTAAAGCAACCGGCTGCTGATGGGAGAGATGGGCCTAGTCCCACGCCGAAGGAGCAACCACCCCGGAATCTCTCAGGCAAAAGAACCACAGCGGCACAATCTGGAGAGAGGCGCCAAACGCCCGCCGACGGGATAACACTCTCAGGCAAAAGGACAGATGGGGTCAAGTTTCTTCCGATTGCGAAGAGAGGAGACCCCATGTCAGACACGCAAAAGCCCCGCTCCACCGATTTCTCCAGGCGCCACATTGGCCCTACCCCGGAAGACATCCAAGCGATGCTAAAGGCGGTAGGGGTTTCGACCCTGGACGAGCTCATCGAACAAACGGTACCGGCCTCGATCCGAGAAGACGCCCCTCTGGGCATTGGCCCGGGCTTGAGCGAGACCGAGATGCTGGCGCGGATGCGGGCCATGGCCGAAGAGAACCAGGTCTATACCTCGCTGATTGGCCAGGGGTACTACGGAACCATCCTTCCGCCCGTGATACAGCGAAACCTGCTGGAAAACCCGGCCTGGTACACTGCCTACACGCCCTACCAGCCCGAAATTAGCCAGGGGCGGCTGGAAGCTTTGCTTAACTTCCAGACCATGGTTGCCGACCTGACCGGCCTGGACATCGCCAACGCCTCTCTGCTGGACGAGGCCACCGCGGCGGCTGAGGCCATGGCGGTAGCAGAGCGCAGTTGTAAGCACCCACGCAAGGCGTTTTTTGCCGACAAGAACCTGCACCCCCAGACCCTGGCCGTGCTGCAAACCCGCGCCGAGCCGCTGGGCTGGGAGCTGGTGGTGGGCGACCCGGAGGCCGACCTGCACCCCGAGACCCTCTTCGGGGCTATCTTCCAGTATCCCGACACGCTGGGGCAGATCCGCGACCTGCGGCCATTTATCGAAAAAGTTCGGGCAGCAGGGGGTGTGGCCGTCGTGGCCGCTGACCTGCTGGCCCTCACCCTCCTGACCCCACCCGGCGAGCTGGGGGCCGACATCGCGGTGGGCTCGGCCCAGCGCTTTGGGGTGCCGATGGGCTACGGCGGGCCGCACGCGGGCTACATGGCGGTTAAGGATGCCCTCAAGCGGGCCTTGCCGGGGCGGCTGGTAGGGGTTTCGATAGACTCGAGGGGCAACCGGGCCTACCGCCTGACCCTCCAGACCCGCGAGCAGCACATCCGCCGCGAGAAAGCCACCTCCAATATCTGCACTGCACAGGTTTTGCTGGCGGTAATTGCCTCGATGTACGCAGTCTACCACGGGCCCGAGGGCCTGCGCGAGACTGCCCAGAGCATCCACGACAAAGCCAGCGTACTGGCGGCTGGCCTAAAGCGCCTGGGCTATGTGCAGCTGAACCCCCACTTTTTTGATACCCTGACCATCCGGGCCGAGGGCCGGGTGGAGGAAATCCTGAGCGAAGCCCGCAAACGGCGCATCAACCTGCGCAAGGTCGACGACCTGCACATCGGCATTGCCCTCGACGAGACCACCACCCCCGAGGTCATCGAGGCAGTTTGGGAGGCTTTTGGGGGCAAGTTCAAATACGAGGAATTTGCGCCCGAGAACCACCTGCCCGCTGCCCTCAAGCGCACCTCAATGTACCTGACCCACCCAGTCTTCAATCGCTACCACTCCGAGACTGAACTCATGCGCTACATGCGCAAGCTGGCCGACCGTGACCTGGCTTTAGACCGGGCCATGATTCCGCTGGGCTCCTGCACCATGAAGCTTAACGCTGCGGCCGAGATGATACCCATAAGCTGGCCGGAGTTTGCAAACCTGCATCCCTTTGCCCCGGCGGAGCAGGCCAGGGGCTACCAGAAACTCTTCGAGACCCTCAGTCGTTGGCTCTGCGAGCTTACCGGTTACGACGCCATTTCGCTCCAGCCCAACTCGGGGGCGCAAGGGGAGTACGCGGGATTGCTGGCCATTCGGGGCTACCACCGCTCGAGGGGCGAGGGGCACCGCAATGTTTGCCTGATTCCCTCCTCGGCCCACGGCACCAACCCCGCTTCGGCCCATATGGCCGGTATGGAGGTGGTGGTGGTGGCCTGCGACGAGCAGGGCTATGTGGATTTGCAGGACCTCGAGGCCAAAGCCCGGCAGCACGCCGACAGGCTGGCTGCGGTGATGGTCACCTACCCCTCCACCCACGGCGTCTTTGAGGAAAAAATCCGCGAGCTGTGCGAGATTGTGCACCGCTACGGCGGGCAGGTTTACCTGGATGGCGCCAACCTCAACGCCCAGGTGGGGCTTTCCAAGCCCGGCCACTACGGGGCCGATGTCTCCCACCTCAACCTGCACAAGACCTTTGCCATTCCCCACGGCGGCGGCGGGCCGGGGATGGGCCCCATTGGGGTCAAGGCCCACCTGGCTCCCTTCCTGCCTGGCCACCCGGTACTGGACGGTGGCACCGCACCGGTGGGGCCGGTGGCGGCGGCGCCCTATGGCTCGGCCTCCATCCTGCCCATCTCCTTTGCCTATATCTGGATGATGGGCAGCGAGGGGCTCAAGCGGGCTACCGAGGTAGCCATTCTGAATGCCAACTACATTGCCAGCCGGCTCGAGCCCTACTTCCCGGTGCTCTACAAGAACGAAAAAGGCCGGGTTGCGCACGAGTGCATCCTCGACCCTCGAGCCTTCAAGAACAAGTGCGATATCACCGCAGAAGACATTGCCAAGCGCTTGATCGACTATGGCTTCCACGCCCCAACCATGAGCTTCCCAGTGCCCGGCACCCTCATGGTTGAGCCGACCGAGTCGGAATCCAAATACGAACTGGATCGCTTTATCCATGCCATGATCGCCATCCGCGAAGAGATAGCCCAGATCGAGCGGGGCGAACTTTCCGCCGAGGAAAGCCCATTGCGCCACGCGCCCCACACTGTGCTGGACATTGCCGATGAACATTGGGGCCGCAAGTACTCCCGTGCGCAGGGCTGCTTCCCGGCAGGTCAGTCGGCCCTGGACAAATACTGGAGCCCGGTGAACCGGGTGGACAACGTTTATGGCGACCGCAACATCGTTTGCTCCTGCCCGCCGGTGGAGGACTACGCCCAGGCGACGGACTGATACCAAATCCACATGAACCCCTAACCTTCTCCCCCTGGGGGAGAAGGTGGCGACACCCCGACCGTGCTATTTACAAATAGCGATAGGAACACGATTGACTGCACCCAAGGTGTCGCCGGATGAGGGAGCTTGGGATGACCCCTTAAAGCTAACTGTCCAAGTAAGGTTGGTATTAGATGTCTCACAGATATACTTGCTGCTTGGTACCAAAAAAACCACGGTATTTGCAACAAGCTCTCGTGGGAACCGTGCTGTCTGTTTACCTCGAGACAGGTCGGGCCAAACCACCTGGTTGCACTGCTAGTTTGTGGAGGCTCGAGCCCCAAAAGCCTGGCTGATATGCTGTAGCTGTGCAGCCCTCGGAGGCCCGACCCGATTCATCCTTGCCTACCCGCATAGCTTCCTCGCTTATCGGGGTGCTGGTGCTCTTTGGGGTGATCTGGGAGGGGCGGATTTTCCTTTTCCTGGCGCTGGTTTTCATACTGGTACTGGGTTCTCTCGAGCTTCGCCATATGCTGCGAAACAAGGGCATCGAACTCAACATGGCCTTTTTGATTGGGGGAGGGCTGGTCATGCTTTTGTTCAGCTTGCCCCAGCTCCACGACGTCTACCCTGGGGTGCCCTGGCGAGAAATTGCCCTGGGGCTGGTGCTCATTGGGGCCTTTAGCTCCGAGCTGATCGTAGGTGCCAACATTCAGCGCTTTGCTTACAGCCTGATGGCCTTCTTGTACCTGCCCTGGACGCTGGGATTCTTTCTGTTGCTGCGCCACTCCCCAGACGGTACAGTGGGCCTCTGGATTCTGGCCCTGCCCCTTATCAGCAGCTTTGCCAACGACATCGGCGGCTACTTTGTGGGCCGCTACCTGGGCCGACGTAAGCTGGCCCCCACCATCAGCCCTGGCAAAACGGTTGAGGGCTCTATTGGTGGCATCCTGACTAGTTTTTTGCTTCTGTTTTTGTTTACTACCATTGTTCGTTCAGCCTATCCCGAAAGCCCCTTCGCCCTGTTCCGACCTGTTGAAATCTTTATTGTCAATCTGGTGCTCTCCTTTGCGGCACAACTCGGCGACCTGACCGAGTCCATGCTGAAGCGTTTTTGCGGCGTCAAGGACTCTGGTCACTTCCTGCCCGGCCATGGGGGGCTGCTGGATCGCCTGGATTCGCACCTTTTCACGGTTCCGCTTACCTACTATTTGCTGACCATCTTTATTTGAGCATTTCTCAGAAGCTATGCCCTTGCTGGGTTCTTATCATTTTCTTGGAAGTATAGTTTGCAGCCCCCACCCGGCGACGCCGGGTTGCCATCAGAAGTGGCCTGTTGGGAAAAACGATAAAATCCTGTACCCTTGCAGGGCTGATTACAGACCTTTATCCCCAAACCAGTACACTAGCAAGAGGATGAGTGATACCCCCAAACGTATCGTGGTGCTGGGCTCTACTGGCTCGATCGGCACCCAGACGCTGGATGTGTGCCGCTGGCGGGGCTACCGGGTGGTGGGGCTGGTGGCAGGCAAGAACCTGGACCTGCTATATCAGCAAATTGCCGAGTTTCAACCAGAAGCGGTTGCGGCCGATGCAACCGTCCTACCCGAGTTGCGGCTTCGCTTTCCAAACCTGCACCTCACCGATGCCTTAGAGGTGGCCGCCTGGCCATCAGATGTAGTCGTAGGGGCCATTCCTGGTCTGGCAGGTCTGCCTGGGGTGCGGGCTGCTGTGCAGCAGGGCCGCCGAATGGCCCTGGCCAACAAGGAGAGTATGGTAGCTGCCGGGCCGCTGCTCTGGCAGGAAGCAGAACAAAGTGGCGCGCAGATTATTCCGGTGGACTCTGAGCACTCCGCCCTCTTCCAGAGCCTGGTGGGCGAACCCTTCCGGGATGTGGCCGAGCTGATCCTGACCGCTTCGGGTGGCCCCTTTTTGCGCGAGCCGGCCGACCTCTCTAAAGTCACCCCCCAGATGGCCCTTAATCACCCCCGCTGGAAAATGGGCCCCAAGGTGACCATAGACTCCTCAACCCTGTTCAACAAGGGCCTGGAGGTGTTGGAAGCGGTGCAACTGTTCAAGATACCCATCGAAAAGGTCAAGGTGCAGATTCACCCGCAGTCCTATGTGCATTCGATGGTACGCTTCCAGGACGGCAATATCAAAGCCCAGCTCGGCCCTACCGATATGCGGTTGGCCATCCAGTATGCCCTGACCTACCCCAAGCGGCCTCCCACCCCCTTGCGCGATGCGCCCATCCCGGAGCGGCTGGATTTTTATCCCCCCGACACCAGGCGCTTTCCGGCCCTGGCTTTGGCCTACGAAGCAGGGCGCATGGGGGGTCTGGCACCGGTGGTGCTCAATGCAGCCGACGAGATCGCGGTGGAGGCCTTTTTACAAGGGCAGATTGGCTACCTGGACATCCCCCGGGTGCTGGAAAAAGTGTTACAGCAGACGCCCAAAACGGACCTCACCTGGGACAATGTATATGAAGCTGACCTCGAGGCCCGCAAGCTGGCTCGAGAACTGCTCAAGGTAAAGGCTTAAACATGAAAAGTAGACTTTTTTTACTTCGGGCGTTTCAAGGTGTATAGCATGAGCCTGATTTGGTTTCTCCTGATCATCTCCATCAGCATTTTCGTGCACGAGCTGGGCCACTACCTGGCAGCCCGCTGGCAGGGGGTGGGTGTGAAGAACTTTGGGGTGGGTTTTGGCCCCACCTTGCTCAAGTTCGACCGCTGGGGCACGACCTGGCGGCTCAACGCCATTCCCCTGGGCGGCTACGCCGAGATCGAGGGCATGATGCCCGGCGATAGCCACGGCTATGCGCGGCTCTCGGCACTGGGCAAGTTCTTCATTCTGGTGGGTGGGGTGCTAATGAACCTGCTCCTGGCCTGGGGGGTGCTGGGGGCTTTGGCCTCCATCCAGGGGGTGCCCCAAACCCGGGCCGAAGTAACCGAGGTGCTGCCGGGCAGCCTGGCCGAGCAGGCCGGTTTCCGGGTGGGCGACCGTATTCTTAGTCTAAATGGGGTGAAGCTCGAGTCGTACGACCAGGTTACCCGCTTCCGCCAGACTCCGGGCGAGAAGGTTTTTGTGGTGCTGCGGGATAACCAGGAAGTAACCCTGCGCTTCAACTGGGACAACACCCAGGGCAGGCTAGGCATTGTCTACCGGGCCGAACTCATCGGCTACACCCGTATCAACTTCTTGCAGGGGCTCAGCCGGGCCATCGGCGAAACGGTGGTGGCGGTACCGCGCTTTGTGCAGGAGTTCGTGGGTAGTATTGCCCGCATCCTCTCGGGTCAGCAAGCCCAGGGGGTGGCCGGGCCAGTTGGTATTGTGAACATCACCGGCCAGGCTGCCCAGCAGGGCCTAGGCACCCTGGTGGGGCTGCTGGCGGCTATTAATCTGTCGCTGGCGGTGTTCAACCTGCTGCCCATCCCAGGGCTGGATGGAGGGCGTATCTTGGTGCTTCTAGCCAACGTTTTCACTGGTGGACGCATTAAACCCGAAACGGAGGCCCGGCTCTCCTACGGCGGCTTTGTGTTTTTGATTCTGTTGATTGTGCTGGTGACCATTAACGATATCCGCAACCTGGTCGGTGGGTAGAATGGCCCCCAGATGGATACCACGGTCTTGATCCCAGCCTACAACGAGGAAGCCCACATCGCTGCTGTGGTGGCCGTGGCGCAGGAAGCGGGCCTGCCCGTGGTGGTCGTAGACGACGGCTCGACGGACCAGACCGCCCAGGCCGCCGAGCGCGCCGGGGCAAGGGTGCTGCAGCTACCCGAAAACCGGGGCAAAAGCGGGGCCCTGGCCTTTGGGCTGGCCCATGTGCAAACACCCTATTTGCTGATGCTCGATGCCGACCTGACCGGACTAAAGCCCCAACACCTGCTGACCCTTTTGGAGCCCGTGCGCTCTGGAGAACTGGACATGGCCATCGGCGTCTTTAAGTCAGGGGGGCTGATGACCGATTTCGGCAACCGGGCCACCCCTTTTTTATCGGGGCAGCGGGCCTGTACCACCGCGTGGCTAAAAAGCGTGCCCAACCTGACCGAACGTCGCTGGCCGGAGCCTGCCATCACCGACCACTTGGCCCGCACCCGGGCTCGCTGGGCCTATGTGGAGTTACCCGGCGCTGGGCAGATCATGAAAGAGCAGAAACGCGGCTTCTGGAGGGGTCTGGGCATGCGCCTTAGGATGTACACCGAACTGCTGAAGTATAGTTTGGGTCGGAAGACTCGAGCTTGAACAAAGCTGACAGCAACTTCTTATTTTTTACTGGGAGGTGCCTATGCGAATCGAAGTAGCGGTAATGATGCAAGTCCATGTTCCCAACGATACCGATCTCGACGACCTGAATCTGGAAATTGACGAGACCGGTATCCGCTTCGTAAGCAACGGCGAAACCGTGGCCGATGTAAACAGCATAGAAGACTATTACATCGACGATATCGACACTGACGAAGAAGATTGGGACGAGGAAGACGACGAGGACACAGACGAGGACGACGAAGAATAGCCGAAAGTCCAAAGCTCGATAACTTTCCGGCCGAGGTTCGCCGCACCCTCGATAGCGTGCAGCTTTATGCCAACTTTAGGCGTGTGGCTATCTTTCAGCGAAGCAAGAGATGGGGATGGGAGACAGGTGCTGGTTTTGAACGACTACTCCCTACCGCCTACCGATCCTTGAAAAACCTATGGGGTCGTTTGCCCTACTTTTTCACGAAACCCCTATCGGTACAATGGCCACATGGACGTTTTGAGCCGCGCCGCTGCAGGCGAACGACTTTCGGCCAGTGAACTACGCCAACTCTACGAGCTTCCCCTGCCCGAGGTGGCCGCCGTCGCCCACGAACTTCGGCTTGGGCGCGGCAACCCCCAGGTAGTAACCTACCTGATTGACCGCAACATAAACTACACCAACATCTGCAATGTGGCCTGTAACTTTTGCGCATTTTACCGCACCAAACGGCAGGGCGACGCCTATGTGCTTTCCTTCGAGGAAATCGGGCGCAAGATTGAAGAGCTCATGCAAATTGGGGGGCGGCGCATCCTGATGCAAGGGGGCGTGAACCCCGACCTGCCTTTCGAGTGGTACCTGGATTTGCTGCGCTACCTCAAGTCGCACTACCCCGAGGTGCGTATAGACGCCTTCAGCCCGGAGGAAATTCTGGGGCTGGAAAAGATTACCGGCCGCAACTGCCGCGAACTACTCATCGAGCTCAAGGCGGCAGGTCTCGATGGTCTGCCGGGTGCAGGCGGCGAGATTCTGGTAGACGAGGTGCGGGCCAAGGCCGCCCCGGCCCGCATCAAGAGCAGCGACTGGTTTCGCATCCTCGATACCGCCCAGAGCCTTGGCCTGTATACGATTGCAACCATGGTGATTGGGTTTGGCGAGACCTATGAGCAGCGCATTGCCCACCTGCTCAAGATTCGCGAGCAGCAGGAAAAGGCCCTGCGCGAATATGGGCAGGGCTTTGCGGCTTTTGCCATGTGGACGCTGCAAACCGAGCATACCCGCCTGAAGGGCAAGGCCCCCGGGGCCACCGCCCACGAGTACTTGCAGCAGCTTGCCATTGCCCGCATCGCCCTGGACAACATCCCCAACCTGCAAGCCAGTTGGCCCAGCATGGGCTTCAAGGTAGCCCAGGCTGCGCTCTACTACGGGGCCAACGACTTCGGCTCGACCATGCTGGAAGAAAACGTAGTCAGTGCCGCCGGGGGCCACAACCGCACCCATGCCACCGTCAGGCAGATGGTGCGGCACATTGCCGATGCAGGCTTTACCCCTGCCGAGCGCGACCCCTTCTACAACATCAAGCAGTACCCGAATGTTGAGGCCATACTAAACGAGAAGCCGCTTGTAACGCTGCCGCTGGCCTAGTTTCTAAAAACCACATCCTCGCGCTGGAAGTTGCGATAGGCCAGGTACAGGGCCAACCCGGCAAAAACCAGGGTGGAAATCCAGGTTAAGCTCAGCAGCGTGGCGGTCGCCGAGCCTTTGATAATCGCGTCCAGGGATAACACGACGCCCACGAAAGGCAGGGCAAAGTACCAGTCCTGGAGTTTGATAAAATCGGAAAACTGCAAGAACAGGATGGGAATAATCATCACCAGCATCAGGGGGCTCATGTAGCTTTGCGCCTCTTTAAAACTGCGGGCATAAAGGCCCAGCGAGATCATGATGGCAATGACAAGCAGAGCAAACAACACTGCGGTAACAATCATGGACAAATAGCCCAGCGGGTTCAGGGCCAGGGCGCCGCCCAACTGCGCCGCGTTCTCGCCGTTTTGCACCGCCTGAAGCTGTGTAGCGAAAAGGTTGCGAAGTACGCCCCCACCCAGCAAAAGCCCGGTAATGGCGGCAAGGGTGGAGAGGAGCGACATCACAAATACCGCCAGTCCCTTGCCCAAGAGAATCTGAACCAGGGGCACGGGAGCCGCCAGGAGGGCCTCGAGGGTACCCTTCTCCTTCTCGCCTGCCGTGGCATCTACCGCCACCGGCATACCGCCTGTCTGTATAAAAACCACCAGGAAGTACGGAATCAGAAACGCGAACAACCCAGCGGCCCGCTCCTGCTCGCGCGAGGCGTCTTTGGTCTCTAATCTAAAGGGCTCCAGAATGTCTGTGCCAATGCCCCTGTTTTTCAGCTCTTGGGCCACCAACCGATCTTTATAAGCACGCAGCGCCCCCTGAATCTTCTCTACGACCAAAGCACTTTGAGTCGCCCCACCCGAAAGCCTGCCATAAAGGGTGTATTTGCCGTTCTCGAAGACCAGCGCCGCCTGCACCGCGCGGTTCTGTACAGCTTCCTGGGGGTTGGCAATCTCGACGGGTTCCACTCGAGCCTTCTTGAGTTCGTCCAGCACTTCCACCGGAACCCCCACCACCCCAACTTTCTGCACGCTTTCCTGGGTTTGCCGGGCCGCATTGCCAAACAAAAGAATAGGGCCAAACATCAGCAAGGGCATGATCAGAATGGGAAGAACCAGTGTGGTAAACAGTACCCGGCGCTCACGCACCACACTCAAAAGCTCTTTTCGGGCAATTATAAGAATTTCGTTCATCTTTAGTGCCAGAGCGTTTCAAGCAGCCTCTTCCAAACGCCGGATAAAGGCCCGCTCGAGGTTCCCCGAGCCCAGTTCCAGAGCTTCTTGCAAACGACCTTCGTACACCAGCAAGCCCTTGTTGATAAAACCCACCCGGTCGCAGACCTCCTCGGCCTCGCTCATCACGTGGGTGGAATAGATCAGGGTTTTGCCCAGTTCGGCATACCGCCGCACGAAATCCAGCAAGGCCCGCCGCGCAAATACGTCGAGCCCGGCAGTGCCCTCGTCCAGGAGCAAAACCTGCGGCTGGTGCAGGATGGCCCGGGCTATCACGATTTTTTGTTGCATGCCGGTAGACATATCCTTCACCTGTTTGCTCAGCACGGCCTGCTCGATGTGCAGCAGCTCGGCGGCCCAGGCAATACGTTCTTTGAGCCCGGGCCCCCACAGATCGTAGAAACTACCAAAAAAATCCAGCACCTCGTAGCCGGTGAGCTTGTCGTAGACTTTCATGCCGCCATTCACAATGCCCAGGTTGCGGCGCACCGCAAGGGAGTCGCGTGTTATATCAAAACCAGCCACCTTGGCGCTACCGCTGGTGGGTTTAAGCAAAGTGGCCAGGATGCGCAGGGTGGTGGTTTTGCCCGCCCCGTTGGGGCCCAGCAAGCCATAGACCTCGCCAGGCTGTACCACAAACGAGATGCCCTTTATGGCATGTAGCTTCCGGTAGACTTTTTGCAGGTTGTCCACTTCAATCATGCTGCCTCCAATATATTCGTGACCTGGGCAATCCCCTCGCAAAAACCGGCTTAACCGGTTCGCTTGAGCTTGCCGGTGCGTTTGGCCCACATCTCGGCGGTATGAAACACCCACAGGCCCAGTGGAATGAGCACTATCCCCATCAAGAGCAGAACCCCCAACTCGGGCAGGACCGAAGAGAGCGGCGCCCCCACCAGTTTATCCGGGGTGGAGTCGGGGTGGTTAATGCCCATCAGTTTGCGGCAGGCCTCGAGGGCATAGGTCGCGGGGCTCAGGTAGGCCAGCGGCTGCACCCAGGAAGGCAGTACGCTCACCGGATAGTAGATGCCCGAGACCAACAGCAAAATGCCCTGGAAGATGTTGGTGGCCTGGGCGCCGTTTTCCGGCGACATCACCGGCAGAATGGCGGCCATCAGCCCCAGGCCCATAAAGGCCAGGCTGGCTACCAGCAAGACCACCAGCACACCCAGCAGGTTGGCCCCGTTCACCGAGACCTGAATAAAAAGCACCAGCCCCACCAGAATCACGATGGTGCGAAACACGCTGAAGATGATGGCAAAGAGCGAGACCCCCGAGAGGTGCACGAGCCTCGAGACCGGGGCCATGAAGGTGTACTCGAGGGTGCCCTCCCAGCGCTCGTAGCTGATGGAGTTGGCAATCTCGTTGTACATGGCCGACAAAAACGACCACAAGAGCACCCCCAACAATAGCGTCAGGGTCAGGCGAAAGTCGTCCTGGGCCTTGCCGATCAGGGCAATGGTGGCCGAGTTGACGATGGCATAAAACACAAACACCGCCACCCAGCTCATATAGCGCCGGGTCAGGTGCCAGTCGCGGAAGACAAAAGCCCACATGGGGCGCAGGTATCGTTCAAGCATAGCAGTTCCTTTCTGGGCGATCCGTTGTCGAAAAAAATGCTTTGGCTACCGAGTATCGGCATCTTCATCTAGTTCCTCGCCGGTCAGGGCGATGAAGGCTTCTTCCAGGTCGGGTGTACCCGCCTGGCGTTTGAGTTCTGCAGCAGTGCCCTCGGCCACCAGCCGCCCGTGGGCCAGGAAACCAATACGGTGCGCAAGCCGCTCGGCCTCGGCCATATCGTGGGTGGTGAGCAGGATGGTGGTGCCTTCGCGGGCGCGGAGGTCTTCCAGGAAGGCCTGTACGTCGCGGCGGCTCTTGGGGTCGAGGCCGGTGGTAGGCTCGTCTAAGAGCAGGAGCGGTGGGTTGATGAGGAGGGCCCGGGCGATGGAAATCTTCTGCTGCATGCCCCGGCTCATCTCCTCGATGGGGTCGCTGAAGCGGCGGGACTCGAGCCCGAGTTGCTCAAGAATCTGCATAGCCCGTTTTTCAGCCTGGCGGGGCTCGAGGCCATAGAGCTGTGCGGCATAAAGCAGATTTTCCCGGGGCGAGAGCTTCTTGTAGAAGGCCGCATCCACACTCACCCGCCCCATCTTGCGGCGCAGCCTGGCCTCATCTTCTGGCAGTTGGTAGCCCAGCATCCGCACCGTGCCGCCATCGGCGGTAAGCAGAGTGGAGAGGATGCGTATCAGGGTGGACTTACCCGAGCCGTTGGGGCCCAGAAGGCCATAGGTTTCCCCCTCCTGCACGTAAAAAGAAACCCCCTTGAGGGCCCATTCTTCTTTAATGGAGCCCCGCAGTCCGTCGCGTTTGCGAAAGACTTTTTTCAGATTGGAAACCTCGATGGCGAGTTGGGTTTGGGCGGTATTCAGGGTTAGCATAGTCGGTTCAACCATAAACAAGTTGTAGGGCTTAGGGCCGCATGGACTGGCCAAGTATTTGCATTACCCCTCCAAACACATCGGCGGCCCGGAGGCCGCCGATATAAACGCCTTTGGCGTTATGAATGCGGGTCGGGTTGGGGTCAGCGCCTCAGGCGCGGAACCAGGTCATAAGAACAATACGGTCGTTCATGGCACACCTACCAAAGCCAAGTGTACGCGCAAGCCGTGCGGGTTAGCAAGGGCTCTTAGCACAGAGAACTTTCAGACGATGTTTTTCTCCGCCAGCTTTCGGGTCTGGGCAAAACGCTCGTAGCGAAGTGGGTTTATGTCCAGGCTATGCGCTCGTCCATCGGCAATTTCCTCGGCCATCAGTCGGCCTACCATGGCGGCCTGCTGCACGCCGTGACCGGAGAAGCCGCAGGCATTGACCCAGCCCTCTACCCCCGGCATCCGGCCCAGAATGGGGTTGTGGTCGGGGGTAACCTCGTAGTAGCCCCACCAACTGGCTTTTTGATCGAGCTGGAGCCGCTCCAGCCAGGGAAAGCGGGCCAGGCCGACTTCCAAGGTGGGCTCGAGCCAGCTCCAGTCCATGCCAAGACGGAAGCCCACATCTTCAAGATTGCTGCGGCCAAAAATCAGCCGGTCGTGCTCGGGGCGGAACCAGAAACCGCTCGAGAGGTCTATGGTCAGGGGATGCCAATTGGGGTACGGAATAGTAGCCGTACAAAAAACCATACGCCGTGCCGGTTCCACAGGGATAGACAACCCCGCCCGGCGCCCCACCTCGCCCGCCCAGGCACCGGCTGCATTAAGCATAAACGAGGTCTGGAAGGAACCCCTGGAGGTCTTGACCCTCCACGCAAGGTCCACCGGCGCTGCGGCCAGGAACTCGGTTTCGGTGTGTACCTCTGCACCCAGTTCGCGGGCGCGGCGCAGATACTCCATGCAGATACCATGCGGGTCTACGATGCCGTCGGCAGGGCCAAAGGTGATCCCCAGGATGGGCTCCAGGCCCTCCGCCGTGGGCAGAAAGTCGAACCACTCCCGGGCTCCCTCTAAGCCCCGCACCTCCACCGGCACGCCCAGGCTTTGCTGAAGCTCAACGCCCTTCATATGGGAGTTCCACTGGCTATCGGGCACCAAAAACAGATAACCGATGGCCCGGTAGGCCGCTTCGGGCATGGCCCGGTATTCCTGGATGGAGCGCCAGGAGAGCAGGATGTTGGTGGCCTCGGTAAACTGTACCCGCACCCCTGCTGCACTTTTGCCTGTGGAGCCCATGGCTGGCGCGGGCGCCTGCTCGAGCACCCCCACCTTCAAACCCCGCTCGGCCAGACGGTAAGCGCAGGCCGCTCCGATAATGCCCGCCCCCACCACCACCACGTCGTAGTGAATCATTGGGCCTACTTTAGCGCAACGGGCGGTTTTGCGCCAAAAAGCGAGGGGGCAGCGCTTGGCGCGGGCTAAGCGCTTGCCAGGGGACGGTGCAGGTCAAGAGACAGCGAAGCCAAGCGGGTAATGCTCTGGTCGAGCTCATCCAGCACAATCAGCAGATCGAGGTGCGCGAGGGTAGTCGCCCGGCTTTCGATGCGCCCTGTTTCCAGGCGGCGCAGATGGGAGCGGCGCAACTCGAGCAAAAGGCTTTCCAGATGCATGCGCTCGGCAATAACCTGCGCTGCCAGGGCCTCGTTGCGGGTGGCCAGGGCTGCCAGGGAGAGGCGCAGCCGCTCCAGCACTTTCCCGGCGGCGTCGGCCAGCTCGGTGCGGCCCTCCTCGGAGAACTCGAGGTTCTGGGCGTAGAGCTTGTCCTGCTTGCGCAACATCCGCCGCACCTGATCGCCCATGTGCTCAATCTCGCTGGCCGCCATCATGAGCATCAAGGGCGAGTCGCCAGGGTGTCGGGCCGAAAGGTCGCTCAGGTAGAGCACAATCGCACGGGCCAACTGGTCTACCTTTTCCTCGCGCCGGGCCACGTCGGCAGCATCGCCATTGCCACGGGCCAGGATTTTCACCGTCTCGGTGAGCATCTCCGAGAGCTGGTCGCCAATACGGCCCACCTCGCGCAAAGCCAGGCTGGAGGCCAGCTCGCGCGACTTCAGGGCTTCCTCGGAGATGTACTTGGGGCTGATGTGGTACTCTGCGTCGGGGATCGCCCGGCGCATGAGACGCTCGAGGGGACGCACCAACGGCAAGACCAGGAGTGAGGCCAGCATGTGATAAAGCAGATGCCCCTGGGCCACCGCTGCCGAGGGGCCAAGCCCTACCTGCCGGGCAAGCTCGGTGCTGAAGCGGACAAAGGCCGGTAGAAACAGCACAAACGGTATGGAAAGCAGGATTTTCCAGCCCAGGTGGGCGGCTGCAATCCGGCGGGCAGTGGGCGTGCTATTCCAGGTTGTCAGGAGCAGAATCATCCCCGACCCGGCGCCACCCCCCAGGGTCAGCAGCAAGGCTGCCGAGGGGCTCAGGGCACTCGAGGCTGCCAGAGCCAGGGCCAGGGCCGCTACTGCATTGGCTGAACCCAGCAGCGAGGCCAGGGCAAAACCCAGCAACCACAAGCCAAGCGACGAAGATTCCAGGTTTTCACGAATCAGGCCAAAAAGCTCGGACTCGGTGAGGGGTAAAAGCCCCTGTACCATCAGGGAAATACCCAATAGCAGCATCCCTAGCCCCAAAACCGCTTCGCCCCAGACCTGGGTTCGCTTGTACAACGAGACCAAAAAACCCAGCCCCACAATGGGCAGGGCCATCGCGCTGATGGGGGTCGCGGCCAAAAGCAGGGCCACCGTAGCCCCTCCTTTGGCCGCCAGACCCAGCACCAACGCCGAACCAAAGCTGGCAATGCCCGACTCAGCCAGCCCAATGGCGGTCAGGCTCAGGGCCGTGCTGTTAAGGGTCAGGGCACCCACCAGGGTTCCGGCCAGCCAGGCCCGCCTCGAGCGTGCCGTAGCCCAGGTCAAGACCCGCCGGGCGGGCCCGCCCACCACCACCGCCAGGGCCTGGGAAAGGAACGACAGGCCCTTCACCAACAACGCTAGACCACCCAGGGCTTCTAACACTTGACGTTCCCCTGACCATTCAATCTGCTGGAAGTATAGGCCCAATAACCCCTAAAGTCCAGCAATTTCGACCCCTGGGCAGGGCTGGTGCATAAAGTAAATCCACGCCTTCCTCCCCCAACGGGGGAGGCTAGGTGGGGGCATAACACCCAGCCATCTCGCCTTGCTACGAGCATTTTTGCAACCCCAGGCGTCTGAAGCACCCCTGGCTGAGGTTTGTGAGGGTTCACGCACCGACCCTGGACCCCTGGGTGGGTCAAAAATGTACGGGTTGGCCAGGCTGGCTACAAGTTTGGCCAGGCTGGCTACAAGTTTGGTAGCCCCCACTCATACCAGATTCGGTTAGTTCGTCACCGAAGGGTGACGAACCCGACCGAAGGGAGTGCTCTAGGATTCAAAAAGACAACCTATGGGTTTTTGGTTTTTTGAACTGTCTTTTTGTATCCGGTATCATTCGCTGAATAGCTACTTTCTTGACTCTGTTTTTCGATCCCAGAACCACCCCTCCATTAGCGGTTGGCCATAGGTTGCGATTTTTTGCTTTGGCCTTTCGCTTTGTGCTTTCGACTCAACTTATAGGTATGGTGCCAGCAATAACCCAGTACCCGGTTCATGCGGCAGTCCCAATCTGTCGTGTGGGGCACTTGAATCTTGACTTTTTTCTGAGAAGCCGTATGATTCGGCCGAGGAGGCTCCAATATGGCTATGTGGAAGCGGAATGTCCGCTGGTGGGTTCTTGCGGCTCTTGTCCTGACGATGAGCACGGGCTTAGCCCAACAGCGGGTAGTCAATGTGATTTGTAGCGTCACCCAGAACTGGTGCGAGGCCCTGGGCCCGGCCTTCAAGCAGGCCACCGGCATCGAGGTGCGAATCGTTAGTGTCTCCACCAACGAGGCCCTGGCCCGCCTGCGGGCCGAGCAGGCCAACCCCACCTTTGATGTATGGTTCGGCGGTACGGGCGATCCCCACTACGAAGCCTTCAAGGATGCCATTACCGAGTGGTACCGGGTTAAGGCCTACAACGACCTTTCGCCCACCATGAAAGCGGCCATCGGCACCACCTACATCCCGCTCTACCAGGGAATTCTGGGATTTGGCATCAATCCCAAGGTGCTACAAGACCGGGGCGCACCCATCCCCCGTTGCTGGAAAGATCTGGCCAATCCGGCGTACCGCGGTCTGATTCAGGTTTCCAACCCCAACACCTCGGGCACAGCCTATACCCTGATTGCCACCCTGGTACAGATTTTTGGGGAGGAAGAAGCCTTTAACCTGATGCGCAGCTACCACCGCAACGTGGCCGAGTACACCCGCTCGGGTGTGGCCCCGCGCATTGCCCTGGGACGGGGCGAGATTGGCATCGGGATTCAGTTCATGCACGACCTGGTGGAGTTCAAGAAGCAGGGCTTCCCCATCGAGATTGTGGCCCCTTGCGAGGGCACCGGTTACGAAATTGGCGGCCTAAGTCTGGTGCGGGGCGCTAAGAACAAGGCCAATGGCCAGGCCTTTATGGACTGGGCGGTCTCGCCTGCGGGTCAGCAGGTAGGCTTCCGGGCCGGCATTTTCTCGTTGCCTTCCAACACCAAGACCCCTCTGATTGAAGGCATTCCCAACCCCAAGGACTTCAAGTTGATCAACTACGATGCCAAGAAATACGGCGACCCCGACCTGCGCACCCGGCTGATTACCAGGTGGACCCGGGAAGTCTTCCCGCTGCCCCGGCGCTGAGCCACTATGAGCCACTAGAGGTTGATCGGGAACAAACTTCAGGCATAAACCCTCAAGTGAGGTCCTCAAGTCCAATACCAAATGGGACGTAGTTCAAAGGTAAAAAATGCAGAACTCGAGCCGATTCCAAGTGTAGGCTCGAGTTCTTGATGAGGGGAGCCCGCATGGCGGTGATTGGAAAAACGAGCCTCAAGGGTATTGCCAGCGGACGCTCACCGGCCTGGATGGCCGGTTTGGTCGCTCTGGTAAGCCTGCTGGTGCTGCCCTGGGGGCGCACCGACCGCAGCTTGCTCGAGTTCGATAGCAAGCTCCTGGTGTTGAACCAAGCACCCTGGCTGGGTGGGGTACTGCTGGTGGTGGTGGCAGTGCTGACCCTATCGAGCCTGCTGCATCTGCCCCTGGTACAGCGCGGCTACGCCCTGGTGGGGCTGGGAGGTGCGGGGTTCCTGGCAGGGGTGGGCTGGCTGGTCACCACCTCGGTGCCATTTGGGGTGGGCGCACTACTTGTGTTGACTGCCCTGCTGGTGATGGTGGGTATCGGATTGAGCGAGACGGGCATCATCCAAAACGACCCCTTCGTGACCAGCAGCATCCTGGTATGTTCGCTGTTCGTGCTGCTGTTCATCGCTTACCCACTCTTTACAGTGCTACGCGAGTCGGTGCAGCTGAAGGGGACCTTCACCCTGAACAAGATTCAAAGCGTCCTCACCTCGCCCCTCTTCATCAGTATCGAAAACCCCTATACCGACCACTCCGAACAACTGCTGGTGAACCTGGCCACCCTGGGGTTGGGGCTCCTGGGGGCCGGGCTGGCGGCACGCGGGGGTCTGCGCTGGCCTCGAGTCCTGATCGGGCTGGGCGTGGGTTTGGTGCTGGGCTGGATTGCAGGCGCGGGGATTTTTGGCGGCGGGGCCTTGCCCACCAGCCTTTACCTGGCCCTGATCGTGGCGCCCATCACCACGGCCCTGGGCCTGGTGTTTGCCCTCCTGGAGCAGCGCTCGAGGGCGGCCTGGGTACGTCGAAGCCTGGGGGTGGTAAGTCTGCTGCCCCTAATTACCCCCCCGTTTGTGTTTGCTTTTGCCCTCATCTACTGGCTTGGGCGCAGCGGAATCATCACCAGCGACCTGCTGGGGCTCAAGACCAGCTTTCTGTTTGGCATCAACGGGGTGGCCATCGCGCAAGTCTTCGCCTTCACGCCGGTAGCTTTTTTGATTCTGCGCGGCTCGGTGCAGGGGCTTAACCCGGCCCTCGAGGAGGCCTCGACCACCCTGCGGGCCCACCCCTGGCAAACCTTCCGCGACATCACCTGGCCCTTGCTGCGCCCTGGCCTGGCTGCGGCTTTCTTGCTTACCATCATCGAGTCGCTGGCCGACTTTGGAAACCCCATGCTGCTGGGCGGCGACCGCAACTTCCTTTCTACCGAGGTCTTCCTGGCCCTGACCGGGCGCTACGACCCCAACGAGGCCGCCGTCTACGGCGCCGTGCTCTTGTGTTTGGTGCTCGTCATATTTGGCTTGCAGCGGCTCTGGCTGGGCAACACCTCGTTCGTCACGGTCACCGGCAAGCCGGGGGCAGGCAACTTCTCACCCTTGCCGGTCTGGCTCGAGCGCACCCTGCAAACCATCCTGGTTCTGTGGGGGCTGGCTGTGGTGCTGCTGTACTTCTCGATTTTCTTTGGCTCTTTTGTGCAAATCTGGGGCATCAACAACAGCTTTACCTTCAAGCACTACGTCGACCTGACCAACCTGGGCCTGCCGGTGCTGTTCAAAACCGCTCAACTGGCTTTTATCAGCGCCATCATTGCTACGCTGGTGGGTTTCTTGATTGCCTACCTGGTCTCGAGGCAGCAGTTTTTTGGACGGGGGCTGTTGGAGGTCGGTTCAATGCTCTCCTTTGCCACCCCCGGCACCGTGATGGGGGTGGCCTACATTTTGGCCTTCAACACTGGCCCCTGGCTCCTCACCGGTACCGGGATCATCATCGTGCTGGCGCTGGTCTTTCGCAACATGCCGGCGGCGGTGCGAGGGGTCATCTCGGGGCTTTCCCAGATTGACAAGAGCCTCGAGGAAGCCTCCACCCTGCTGCGGGCCCCTTCCAGTACCACATTGCGCCGGGTCTTGATCCCCCTGCTTATACCGCAACTTCTGGCCGGGCTGGTCTTTGCGTTTGTGCGCGGCATGACCGCCATAAGCCAGATTATCTTCCTGATTAGCCCTGGAAACGCCCTGGCTACGGTGCTCATGCTGCGCTGGATAGAACAAGGCGATCTGGGCCGGGGCGCAGCCATGGCCACGGTGATGATTTTAGGGCTGCTCACGGTCATCTTAATTCTGTTTGCCGTCTCGCGGCGGCTGGGACGCGGCACCTCCCTGGAAGCCGCAGTATGAGGTCACCATGCAACAAACGGTATCGGCAAACCAAACCGGAAAGCAGCAAGCGGTATCGGTCAAGCTCGAGGGCATCGTTAAGAAATTTGGCAAGGTCACGGCGGTCGAAAAAGTAGACCTGGAGCTACCCGCAGGCAAGCTCATCACCCTGCTGGGTCCTTCGGGCTGCGGCAAAACCACCATCCTGCGCATGGTCGCGGGCCTCGAGCGCCCCACCGAGGGACGGATTTTATTTGGCGGGGAGGACGTAACCCGGCTACCGGCCTATCTGCGCGACATCACCATGATGTTCCAGAGTTACGCCCTTTTTCCCCACATGAATGTGTATCAAAACATTGCCTATGGCCTCGAGGTGACCCGCCGCCCCAAGCAGGAAATCCGCGAACGGGTAGCCGAGGTGGTGCAACAGGTGGGCCTGACCGGCCTGGAGGAACGCCCGGTAGCGGCGCTTTCGGGGGGGCAGCAGCAGCGCGTGGCCCTGGCCCGCTCACTGGTGATGCAGCCGCGGGTACTGCTCTTCGACGAACCGCTCTCGAACCTCGATGCCAAACTGCGCAAACGGGTTCGCGAGGAAATCCGCGATCTGCAACAGGAGCTGGGCATTACCTCACTCTACGTAACCCACGACCAGGAAGAGGCCATGGCCATCTCCGACCGGGTGGTGCTGATGAACAAAGGGGTCATCGAGCAGCAGGGTGACCCCCGCACCCTCTACACCAGGCCCGTTAGCCGCTTCGCCGCCGACTTCATCGGGCGGGCCAATTTCTTCGAAGGGCACTACAGCGCCGGACGCATTCAGGTGGCGGGCTACCAGCAGCCTTACCAGCAAGAAGGCATTTCGGGCAAAGTGACCGTTATGGTGCGTCCCGAGGCCCTAAAGGTGCACCTGAGCGGCGATGGCCTGGACGGCACCATACACCATGTCTCCTTCCTGGGTTCCTCCACCGAATTTAGCGTGGATACCCCGGTGGGGCGGCTCGAGGGGGTGGTGGCCGGCGACGCCCCAGAGCTCCCCGGCCGCGGTGAGAAGGTCAAGGTTCAGTTCGCGCCACAGGGAACGTTCTTGCTGCCTGCCTAAGTCCATAGCTATACAAACACGTATACACTTCCACGGTTTCCATCTGTGCTTACCCCTAGCCTTTTCCCTACGGCCTGTGGAGGGCTGGGGTGGTATTGATCAAGGCCCGAAATAATGTGCTGTGCTGAGGCGCTTCTCAGTAGCTCCAATGTCCCTGACTTTTGACCTGCGACAGGGAATTGGCCTGTGGAGCAAACTCTTCGGCTCGAGCGTTTCGAATATTGGCGGGCCCACCTTAAGCAACGCTCAACCCCAATCCCAAGATTTCTTTAGATTTCGCTCAATCGGGGTCACGGGCTGCCGCCTAGCCTGTAGCCATGATGCTCCGCTTTCTACTCGCCCTGTTGTGGCTCATCCTGCTGGCGCCTTTTTCCCTGGCCCAATCGCGCACGGTGGAAGTAATTGTGGAACTCGATGGGCCGCAACTACCCCGCGGGCAGGCCCGGGCCGAACTGATGCGATTGCTCAAAGCCCACCTCGGTCAGATGCAGGGCCGCCTCAAAATTAAGGCTGCCGGAGGGTTCTGGGCCAGCCAGAGCTTTCTGGTGCGTGTGCCCGAGTCGCAGGTAGAGCGCCTGATGCAGATGCCGGGCGTGCGACGGGTCTACACCAACCGGGCAGTTCGGATGACCCAGCCGGTGGCTTCGGCCCTCTCGGCTCCGGTAAACAGTGGTAGCAACTGGGCTTTACAGCAAATCGGGGCACCCGGTCTGTGGGCCAGTGGCCTGCGCGGTCAGGGGATTCGCATTGGACACCTGGATACTGGTGTGGATGCCTCCCACCCGGATCTGCGCGGCAAAGTTGCAGCCTTTGCGGTGGTCAGCCCCGGTGGCACCCCCCGCCCCAGTGAGCCCTACGACTCCTCCCTACACGGAACCCATACCGCCGGGCTTTTGGTGGGCAATAATGTCGGGGTAGCCCCCGAGGCCCGCCTGGTTTCGGCACTGGTGCTGCCCGATGGCTATGGCACCCTGGCGCAGGTATTGGGTGGGCTGGACTGGGTGCTCGAGCAAAACGTGCAGGTGGTCTCGATGTCGCTGGGCATGGAAGGCACCTGGACAGAGTTTGCTGCCGCCATCGGACGCATGAAACAGATGGGGGTGCTGCCGGTCTTTGCGATAGGAAACTCGGGTAGCAGCACTGCCTCGCCGGGCAACATGCCCGATGTACTCGGCATTGGGGCAACGAACCCGTCCAACCAGGTCGCGGGCTTCAGCAGCCGGGGCGAGGTGCGCTGGGGCGCGCCCTACAATGTGGTGCTGAACAAACCCGACCTGGTCGCCCCCGGCGTCGATGTGCTCTCCACCATTCCCGGCGGGCGTTACATGGCCATGAGCGGCACTTCGGTGAGTACTGCCATTGCTGCCGGCAGCGCGGCCTTACTCATGTCGGGTGGCTTCAAGGCCGAGCAAGTGCGGCAGGCTCTGCTCAGCTCGGCACAAAGCCTCCAGGTTGCTGGCAGTGGCCGGGGGCTCATTCGCCTGGGAGA
Organism: Meiothermus sp.; assembly: GCF_026004115.1. NCBI lineage: Bacteria > Thermotogati > Deinococcota > Deinococci > Thermales > Thermaceae > Meiothermus > Meiothermus sp. The sequence continues at coordinate 2,794,889 of NZ_BPIM01000001.1, forward strand.
AGCACTGGCTATGCTGCGCCCCAAGCAACCCGACAACGCGCAAGCCACTCAACCCAGCCCACCTCCCCCCCCACCGGCCCCGCAACCTCCCCAGACCAGCCAACCCCAGCCTGGGCAGCCCTCTGCCAGCAACCCACAGCTAGGGGAAAAAACCGCGCTGCTAATCGTCGAGACCACCGGCGCAGATGGGGCCAGGCTGGCCCTGAATAGCCTGGGCTTTCGCACCGAGGTGATGCAGATCAAACCCGAGCAGCGGCCCGGAGCCGACAAGGTAGACGATTTTGCACTGGTTATCTGGGTTTTGCCCGCTAACTGGAGCGACAACTGGCCCGAGCCCCACCGCAAAATGCTTCGGGCGTATGTGGAGCAGGGCGGGCGGCTGATGCTTATTAGCAACAACCAGGGACAGCGCCCAGTGGCCGAGTCCAGCGCTTACGGCAAGGGCAAGGCGAGCTTCGTGAGCGGCGACCTGGGTAGCCTGAGCGTGGAGCGGCGCGCGCAGGTTTTCCAGGGCATCATCCAGCAGTTGATGCGCTAAGTTGCCCTCAGGTGGGCTCAAAATACGGTACTCTGCGGTGGGGAATGTATCCCCCACAGCAAACCCCGCCGTACCGGGTATTTGTGAGAACTGCTCTGAGAATAACCAGGGCCAGGGTCGAACGCGCCTGGCTGTTGGGGCCTTTGCTGCATCCTGAAGAGATTCGTCCCTGACCTCGAGATTGTTCTTGGACGTACGCCCAGCTAGAAGGTGCAGAGCGCTCTAGCCACCCAGGATTTCTTGCTCCTTCTTGTGCAAAGCCTCGTCAATCTTGTGGATAAAATCGTCGGTGATCTTCTGGATTTCGGCCTCGGCACGTTTGATGTCGTCTTCGGAGAGGTGTTTTTCCTTCTCCATCTTCTTGGCTTTGTCAAGGGCTTCGCGCCGGGCGTTACGAACAGCAATTTTAGCTTCTTCGGCGTAGTGTTTGACTGCTTTGACCAGATCTTTGCGACGCTCTTCGGTCAGGGCTGGAATGTTGATGAAAAGGGCATCGCCCTTGTTGGTGGGGTTTAGGCCCAGATCGGAGTCGCGGATAGCTTTTTCGATTTCTTTGAGCATACCCGGATCCCAGGACTGCACCACCAGAGTGCGCGGATCGGGTGAGGAGACAGTACCCACCTGGTTTAGGGGCATGGCGGAGCCGTAGTATTCGACTTTGATGTTGTTCAGAATGGCGGGATTGGCCCTTCCGGTTCGCATGGTAGCGAGGTGGTGCTCGAGGGCTTCCAACGATTTTTGCATGTGATTCTTGGCTTCGGCGTAGAGGTCTTTGAGCATGATTGCCTCCTTAATCTTGCTTAATCCTGGATAGCTTACCCCTGAATTGCCTAAAGGTTGCAGGGCAGCGGGCCTGCAGGCTGTGGTACTTAACCTTCCCGTAGCCCTAGCTATGCACCAGGGTGCCCACGCGTTCCCCTTTGATAATTTTCTCCAGATTGCCCTCCGTAAACATATCAAAAACCACGATGGGCATATTTTGCTCCTGACACAAGGCCATGGCAGTAGCATCCATCACCTGCAAGCCTTCTACCAGGGCCTGGTGGTAGGTGAGATCGTCGTACTTGATTGCAGCGGGGTTTTTGCGGGGGTCGTCGCTGTACACCCCATCCACCTTGTTTTTGGCCATCAATACTGCGTCCACGTTCATTTCCAGGCCACGCAGAGCTGCTGCGGTGTCGGTGGTCACGTAGGGGTTGCCGGTGCCGCCGCCAAAGATCACCACCCGGCCCTTTTCCAGGTGCCGTATGGCCCGGCGGCGAATGTAGGGTTCGGCAACTTGCTGGATGGTCAGGGCCGTTTGGACGCGGGTGGGTACACCGATGAACTCGAGGGCATCCTGCAAGGCCAGAGCATTCATGATGGTGGCTAGCATGCCAATATAGTCTGCGCTGGCCCGATCCATGCCCACACCCTGCCGCGCACCCCGCCAGAAATTTCCGCCGCCCACCACAATTGCAACCTGCACGCCCAGCCGGTGGGCCTTCGCCACTTCATGCGCTAGTGCCTTGGTGGCTTCAGGCTGGATACCAAAGCCATTGCCGCTCATAAATTCACCCGATAGTTTGAGCAGAACACGCTTGTATTTCATCTGGCCCCCTTCGCCGCTATTCACATTTTTTTGAATGGTTTACGAGCAAGCCAAAAGTAAAGGGCCGAAAGCCGCTGGACTCTCGACCCTTGCAAAGCATCCCTCACGCTCCGACTTCAAATCGGGCAAAGCGTTTGACCTGAATATTTTCGCCTATCTTGGCAACGGCAGCCTTGATGAGTTCGCCCACCTTGACCTTCTCGTCCTTTACGAAAGGTTGCTCCAGAAGAACCGTCTCTTCGTAAAACTTCTTAAGACGGCCTTCGGCGGCTTTCTCGGCGATGTTTTGCGGCTTTCCTTCGTTGAGGAGCTGCTGGATATAGATGGCCTTTTCCTTTTCGAGGTCTTCTTGCGAAACCTCCTCGACGCTCACGTAGCGGGGGTTGGCCATGGCGATGTGCATGGCGATGTCCTTGGCCAGACGCTGGAACTCCTCGTTGCGGGCCACGAAGTCGGTCTCGGAGTTGAGCTCGACCATCACCCCCACGCGCAGATTGTGGTGAATGTACGAGCCGATAATACCTTCGCGGGCCTCGCGGTCGGCTTTCTTGGCGGCCTTGAGGGCACCGCGCTCGCGCAGCAGGGTGGTGGCCTTTTCCATGTCCCAGCCGGCATCTTCCAGCGCCTTCTTGACGTCGGTCATGCCAGCACCGGTTTGTTCGCGTAGTTTCTTGATTTGCTCAAGTTGTGTCATCGGTTTCACCTCTGAAGGCTTCTGGGCTCAGGATTCCGGGCTCTGGGTAAGGCTATTGCCCTGGGCCTGGAACCCTTGACCCAAGCCTGGTTTATGCTTCTGCTGCTTCGGGTGTGGCGTCCACATCGGTACTGGTAGCCGGAATTTCACGCCCACCACCACGGGCTTCGACGATCAGATCGGTCATGCGGCTCACGATGAGCTGAATCGAACGAATGGCGTCGTCGTTACCGGGCACAATAAAGTCGCACACGTCGGGGTCGGAGTCAGTGTCGGCCAGGGCGATCACGGGAATACCCAGCTTGCGGGCTTCCTTGACTGCAATGGCCTCCTTGGTGGGGTCAACCACAAAGATTGCGTCGGGCAGGCGGCGCAGCTTGCGGAAGCCGCCCAGGTTCTTTTGCAGCCGCTCGAGCTCGTGTTGGAGCTTGACCTGCTCGGTCTTGACCCGCTCCTTGATGTCTTCCGAGGCGAAGAGGGCCTCGAGCTCGGTGAGGCGGTTGACCTGCGCGGTGATGGTGCGGAAGTTGGTGAGCATCCCGCCCAGCCAGCGCTGATTGACATAGGGCATTCCGGCGCGGTCGGCTTCCTGCTGAATAATCTCCTGGGCTTGCTTCTTGGTGCCTACGTAAAGGATGGTGGCCCCCCGCATGGCCAGGTCTTGCACGTACTTGAAGGTGCGCTCGAGCTCGACCATGCTTTTTTGCAGGTCAATGATAAAAATGCCGTTGCGCTCGGCGTAGATGTAGCGCTTCATCTTGGGATTCCAGCGCTTGGTCTCGTGGCCGAAGTGCACACCGGCCTCGAGCAGTTCCTTGATGCTTACGTTTGCAGCCATGTTTTCTCCTAACGGGACGGTTGGAGCGGGCGTTGATTTGTGCTGGCTGCGCTTTTGCCCTGGGTACCGTTCCCTAACCCCAGGCCGCGCTTGGCACACCCAAAAAAGAAGTATACCCGAGCGATGCCCTTTACGGAAGCCCTGTTCCTTGCTATACTTCTTGGTGCTGTTTAGCGCCTGGGGGCGTAGCTCAGCGGGAGAGCAGGTCCTTTGCAAGGACAAGGTCGGGGGTTCAAATCCCTTCGCCTCCACCAGAAAAGCCTATATTCAAGCAGTTTGACGATAGCAAAATGCGCATTGCTCTGGTAATACCAGATTCTGTTGGTTCGTTGCCGTTCGGTAACGAACCAATCCGACCGAAGGGAGACGCTTTCTTCGCCGACCGACAGGGAGGGGTGTGCCCTAGGATTCAAAAAGTCAACCTCTGGGGCTTTTGGTTTTGGATAGTGTCTTTTTGAGTCCGGCATAAAACCACCCCTTCCTCCCCCAACGGGAAAGGCCAGTTCGGGGCACAGCACCCCGCCAGGTCGCCTACCCATGCACATTTTTTTAGCAATACCAACCGTCTGAAGCGCTCCTGGCTAAGGTTTGCGAGGTTCACGAACCGACCCTGCCATGCCTGGATGATTAATTGGCCCTCCTGGCCTTCATCTGATATACTCTCACCTTGCGTGACCCGAAAGGGTCGCTACATTGTGTTGTACCTGGCTGTATCGCATGCAAAGCTGCGGCAGTGGGTACAACCAAACCAGAAAGGAGGTGAATATGCCGCAGTACGAAGTTAACGTGATTCTCAACCCCAACCTCGATGGGGCCCAGGCAGCCTTGGAGAAAGACATCATCAAAGCCGCCCTCGAGCGCCACGGTGCCCAGATCAAAAACGTAGACGACTGGGGTAACCGCCGCCTGGCCTATCCCATCCAGAAAGACCCCGAAGGCAACGTGCTTTTCTACACCGTGGAAATGGCTGGGGGCAGCAACGCCGCGCTGCAGCGTGAACTACGCTTGCGCGATCATGTACGTCGTGTGACCATCCTCCGCGACCGTCCCGAATGGCGAAACAGCAAGAAGAAAAAATAAGCTGTTTGGCCCAACCTGAGTTCTGAGGCCAGAGACCGTAACGGAACTCAAAGGCTATAAGCAAGTAGCCCAAAGCCAAAAGCTAAAGGCACACTGCAAAATGCCGGATGTAGACTATAAGCAAAGACCGAAACGAAAAAGGACTGATTGATATGGCTCGAGGCCTCAACCGCGTTACCCTCGTAGGCACCCTGACCCAAGACCCCGAACTGCGCTACACTGCCGGTGGACTGGCCGTGATGGAACTCAACCTGGCCGGCAACGATGTGGTTACCGATGAGCAGGGCCAGACCCGTGAACCCGCCTGGTATCACCGGGTTAAGCTGCTGGGTAAAAGTGCAGAGTTCTGGGGCGACACCCTGAAAGCGGGCATGGCCATCCTTGTGGATGGCAAGCTCGAGTACCGCGCCTGGGAGCAGGACGGTCAGAAAAAGAGCAGCCTGGACATCCGCGCTGACCGCATAGAGATTGTGAGCCTGGAAGGCAAGCGGGGCCAGGTGACCGTTACCGATGCCCGTGGACAGGAGCGCCTCAAGGACGGCCTCAACCACGTGATGCTGGTGGGTAACCTGACCCGGGACCCCGAACTGCGCTACACCCCTCAGGGAACCGCCGTGACCCGTCTTTCGCTGGCCGTGAACGAAAAGTTCACCACCCGCCAGGGGGGCGAACAGGAAAAGGTGCACTATGTGGAAGCTCAGGCCTGGCGCGAGCTGGCCGAGTTTGCGGCAGAACTCAAAAAAGGAGACGGAGCGTTCCTAATCGGACGCTTGGTGAACGACTCCTGGACCGCTCAGGACGGCACAAGGCGATACACCACCCGTGTGGAGCTTTCCCGCCTCGAGCGACTTGCCCGTGGAACTGGACAAAGTACAGGTGGAAACAGTTCCCAAAGCGCTGCAACTGCAGCCAAAGGCCGTACGGGTAAGGTAGATATTGATGAAGGCTTGGAAGACGATTTCCCACCTGAGGAGGATTTACCGTTTTGAGCACCAAGAAGATGTCCAACCGTGGTGGCCCCAAAGGCGACCGCCAAGACCGTGAACGGGGTGAGCGCGGTATGCGCCGTGGCCGCAAGCCCAAAGTGGCCGCAGCCGTGGGGGCCTTCGACCTCAACGATTTTAAGAACGTGGATATCCTCAGGCGTTTCCTGTCTGAGACCGGCAAGATTTTGCCCCGCCGCCGTACCGGACTCAACGCCAAGGATCAGCGCAAGCTGGCCCGCACCATCAAGCGGGCCCGCATGATGGGCTTGCTGCCCTTTACCGAGAAGCTGGTACGGAAATAGGGAGAGTGGAAGATGAAAGTGATTCTGCTTGAACCTATGGAGAACCTGGGGGATGTGGGGGCAGTTGTCAATGTGAAACCGGGCTATGCCCGCAACTACCTGCTGCCTCGGGGGATCGCTACCCTGGCCACCGAGAGCAACCTCAAGACCCTGGAAGCCAAAATTCGTGCCCAGGCCAAGAAAGCCGCCGAGCGCAAGGCCGAGGCCGAGCGCCTGAAGGAGCTTTTGGAACCCATCACCCTGACCCTCAAGGTTAAGGCCGGTGACCAGAAAATTTATGGCTCTGTAACCACCCGCGAAATTGCCGCCGCCCTCGAGGCCCAGCACCAGATCACCATCGATCCCAAAAAGCTGGCCCTGGAAAAGCCCATCAAAGACCTGGGCGACTATGCCCTGGCCTACAAGCCCCACCCCGAAGTCCCCATGACCCTCAAGGTCTCGGTGGTGGCCGACAAGGCATAATCTTCCGTAGCCCAAAAGCTGAAAACAGTGCTGTTTATATGCCGCCCGATGGGCGGCTTTTTTTGTCGAACCCTGAAAATACGTCGGGGCGAGATGAGCGCTATCATTTGGATATGGTTTGCTATTCCTCTTAGCGGATTCAAAAAGATAACCATCCAAACCAAAGATCCTCCAGAGGCTATCTTTTTGAATCCTAGAGCACACCCCTCCCGAACGGTCGGCGAAAAAAGCGTTTCCCTTCCAAAGGGGCTTACGCCCTCCGCTACGCGGATAACTTCGGCCCTGTTAGTTCGCCGCCATCCGGCGCAGAACTAACCGAATCTGGTATCAATACCTCGAATCTGGTATGACTTGAGCCAGTCAAAGCACTTTAAGCGATTTTAGACGCTCGGCATAAACAGCACGGGCTCGTTCTGCCAGTGGGGTGGACAGAATCCAGCGAAGCCGGGCGGCATCCGGGGTTTTGTCGTACCAGAGGTTAAAGACCTCCAGCAGCGTTGCGTTCTGGGTGGGGGCTGCTATTTTTTCGATGGATTGACCGCACTGAACCTGGCCCTCCTCGAGCACCCTGGCATAAAACCCTGGACGAGCTGCCTTCCGAAACTTCTTGACGAAACTGGGGTCGCCCATGCGGGCGGCCAGCGTGGCGCAGGGAATGCGAGGGGCGGATACTTCGAGCAAAACAGGGCCCACCTGAAAACGGTCGCCAATTCGCAGCGGTCCCTCGCCAAAGCTCGAGAAGGTCAGGTTCTCGCCAAAAGTGCCGGGCTCGAGCGCCTGGCCCAACTTTTCCACCCACCAGTCGTAATCCTCTGCGCTGTACACGTACACGGCCTGGTCGGGGCCGCCGTGATGCTCTTGGTCGGCCACATAATCGCCCATAAGCCCCAAAGCGGAGATTTGAACTGACTCGACTGGGTTTTTGAAGATGCCCGTGGTGGTGGTATGGGGGCCGACAGGCAAAAGCCGGGGCTGGCCGAGGTGGATGGAGAGCAAATGCACGGTACCCACTCTACACAATTTGTCCCTTGAACGTGAGGGATCTCGGCTCGTAAGAAATGCGTTGTAGGAAACCTGCTTATTTCGTTCCATATGACCTTGGCGAAAAACCTCCTTTTCCTCCCCCAGCGGGGTAGGTCGGGTGGGGGCGGTGCTTATCTATAGCAGAGCCCTCTATCATGCCCTCTTCTTTCGAGCAGCGGCATTTAGGGTTATTCTTTGGAATATTGGGTAACGAAATAAACGGATTTCTTGAATATTTCTTGCATTCTTAACGCACGCAACCGCCCCTTTAGCTAAAAAGCGCGATCAGACCCCAAGCTGCTTCCCGCGAACCAGGAAGATGGCCAAGGCACGCCAAGCCAGCAGCAGTACCAGGGTGGCACCCAGGGTTATCGCCCAAAAGACCAGATAGCCCAGATCAAAGGGTTTTTGCAGCACCATGAAGCGCAGCCAGACCCCGGTGCTGACCGCAATGGCCCAGGTGTAGAGCAGGTTTTGCCAGGTAGGCCGGGTGTAGGTGCGCAAAAACGGTGCAACCAGCCACCAGACCAGCAAGATGGGCAGTGCGTTGCGGACGATGCCAGAAAGGCTTACGGGCTCGCCGTGGCTTTGCAGGCCGATGATGGCGAAAAGCACGATACAAATCGCATCGCCCCAGGCCAGCAGGCGAGCTGTTTTGCGGGTTTTTACGGTGATAGACATACCTGGGAATGAGTCAAGGGGAAGGCACCCTCCCGCCTACTCGGCCTTCACGGCCTCAAAAAACACCTTCTCGGCCCGGTAGGAGCTACGCACCAGGGGGCCGCTGAAGACCTCCAAAAAGCCTTCCTGGTATCCCCAGTCGCGGTACTTGGCAAACTCCTCCGGCGTTACGTAGCGCTCAACCGGCAGGTGGTGCTGGGTGGGGCGCAGGTACTGCCCGAAGGTCACGATATCCACCCCCACCGCCCTCAGGTCACGCATAGCCTGGCGAATCTCCTTGTCGCTTTCGCCCAACCCCAGCATCAGGCTGGACTTGGTGAGCACCTCGGGGCGCACCTTTTTGGCGTGCTCCAGCACCCGTAGGGTCTGGTCATAGCCGGCCCGGGGGTCGCGAACCTTGGGGGTCAGGTGCCGGACGGTCTCGAGGTTGTTGGCAAAAACATCCTGCCCTCCTTGCAACACCGTCTCCACGTCGGCCAGGTTGCCCTGAAAGTCTGGGGTGAGGGTCTCGACCCTGACCGCGGGATCGAGCCGCTTGATCTGCCGAACCGCCTCGGCAAAATGCGAGGCCCCGCCGTCGGGCAGGTCGTCGCGGTCGACCGAGGTGAGCACCACGTACTTGAGGCCCATCTCGGCTACCGCCTGGGCCACATGCAGGGGTTCCAGGGGGTCTACCCAGCCCCTGGGGTTGCCGGTGTCTACTGCGCAAAACTTGCAGGCCCGGGTACACACACTGCCCAGCACCATGATGGTCATGGTGCCGTGGCCCCAGCACTCACCGATGTTGGGGCATAGGGCCTCCTGGCAGACTGTGCTCAGGCGCAGGCGTTTGGTGAGCTCCTTGAGACGCTGGTAGTTGGGCCCGGTGGGCACGGTGGCGCGCAGCCAGGCAGGCTTGTTGCGGTCTACAGGCTCCGGGCGCTCCTGGGCGATACCGTTGGGTATGACCTTGAGTTCTATCAGGCCGCCGTGCTGGAAATCCTCGAGCTGAACGGTTTTGAGTTTGCTCATGCCGGTTCCTTTAGCGTGTCGGGCAGGGCAGGCGGTTGGTCGAAGCTTGTAAACACTTGCGCAAAGGCCGCTACCACCCGCTCCATTACTTCACTCATGCTAACCTCTCGGGCCAGGATTTTTTGGAGCGAGGTTACACCCTTGTCCTTGAGGCCGCAGGGCACAATCAGGTTGAAATCGTCCAGATGGGTGTTCACATTCAAAGCAAAGCCGTGCAGGGCCACATCCTGCTTGACCGCCACCCCAAAAGCGCAAAGCTTTTCTTCGATATCGGGCCAGCTCGCTACGGGCGCGGGTTTGCGAATCCAGACCCCGGCGTAGCCCGGTGTGGTGTAGGTCTCGATGCCGTATGTGCCGGCGACCTGCACGATAACCTGCTCGAGCTGCCGTAAAAATCCCCGTACCTGCCGCCCCACGGGAAAGATGGGGTAACCCACCAGCTGGCCCGGGCCGTGGTAGGTCACGTCGCCCCCGCGCTCGATGCTAAAAAGCTTGATCCCCTGCGCCCGGTACTGCGCCTCGCTCAAAAGCAGGTTCTCCGGTTTGGCCGCCCGGCCTAAGGTGATGGTGCGCGGGTGCTCCAGCAGCAGCAGGGTGGGCTTGCGTTGCCCACAGGCCACCTCGGCATGCACTTTTTTTTGATACGCCCAGGCTTCGGCATAGGGTACAAGCCCGAGTTTTTCCACCTCGAAGGCGGTGCTCATACCCCTAAAGCATACTCCTGGCCCGTCCATCGCACAGGAACGAAGTTACAGAGGGTTGAGTGAGCCAGTACGTGTCGGGTGCATATTGATTGTCGCTTGGAGCTGTACTCGATGATGCTGCCTGCGGCTGTCTTCTTTGCACGCGAATCACCGCACCTGTAGGGCCTGGAAGGCTTCCTCGTACTCCAAGCGGTTCAGGCCCCGGCCAATCACCACCAGGCGCGAGGGGGCGCTGGGCGGCGTCTGGGCGTGCTCGAGGCTAAAAATTTCCCTGACCGACTGAAAAAGCACCTGCTTCTCGAAACCCCGTACGCTCAGGAAGCCCTTGGCGCGGAAAACCCTGTCGGGACGGGATATCAGGTACTGGTCAATGAACTCGTTTACTTTCTGGCGCTCCAGGAGCCTTTCTGCCGTAAGGGTAAAGGTTTGCACATCGGGCGTATGGAGGTGGGTGTGGTGCTGGGGTTTCCAGTCTAAGTCGAAGGCCCGCTTGTGCAGCACCTCTTCGGGGTTGACCTTTGAGCGGGCCGTGCTGTAAATCTGAGCCAGGGGGTTGATTTTCCGGATGAGGTTTTCGGCCTCGGCAATTTGTTCGGGGGTGGCCAGGTCGGTTTTGTTGAGCACCACCGTGCTGGCGTAGGCCAGTTGCACGGCGCCCTCGGGGCCGTCGCGCAGGGTTTGCTCGAGGTTGCGGGCATCGGCCACCCCAATGATGCTGTCCAGTTCGAATTTTGTGCGGGCAAACGGATCCATTACGGTCTGGGCCACCGGCACCGGGTCGGCCAGCCCCGAGAGTTCAATCAGGATGTATTCGGGTTTGTCTTTGCGTCCAATGAGCTTGAACAGGGCCGAGACCAGATCCTCGCGCCCCACGCAGCACAAACAGCCATTGGATAGCTCGGCGATGCCGTCGGTATCCACATTTTCGATGAGAGAGCCATCTATACCGGTTTCGCCAAACTCGTTAACGATAATGCCAAACCGCTGCTGGCCGGTGGCGACGAGATGATTGACCAGGGTGGTTTTGCCCGCCCCCAAAAACCCCCCAACCACACTGACCGGAATGCGCTTTTGAAACTGCGTCATGGCTATACCATACTAAAGCGCGTTACACAGAGCCTATTTACGATTCACATTTGAACGCGCAGTCTAATGATAATATATTATCAAAAAGGAGTCCAGGGTGCAGATCAAGTCTTATCAGGTCATTCGCTTCGAGTATCAGCTCATAATTGACGGCCAGGTGGTGGATCGAAGCCCGGAAGGCCACCCCCTCACCATCCTGACCCACTTTGCACCCAACCTACCCGCGGGCCTGGAACATGCCCTGCTGGGTAAACAGCCAGGAGCATATCGGGCGGTGCTGCCTCCAGAGGCGGCCTATGGCCCCTACGACCCGACCAAGCGGGTGGTGGTGCCGCGGGGTGATTTGCCCGAAGAGCCCCGACTGGGCGGCGCTTTTGCCGCGGAAGACGTGGATGGCCAGGCTTTGCTGTACCGTGTGGTGGCCGTTGAAGGAGATTCGGTGACGCTCGAGGCCAACCACCCATGGGCGGGCAAAACCTTGGAGTACCGCTTTGTCATCCACGCAGTACGCCCGGCTGAAAAGGAAGAGGTGGCCCACGGCCATGTGCATGGTGAAGGAGGGGTGGTGCATTCACCGAGCCCGGAATAGGATGTGGGGCGGCTTTTCGGTAGGGAAGTCCCGGGGTCTAAGCATAGGATAATGCTGTATGGTACAAGTACTGGTAACCGGTGCTTTGGGCCAGGTGGGTTCGGAACTGGTGCCCGCGCTGCGTTTGCAATACGGAGCCGACGCCGTGTTGGCGACCGACCTGCGCAGGGGTTCGCCCCTGCACCCTTCAATGGAGGGCCCCTTCGAGCAGCTGGACTGTACCGATGGAGCCGCTTTGCGGGCGCTACTGGAGCGCTTCCGCATCCGGGTGATCTACCACCTGGCCGCCATTCTTTCGGCCAGGGCCGAAGCCGAGCCCCAGTTGGCCTGGCGGGTCAACATGGAGGGGCTCTACAACGTCCTGGAGGGAGCGCGACAAGTGGGGGCACAGCTATTCGTGCCCAGTTCGATTGCGGCCTTTGGATCCAGTACACCCAAGGACCCCACGCCCCAGGACACCCTCCAGCGCCCCAACACCCTCTACGGGGTGACCAAGGTGGCGGGCGAACTTTTGTGCGACTACTACGTAGAGCGGTTTGGCCTGGACGTGCGGGGGCTGCGCTATCCCGGTTTGATTTCCCACACCGCTCTTCCGGGTGGGGGCACCACCGATTATGCGGTGGAAATCTTTCATCATGCGCTGAAATGGGGCCGGTATAGCTGCTATTTAGCTTCAGACACCCGTCTACCCTTGATGTACATGCCCGATGCTATCCGGGCTAGCCAGGAACTCATGCTGGCCGACCCCGCAAGGCTTCGCCATCGCAACGCCTACAACGTGGCGGCCTTTAGCTGTACCCCCGCCGAACTGGCCGCAGAGATTCAAAAACATCTTCCCGAATTTTCCATAGACTATGCAGTTGACCCCGTTCGACAGGCCATCGCCGAGTCCTGGCCCCGCTCCCTGGACGACCGCGCCGCTAAAGAAGAATGGGGCTGGCAACCACAGTACAGTCTGGCTGCCATGACCACCGATATGCTCGAGAAACTCTCTCAACGAGCGCTTAGGGAGGCTTGAAAATGCCTTTGAACCGCCTGAATCTTGTTTTGCAACAGGCCGTAGCGGCACTGGAAACAGAAGGTCGCCGAAAAGGCCACGAAGCGGTAGTTGTGGGGGTTTTACCACCACTGGGAGAAAAAGGGCCGCGCTATTTGTTGGAGGGATATGGCGATCAGCCTTTTATACGAATGAACTCCAATAGCTACCTGGGGCTATCCAGGCATCTGGCCCTAAAGCAAGCCGAGGAAGAGGCCCTCGAGCGCTTTGGGGTGGGGCCAGGAGCGGTACGCTTTATTAGTGGCACCTATAAGGCGCATGTGGATCTCGAGCTTGACTTAGCCCGCTTTCATGGCCGGGAAGCCGCCATGATTTTTTCCTCGGCTTACGCCACGGTGTTGAGTGTGGTGGTGCCCCTGACCACCGACCAGACGGTTCTGATTAGCGATGAGCTCAACCACAACTGCATTATCAACGCGGTGCGTCTGGCACGCCCCCTGGAAAAAATAGTTTATAAGCACCTGAACCTGGGCAGTCTGGAACAGGCTTTGCAAAAAGCCATCGAGATAGGAACCCGCCGTGCGTTGGTTCTAACCGACGGGGTATTCAGTATGCGCGGCTCGCACGCTCCCTTGGCAGAAATGTCCGCCCTGGTACAGCAATACGATAGCCAGTTCGCCGAGAATGCCCTGCTGGTGGTGGACGACTCGCACGGGGTGGGCGCTTTTGGCCCCACAGGACGGGGCACCGAGGAATACACTGCCGCCAGGGCCGATATCCTGGTTGGGACGCTGGGCAAGGCCTTCGGGGTGAACGGAGGATATGTGGTGGGCCCCAGCAGCCTGATTGCCTATTTGCGGGAAACCTCGCCCATGTACATCTACTCCAACCCCATCACCCCCGGCGAGGCCGCTGCCGCCAGGGCCGCGCTGGAACTGCTACAGGCCCCAGAGGGTCAGGAGCGCTTGCGCCACCTGCAAGCCATGACCCAGCGTTTTCGCCAGGGGCTTCTTTCCCTGGGCTACGAGTCTTTTCCGGGGGCACATCCGGTAGTTCCACTGGTGTTGCGGGATGGAGCCTTAACCAACCGCCTGGTACGCTATCTGCGCGAGCGCGGCGTTCTCGCCACGGCCATCGTGTATCCAGTCGTACCCAAAGGTGAAGACTCCATCCGCTTCCAGGTTTCTGCCGAACACACCCAGGCCGATATAGATGAGGTGTTGGGTATTTTGCAGGCGTTCAAGCAGAATGTCTCAGGCCCATCGTAGCCGGTTTTTGGCGCTTTCCCTCGGACTTAAGGCGTTTGTCAACGGCCTCAAACTATGGATCAACCCCACAGGGACTTGCTCTTGGCCTTCGGCTCCGGTCTCCTGGTCAACAGACCGAACCGACGCCTGCTCGTTTTCGAGCATGGCAAAAAAATAGTGCTTGGCGAAACACATTCAAGGTCACGTAAACCCCCAAAATAGCTGGACAATACGGTGCTAGTTTTTATAGCCCTCTATCATGGCGGCAACTATGGATCGCGTGGCGGTGTTTATTGATGGCAGCAACCTGTACAAAGGTCTGGTTTCCACGCTAGGAACCGACTATCGGCTGGATTTTGTCGCTTTTGTCTCGGCGCTTGCGGCGGGGCGTTCGTTATTGCGGGCCTACTATTACAATGCGCCTTTGCCCAGCGAAGACCCGGCGGCCAAAGCTCACCAGAGCTTTTTGAACTATCTGAAGCGGGTGCCCTATGTCATGGTACGGCTGGGTCGGCTGGAGCGCCGCGGCGAGGGTTTTGTAGAAAAGGGTGTGGATATTCAGATCGCCATAGACATGCTCAAGCTGGCCTATGCCGACGCCTACGATGTGGCGGTGCTGGTTTCGGGTGATGGTGATTTTGCCGAGGTGCTCAAGGTCATTCAGGATATGGGCAAGCAGGCCGAGAATACTACCTTCCAAGTGCTCTCGTCGTACCGCCTGGCCCAGCAGGCTGACAAATATTTTCCCCTGGACGAACTTCCCTGGGAGCGTCTGCGGGCCAGGAGCTTTGAGGCCGAGGCACTACCTTTTCAGGATTAGAGTGGTTCTGTAACTGAAAGTGGTAATCCCGCATTCAAAATGCTGTGCGAACCGGTTGCTGATGGAGATTCGCCGAAAAACCTAGGGAACTGCAATGGAACGCCTTACTTCGGTTCCCAAACCGCGATTACGCTGGGGTCAATGGGGGAGATCAGATGAGGCTGCTGGAGGTGGGCGGCTTCCCCCTTGCGCAGGTGTAGGTAGTTTTGGTCGGGCAGGTCGATTACTACTTCCCCCTCGAGCAAAAGATACAAGCGGGCCTCGCTTACCTGCTCGGGCTGGGTGAGCAGATAGGCGCGAAACCCCTCGAGGCCAGGGAACCGGGCTTCTCCCAGCCTTTTGGCCAGCCGCACAAGATGGAGTTTCATGGTAGGGCAGGGCGTGGCTGGCGGGCCTCAGGCCCCGACCGCTTCCTTACGGGCTTTGCCATACTCCATGCGCAGCTTGAACATGCCCTGGCGGAAGAGCTTGAGGGCCTTGTCCTCCGATTTGCCCAGGGCTTTGGCAACCTCGGCCACGGCTTTTTGCTGTCCCTTGCTGCGGCGAACGATATCGCTCTGTTCGGCGGTCAGGCCCGCCTGGCCGATAAAGCGCTCGAGGTCGGCCCAGGTTGCACTGGGTTGGCTGGGTTTCGTTTTTTTGGCCTTACCTCTGGCTCTGGCTTTCACCTTAGGCCCCTCTCCCTTGCGATCAGCTTTGCTTTTACCGTACTCCATGCGCAGCTTGAACATGGCCTGGCGGAAGAGCTTGAGGGCGGCTTCTTCGGGAAGGTTGAGCTCTTTAGCCACCGCTGTAACAGCCTTCTGCTGGCCCTGGGTGCGCCGGGCTACCTCGGCCTGGTCGGGTGGGAGGCCGAGCTGGGCGATGAGGGGCTCGAGGTCGGCCCAGGAAGCGGGTTGTTCGGTGGATTTTGCGACACGCTTGCCCCTGGCTCTTAATTTGCCCCTGGTCTCACGCTCGGCCCGACGCTCGTTCAGGGCTTGTAGATCGGGGCCGCCATAGCGCTCGCAACTGGGGTTGGAGCAGACTCGCTTACCCGAGCGGCCCTTGGCCATCTCATTCCAACCGCAGATGGGGCATTTCTCAGCTACCAGCGGATCAAAAACTAGGAAGTCGCAGCTCTGGTTGCTGCAGCGATAATAGGGCTTGCCCCGCTTGCTGGTTTTTTGCACCACCTCGCCTGCATGGCACTTGGGGCATTCAATGCCGGTCGAAGGGGCTTCGTCGCGGGTGTATTTGCACTCTGGATAGCGGTTACAGCTAATGAACGTACCATAACGCCCGTGCCGGCGCACCAGTTGCCCTACGTGGCAGGCCGGGCAGGCCTCGCCGATGAGCTCAGGTTCCTTCTTGAGCTCCAGCCGTTCGGTGTACTTGCAATCCGGATATCCGGTGCAGCCCAGAAACTGGCCGAACCTCGAGACCCGCAATTCCAAAGGACGCCCGCACTTTGGGCATAGTTTTTTTGGAACCTTGTGGTAATCCTTCAGGAAAGGCTCGTAGAACTCTCGCACCACCTTGGGCCAGGGGGCTTTGCCGGCCTCGATATCGTCGAGGCGGGTCTCGAGCTGGGCGGTGAAGTCATAGGCCACCACGTCGGGGAAACTCTGCACCAGGTAACCCGTCACCTCGCGCCCCAGCGGCGTGGGTTTGAGCGATTTGCCGGAGCGCTCGAGGTAGCCACGGCGCTCGAGGGTATCAATGGTCGGGGCATAGGTTGAAGGCCGCCCAATCCCCATTTCTTCAAGCACCTTGACCAGGCTGGCGTCGGTATAGCGCGGGGGAGGCTCAGTAAAGTGTTGCTCGGGCTTCAGGTCCAGCAGGCTGGCCGCAGCGTTTTCTCGCAGGGGAGGCAGCAGGTTCTCCGCATCGTCGCCTTCCTCACGCCCATAGACCCGCAAGAACCCGTCAAACTTCAGCACCGACCCCACCGCTCGGAAGACCAGCTCATTGCCGGTCACGTTCACGGTGGTCTGGTCGAAGATGGCAGGGGTCATCTGTGAGGCCACAAACCGCTGCCAGATGAGCTGGTAAAGCTTAAACTCCTCGTCTTCCAGGTGCTTCCGGACGGAATCGGGGGTTCGGGTGACCGAGGTGGGGCGAATGGCTTCGTGGGCATCCTGGGTAGTGACAGCCTTTTTGCCCGCGTAGGTGTTTGGTTTGTCGGGCAAGTAGCCAGGTCCAAAGTGGCTGGGGATGAATTGCCGCACCTCGGTGAGGGCTTCCTCTGAGACCCGTGTCGAGTCGGTGCGCATATAAGTGATAAGGCCAACCGTGCCCTCGGGCAAATCCACACCTTCATACAGCTTTTGCGCAACCCGCATGGTTCGGCTGGCCGTCCAGCCCAGGCGGCTGCTGGCGGCTTGCTGGAGGGTGGAGGTAATGAAGGGTGGGGAAGCGTTGCGTCGGCGCTCCCGTCGTTCAATACTGCTAATCTGGTAGTTCTTGATCGCCCGGGCCTGTTGAGCGACCGCCCGGGCCTGGCTTTCGTTGGTAATCAGGAATTTCTCGCCACTCTGCACCCGCTCCTGTCCCACGCTGTAGAGCATGGCCTTGAACTTCTGGCCCTCCGACTCAAACTGCCCCTCCAGCGTCCAGTACTCCTGCGGCACAAAAACTTCAATTTCCTGCTCACGCTCCACCAGTAGCCTGAGTGCCACCGACTGCACCCTCCCCGCCGACAGCGCTCTGCGCCGAAACTCCATGCTGAGCACCGGCGAAAGCTGGTAGCCTACCAACCGATCCAACACCCGCCGGGCCTGCTGGGCATCTACCAGGCTCTGGTCAATGGGCCGGGGCTGTTGTACCGCCGCCCGCACGACTTTGGGGGTGATTTCATGAAACTCGACCCGTAAGGGGTTTTGGGGATTCAGCCCCAGCAGCCGGGCCACATGCCAGCCAATAGCTTCGCCTTCTCGGTCGGGGTCGGTAGCGATCAGCACCCGCTTACCCCGGGCGGCTTTTTTGAGGTCATCCACTACCGGCTGCTTATCCTTTTTAACTTCATACTGCGGTGCGAAGTCTGCTTCAAGATTAACACCCAACTCACGTTCGGGCAGGTCGGCTACGTGGCCCTTGCTGGCCCGTACCTCATAGCCTGCCCCCAGCATTTTCTGAATGCTCTTGGCCTTGGCGGGTGACTCCACAACAATCAGGGTCGAATCCGGCATACGGCTCAGTATATGGACGAAGGGCTGGTAGTTTGTCAAGGGCAGGAATCACGGGGTGGATTTGAAGTGTAGATGAAAAACCAGTCTCAAACGTCTCTTTTGGCATTTCTTGTGGGGTCTCATACGGGGTTCAAAAAGACAGTTCTCAAATGCAATAAATCCCAGAGGCTGAATTTTTGAATCCTAAAGCACACCCCTTCCTGTCGGTCGGCGAAAAAAAGCGTCTCCCTTCCAAAGGGGCTTACGCCCTTTGCTATGCGGATAACTTCCAGGGGGCGGTATCGCCCTCCGCTACGCGGAGAACTTCGGCCTTGTTAGTTCGTCACTGAAGGGTAACGAATCAACCGAAGCTGGTTCATATGGGCGAAAAACCCGGGAAGCTTTTGGGCAGCAGCCCACGCTCGAAAGCGGCTTTACTAAGTTCTTCGCGGAAGTTGGGGTGGGCAATACTAATAAGGGCTTGGGCCCGCTCGCGTAGGCTCTTGCCAAAGAGTTCGGCCACCCCATATTCGGTCACGACATAGTGGACATCGGCCCTGGTTGTCACAACCCCTGCGCCGGGTTTGAGCAGGGGAACAATACGGCTCAAGGTGTTGTTCTTGCCGGTGCTGGGCAGCGCAATGATGGGTTTTCCACTGTTGCTGGCTGCTGCCCCTCGGATAAAGTCGAGCTGCCCACCGAAGCCGGAGTAGATACGGGTGCCAATGGAATCGGCGCAGACCTGACCGGTGAGGTCTACCTCGAGGGCTGAATTAATGGCAACCATGTTGTCGTTACGAGCTACATTGAAGGGATCGTTAACCCAATCGGCGGGTCGCATCTCGAAGAGGGGGTTGTTGTGCACAAAGCGGTAAAGCCGTTCGGAGCCCAGCACGAAGGTACCCACTACCTTGCCCGGCAGCAGGCTCTTGCGCTGTCCGGTCACGATGCCTTTTTCCAGGGCCTCCATCACCCCATCGGAAACCATCTCGGTATGGATGCCCAGGTCTTGCCGTCCGATTAGGTTGGCCAGCACAGCATCGGGGATGGTGCCAATCCCCATCTGCAAGGTACAGCCATCGTCAATAAGGTCGGCTACATATTTGCCAATTTTGGCCTCGACCTCTCCAAAAGTGTCTCTGGGTAACATCGGTAGGGGAAAGTCCACCTCCACAAAGGCGGCAAATTTGGAGACGTGCACAAAGGTGTCTCCCAGGGTACGTGGCATCTGCGGGTTAACCAGTGCAATGACCCGGCGGGCATTCTCTACTGCAGCCTTTGCTGCAATGATTTCTACACCCAGGCTGACAAAGCCAAACTCATCTGGGGGCGAAACCTGCACCAGGGCATAATCCAGGGGCAAAACCCCCCGCTTGAATAGCCAAGGAACCTGATGCAGCATAACCGGTACATAGTCGGCCCGCCCACTGTTGACGGCCTCCCGGTCGGCGGGACCTACAAATAGCGAACGTCGGCGAAAGTGGCCCTCCATCTCGGGGGCCAGAAAGGGGTCGGAGCCCATTTGAAGCACGTGAACCAGTTCAACGTTCTCCAACTCGCCTTTCCGCTGGGCCAGGGCTTCCAGGAGGGGAGTAGGGGTGGCAGCATTCCCCGAGACGTAGATCCTCGAGTTGCTCTTGACCATTCCGGCGGCCAGTTCTAGGTCAACCAGCTTGCTTTGATAGACCTTTTCTACCTCGCTGCGTCCCAGGGCCTTGCCCGTACGTGAAATGGTTTCCATGAACCCATGCTAGCGCTGCCGAGGCGGGACAGATGACCGGGGAATTGATCAGGGGGTATGGGGCAAGGGCTGGGGGAAAAAATGAGTGATTGATCGTAACGCGAATATAACGCTCGAGCCGCTAGCCTATGGGACATGAAAGAGGAAGTCATGCGCCCGAAGGCGGTGACACTCATTGTTCGAATGTGGCAAGGGCCCGATGGCACCGTGAAGGCATCCGTCAAGCCTGCCGATGGGGGGAAGATAGAGCACTTCCCCGATCTAGCGGCCTTGCTGCACTACCTCGAGCAGGCCCAGCAGGCGTTTGATGATAACCCGGGGGAATCTCGAGGTTTGCGTTAGGTTCCAGATTTAGCTATAGACCTGCTTTCAGCCAGTTGTTTGGCCTTTCCGTCTGGCAAGATAAAGCCGGCGGAGACCACGTACTTCAGCGCATCTTCGATGCTTATATCGAGCGGGATCACGTCAGCTGTTGGAACAATTACGGCCATGCCAGAGGCTGGCACAGGACTGGTCGGAACCAGTACCACGGTATAACCCTCTGGTAAAGGTGACAACCTCTTACCTACCTCTGGACTGGCGATGAAGCAGAGAATATATACGCCCTTTCGTGGATACTCGACCAAAGCTGCTCGCTGAAATTGAACTTCTGGTTGCCCCAACAAGGTCTGAGATATTTGCTGAACCGCGTTGTACACCTCGCGTATAAGCGGGATGGTTTTGATGCTACGATCAATGGCCCCGAAAATTAGACGGCCAACATAGTTGCCCGCTAGCGCCCCTACCAGTGCCACGAGTCCCAGGGTTGCGACAATCCCCAAAATCGGTAAGAAAGGCAACAACCACCGTGAGGGTTCGGCATCTACGGCCCGCAAGATACTTCCGATGATGTTATTCGACCAGTTGTAGACCCACACCAGGACATAAACGGTCACGGCAATGGGAAGCGTGGAAAGCAGACCGGTCAGGAAGTAGCGGCGGAGTCTGACACCCATATTTATAAGAGTTTAAGGCCGGCGGGACTCTTGAATAGGTTTTCCCTCACCGGTACCCTCATACAAGGGTTTTACCACACCTCGAGGTGCGCTGACCGAGTGTTCTGATACCAGATTCGGTTAGTTCGTCGCCGTATGGCAGCGAACTAACCTGACTGAAGTTATCCGCGTAGCGGAGGGCGATACCGCCCCTTGGAAGGGAGTGCTCTAGGATTCAAAAAGATAGCCTCTGGGAGTCTTTGGTTTGGATAATTATCTTTTTGAATCCGGTATGACAGCGTGTTTGCAATGTATCTACCTGCCACAAATGGGGGTACTGTGTTTTGACTCGGCTGAGTAAGCGGGCCTCAGGGATCTGGTCAGCTCAGTCTGGCACAATATCGAGCCCCTCTTCTCATCCAAGGCTGCTACACTCAGGCTCGTGAATGCCTTTGCTGATTGGCTTTTTGTGGTGGTGTGGTTGGTGGCGCTATTGGCCACCTTCATCCCGGTGGTGCCTGCCGGGTTCATCATCATCGGTATGGCCTTGCTGCACGAACTGCTGGTGGGGTTTAGCGAGATTTCCCTGTCGGTCTGGATTGTTCTGGCCATTTTGACGGTCTTGTCTTCGCTGGTGGACAATATTGCGGGTGCGTTGGGGGCCAAACACTTCGGCGGCAGCCGTCAGGGGGTGTGGGGTGCTTTCATCGGGGGTATTTTGGGTATTTTTATCCTGCCTCCGCTGGGGTTGTTTCTGATGCCTTTTGTGGGCGCATTTGTGGGCGAACTGGTAGCGGGTCGCACTGCCGAGGCTGCCTTGCGTGGGGCCTGGGGGGCTGTACTGGGCCTGTTGGGAGGGCTGGCTGGCAAGTTTTTGATTCACCTGTTGATGGGCCTTCTGGTCATCCGGGCTATTTTTTAGGCCTCGGTTGGCTTGGTTGGAGGATTTTGCTTTACGCTCGCACAAGCTTGTTTTGCGCGTCTCAGGTAGAAAGTCAAGTTTTTCTTCGGTCTCGTATTCAGCTTGGGCTTTCGGCAATTCTTCTGGTGTTTGAGATATTGTTCGAGCTTCTTTCCATGTCTTTGGACTGTACGGGCTATACTTGGTCTTCAGATGGGGTATGTACTCATCAGTCGAAAAGGTTGCCACCTCTGCGAGGAAGCCGAGGCCTTGCTGGCGGCACAGGGTATCGCGTATACCTTTCAGGACGTGGATGCGGATGAGCACCTGAAAAAGACCTATACCTTCCGGGTTCCGGTGCTTCTGAAAGAGGGCAAGGTTGTGCTCGAGGGCAAGTTTACTCCCGAGCGCTTATCAAGGAAATTATCTTTATAGCTGGGAGGCTTTGAATGGATCCAATCCTGATCGAAATCGGTTCGCTGCAAATACGCTGGTATGGGCTTTTTCTGGTACTGGCGATTTTTGCTTCCTTTGAGATTGCTAAGCGAATTCTGAAAGGTTGGGGTTTTGACCCCGACCGCTTTGAACAAATTGCCTTTTGGGCTGTAATCTGGGGGGTTATTGGGGCCCGGGTGGGTTATGTAATTACCAGTCCGGGCGATTTTAGCAGCAATCCAGTTTCGGCCCTTTATATCTGGCAAGGGGGTCTTTCCTTCCACGGTGCCATTATTGGTGGTCTGATCCCGTTTATTTACCACCACTACCGCAGTAAAATACCGGTCTGGGCCTATCTCGATGCAGTGGTGCCGGGCATTGCGATTGGTATTGCCGCGGGACGGCTTGGCAATATCATGAACGGCTCCGACACCGTGGGGCGCCTGACCAACTGGCCCATTGGGTTTACCTGGCCTGCTTCGGCCAGCGGATTTCCTGGGGTGTGCCCCGGCATCAACGATATCAGTGAGGTGGTTCGGTGTGCGCCAGAGGCCATTGTTCGCGGCCCGGTTCACTTTACCCAGCTTTATGGGGTCTTGATTGGGGTGGTGTTACTCCTTCTGTCCATCTACTGGTTGCGGCAGAACCGGGCCTATGGCTATGTTTTCTGGCAATTTGTGCTCTGGTATAGCGTATTGCGCTCGGTGTTCGAGGAGACCTTCCGTCTCAACCCGTTGTGGATTAAGGCATATGTGAACGAGCAGGCTGGTATCGGACTTTTTACCGCGACCCAGATTATCTCCATCCCGCTGACGATTGTGGCTATCTTCTTCCTAATGCGATGGAAGGGGCAGCGCGAGAACCCTCCCAGCCCGCCAGGGTTGGTTCCGGCGGGGCCAGCGCCCAAGCCTGGCCCTTCCAAAAGGCATAAAAAACGTTAGAGGCTGTTCTGATTCCAGACTCTCGAGTTTGCGTGACGGGAAAATAGACCCTCGAGCCCCCCTTTTGGCAATACAATCGGAGAGATATGGCACATGCTGTGGTGATTTTGGCAGCGGGCCTGGGAACCCGCATGAAGTCCAAACTGCCCAAAGTTCTGCACCCCTTGCTGGGAAAACCCCTGGTTGGCTACTGCATTGATACAGCGTTTGCCAGCGGCGCCGAAAAGGTGGTGGTGGTCATCGGCCATGGGGCCGAGCAGGTGCGTCAAACCTTTGAGGGCTACCCCAACCTGAGCTTCGTGGTGCAGGAGCAACAACTGGGCACGGCCCACGCCCTGGCCCAGGCTCAGCCTGTGCTGGCTGGCTTCCAGGGCCCCGTTGTGGTAACTCAGGGCGATACCCCTCTCACCCGGGTCGAGACCCTTACGGGGTTGGTGGCTGCCATGCAGGCCGAGGGGGCCGGGATGGCCCTGCTCACCATGTGGCTCGACGACCCCACCGGTTACGGGCGCATCCTTCGAGACGAACAGGGCCAAATTCTGGGCAATGTGGAGCAAAAGGATGCCACCTCTGAGCAGAGGGCCATTCAGGAGATCAACCCCGGGGTCTACTGTTTTGACCCCAGCCTGTGGGAAAAACTAAAGCAGGTTGGGAATCAAAATGCTGCTGGCGAATACTACCTCCCCGACCTGATTCGTATTTACCGCGAGGCGGGTCAGAAGGTTGCATCGGTAGAGTCTAAGGACACGGGTGAGCTGCTGGGGGTGAACTCCCGCGCCCAACTGGCCGAAGTGGAAAGGGTGTTGCTCCAGCGCCTGCGGGCCGACTGGATGAACCGCGGGGTGCGGATGATTCAGCCCGAGACCATCTACATAGAGCCCAGCGTGGAGCTGGCGCCCGACGTAACCCTGTGGCCGGGGGTGATTCTGCGGGGCCAAACCCGACTGGGCGAGGGGGTAGAGGTCGGGGCCTATGCTGTGCTCACCGATACGGTGGTGGAAGCCGGAGGCAAGATTAAGTCGCATACGGTTTGCGACGAGGCCTATGTCTCGAGCGGGGCCGATGTCGGGCCGTTTGCCCGCCTGCGGCCCAGGGTCTACCTGGAAGAGGGGGCCCACGTGGGCAACTTTGTCGAACTAAAAAATGCCCGCCTGGGTAAGCGGGCCAAAGCCGGGCACCTGGCCTACCTGGGCGACGCTGAGGTGGGGGAGGAGTCCAACATTGGTGCTGGGGTGATTACCGCCAACTACGATGGCCAGCGCAAACACAAAACCACCATCGGTAAGCGGGTGTTTGTGGGCTCCAACAGCGTCTTGATTGCTCCCGTAACACTGGCTGACGGATCGTTTATTGCCGGAGGCAGTGGCATCAACCAAGACGTACCCGAGGGCGCACTGGCCATTGCCCGTGAGCGCCAGCGAAACATTGAGGGTTACATGAAACGCAAACGGGGAGAGGGTTGAGGTACCCCATGATCTCCTTGGGTTCCAGAAACTTTTTGGTAGACCCCTTATTTTTTACGCTTTTTTGATGCAGGGTAGATAACCTTTCAGATGAAATTCAACCAACGGAGTAAACTAAGGTTGGGAGTGAGCTATGAACCTGGGAATGACGGAAATTTTGATTATCTTGCTGATCGCCTTGCTGCTGTTTGGCCCGCGCAAGCTGCCCGAGCTGGGGCGCAGCCTTGGGCAGAGCATCCGTGAGTTCCAGCGAGGCGCCAAGAGCATCCGTGAGGAGTTTGAAAAAGCCGCCGACGTGAAGGAGTTCAAAGAAATCAAGGAAGAAATCAGCAAGCCTCTGGAGGAGATCAAGAAACCCCTCGAGGCCAGGGAAGAGCCTAAATCCTGAAGGGGACTGCCATGCGTGAAGCCCCTTTGATGGAACACCTGGAGGAACTGCGAAACCGCCTGATCTGGGCCATTGTGGCCTGGGCCGTGATGACAGCGGTGGCTTTTACCTTTCGGGTACAGATCCTGGAGGCCTTGCGGCGCCCACTGGATGCCTACAATGCAAGCGCTTCGCTCAAAGCCGAGCTTATCGTCTTGAACATTACCGAGCCCTTCCTAACAGCTTTCAAAGTGGCGGCTTTTGGTGGTTTGGCATTGGCCCTGCCCTTTATCGTTTACCAGATCTGGGCCTTTATTGCGCCTGGTTTATACGCGCACGAGCGCAGGCTGGCGGTTCCCTTCATTTTGGGCGCGGGTTTTAGCTTTGCCCTGGGGGCTGTGTTTGCCTACTTTGTGCTCCTGCCCTTTGCCGTGCCTTTTTTGCTGGGCTTTTTGGGGGATGTGGTCACACCCCAAATCTCCATCGGGATGTACATGGGTCAGGTGGTTACGTTCCTGGCCTTAATGGGCATTCTTTTCGAGATGCCGGTGGTGAGCTACTTGCTAGCCCGTCTGGGATTTCTTACCAGCCGCTTTCTGGTGAGCAACTGGCGCATTGCGGTGGTGCTTCTCGTTACCCTGGCAGCCCTCATTACACCTACGGTGGATGTGGTCAACCTTAGCCTGGTTTCCATCCCCCTGATGGTGCTCTACGGTTTTTCGATTCTGCTGGTCAAGTGGGCCGAGCGAGGGCGCCCCAAAGAGGTTGAAGCTGGTGCCGTTTAGCACTGGTTTTGGGTTGCTATAGTCGAACATACATAAGGTCTTCAGGACAGGACTTTTCTGGAGGCTTGCCTCAGTCCGTACAGAAGGGCTTGCCTCAAAACGTTCAGCTTGGTATACCATTGGGTTCATGGATCAGCGCATTCTAGACCTGCGTAAGGAAGTAGACCAGATCAACCGCGAACTGCTCAGACTGCTTTCCGAGCGGGGCAAGCTGGTGAGCGAGATTGGGCGGGTACAGACCGAGCTGGGGCTGGCCCATTACGACCCCAAGCGCGAAGATGAAATGTTGGCCTACCTCACCCTGGAAAACCCCGGCCCCTACCCTGCCGAGACCATTAAGCGGCTGTTTAAGGAAATCTTCAAAGCCTCGCTGGACTTAGAAGAGCAGCAGGACAAGCAGAAATTCCTCTATTCACGGCAGGTCAAGCCCGAGGACACCGCCGTAAAGGTGGGGGATGTGGTTTTTGGGCAAGGTAAGGTGTTGGTAGCCGGGCCTTGTTCCATCGAATCGGAAGAGCAGATGTTGACTACCGCCAGGTTCCTGGCCAGCCATGGCATCAAGGTACTGCGGGGAGGCGCCTATAAACCCCGTACTTCCCCTTATGGCTTCCAGGGGATGGGAGAGCCCGCCCTGAAGCTGGGCCGGCAGGCGGCCGATGCCAACGGCATGGTGTTTGTGACGGAGGTCATGGATACCCGCGATGTGGAGGTGGTCGCCGCAGTATGCCGATATTCTGCAGGTGGGCACCCGCAACGCCCAGAATTTCGCCTTGCTGCGTGAGGTGGGCAAGGCCAACAAGCCGGTTTTGCTCAAACGTGGTTTTGCCCAGACCATCGAAGAGTGGTTCTACAGCGCTGAATACATCCTCTCGCAGGGCAATGCCGAGGTGATTTTGTGTGAGCGAGGCATCCGCACCTACGAAAAATGGACCCGCAACACACTTGACCTGTCGGCGGCCATCCTGGCCAAACAGCTAACCCATCTGCCGGTGATTGTGGATGTGACCCATGCCGCAGGGCGACGCGACCTGCTGGCCCCGCTGGCCAGGGCCGCTCTGGCGGCTGGTCTGGATGGGGTACACGTCGAGGTGCACCCCAACCCCAAGGTGGCTCTTTCCGACAGCGAGCAGCAGCTCGACTTTGACCAGTTCGAGCAGTTCATGAAGGCCATCGAAGATCTGATGCCGAAAGAGACCTCGAGGGTCTAGCGCACTCTGCAAATGTCAGTTTCTTCCCTGGCCCCTAACGCCCATACCCTGTACCCTATTAGCTGTGGGACTTTTTGACAATTTAGTAGGGGCTTTCCTCAAACTAACCGACCCGACGCCGGAATACACCGGGCCGCGCTGCTTGCTCGAGCGCAACAGCGTAGGCGGATGTGACAAGTGCCAGCAGGTCTGCCCGCATCAGGCCATCAACCTGCAAAGTTTTACCGTTGAAATTGACGAGGTGAAGTGCACAAGCTGCGGGCTTTGCACCGCTGTTTGCCCGGGTCTGGCGCTGGAGTTCCCGCTTGGCCCCATTCAGGAGAAGCTACACCGGGGGCGGGGTCAGCTCCGCTGCTCCAAAGCGCCTGGGGCTGGCGATGAGACTCACTGTTTAGGACAGCTCACGCCAGGGGTTCTGGCCGAAGCGGGTTCCCGTTATGGCCCGCTTACCTTAGCTCATGGGGACTGCGCGAACTGCAAAATCGGGGGCCCTACCATACCCGAGCGGGTAGGGTGGGCAGTGGAGGAGGGGAAAAAGTATTTCCCAGGGCTCGAGGTGCATATACAGCAGGATGCGCTGCGTGGGGCGGAGGTGGGGCGCCGGGAGTTTTTTGGGGCCATGTTTGGTGGGGCCAAGCGTTCTGCTGCCGAGCTGGTGCCCAACCTGCCTTTGCCAGAGGAGCCCTACGAAGATAAGCGCTCCGAACTCCCTCCAGAGCTGCGCTTGCGCAAGGTGGCAGCTTATCGGGCCCAGGAGGTACAGTGGCCTCGTATCACTGTGGCTGAAGGGTGCACACTGTGCCCGGTCTGTACCAACGTGTGCCCTACCAAGGCGGTTGAACGCGAGCGCGATACGGTAGAGGGCTTGAGCGAAGAGTACGTCTTGAAGCTGAATGTGTCGGCCTGTACAGGTTGTGGGGCTTGTGTGGAGAGCTGCCCTCCGCAGGTCATCTCACTGGTGGAAGCCACCCGAGCGGAAGTGTTGGGGGGGCCGCTCGAGCTCTACCGGGGTACGCCTCCCTGGTACGACCTTTAGATGCCTAAAGCTGCACTGGGTGCGGGTAAAGATGCCTTTAAAGTACAACATTGACTCTCTAGTGGCTCAGGTAACCAGGAAATCCGGTATGCACGACGATCCCTCTAAATGACCCGCACATTGCAACAATGAGCAATCAACGTGCGTTCAAAATATGCCGCATAACAAGTTATACCGGATGCAAAAAGATAATTATCCAAACCAAAGTCCCCCAGAGGCTATCTTTTTGAATCCCAGAGCACTCCCTTCCAAGGGGCGGTATCGCCCTCCGCTACGCGGATAACTTCGGCCCTGTTAGTTTGCCGCATCCGGTGCCGAACTAACCGAATCTGGTATAACAGCAGTGACCAAAGGTTTGACACATCGCGGCCAGACCCCTAAAATACCGTTTGCTGTCCTGTGGGTTTCGCACCTCATAGGTGGGGGAACCGTTCTGGCCGCTCCGTGCTGGGGCATCGTCTAATGGCAGGACAACGGTCTTTGGAACCGTCGGTCGTGGTTCGAGTCCACGTGCCCCAGCCATCAAACCCTCCGAGCCGTGTTCGGAGGGTTTTTGCTGTCTGGCTTGGCCAGTGTGACATATGGGCGTTACCCTGGCTCCTGGTCTGCTACTATCATGGAATATATGGCGGAAGCTGTGCAAAGTGACAAAGTTTTGGTAGTTACCTCGAGCCCGACCCTGCGGGCCTTGCTCGAGCTGGTTATTGAGGAGCAGGGCGTTGAGGCCCAGTTTTATGAGAAAGCCCAGGAGGGTCTGGATTTCCTCAAAGCGCATACACCCCGGGCGATTGTACTGGATGATGGAATTGAAATTGACCCCTTTTCTATTGCTTCCCGCCTGAAAATGAGCCGCCGCCTGCGGGAAGTGCCTGTGGTGCTTTTCATTGGCGATAGCGATGATCGTACCAAGCTTACTGCCGAATTTGCTCGTGTAGAGCATGTTCTCTCCAAGCCGGTGGATCGCAAGGCTCTTTCCAGCATCCTGCGCAACCTTCCCCAGCAACAGCCCAGCGTGTAGCCGAAGCCTTACCCAGTTGCCGATGGAATAGCCCAAGCAAATAGCGGCCTCCGAAATGACCCATCGAATCTCGTCTGGGCAATATCCCAGGGAAGGGCCTGGTTACCATTGGGCAGAATCGGTATTACAAACACTCTAATCTGCGACTGCTACACTAACTCCCGTGCGTAGATTGCTCCAGATTGTGCGGGTTGTGTTAATGGCCGGTTTTTTGGGGGCAGCGGGAGCTGCAGGGTATGTGGCCTGGCTGCTGCTGCGCGATCTGCCCAGCCTCGAGACCCTCGACGACCTGCGGTTTACCGCAACCTCGACCTTTTATACCCGCGATGGCATTCCCATTGCCGACCTGGCCTCGGTGGAGGATGGACGGGCCATTGCCCGGCAACTGGTGCGTTTGAGCGAGGTTTCGCCTGCGGCGGCCGTCGCGGTGGTGGTCTCGGAGGATCAGCGCTTTTTCAAGCACTACGGCATCGACCTCATCCGCCTGTTTGGGGGCCTGTACTATTCCTTGCGCGGCGACCTGCAGGGGGGCTCGACCATTACCACCCAGGTAGTCAAAAATACTTTGCTGCGCGACCTGGCTTTTGAACGCCGAAGCATTAGCGGCCTCGAGCGCAAACTCAAGGAATTTCCTCTGGCCATCCAGATTGAGCGGCGCTACTCCAAAGAGGAAATCCTGGAGATGTACCTCAATGTGGTGCCCTGGGGGGGGAACGCTCAGGGCATTTGGGCAGCCGCTCAAGCCTACTTTGGCAAGGAACCCTCCGAGCTCAACCTGGCCGAAGGGGCCTATCTGGCCATATTGTTACCCGCGCCCAACCCCCGCTACCTGGACTACCCCTCCACCCGGCGTCGCATGAAGTTTTTGCTTGAAAATATGGTGACAGAAGGTTGGGTCAGCCAGGCCGACGCCGACGCGGCCTGGCGCTACAAGCTGGTGCCCAAGGGTTGGGAAGCAGCCTACGACGACAGTGGCAACCTTAAGAGCGCCAAACTCATAGACCCCAGTGTGCGCATTGTGCCGGAGCGCAATGTGCGCTTGGCGCCCTATTTCGTATATGAAGTACAGCGCTACCTGAAGGAAAAGATTGGCTCTGACAAGCTGCGTGATCAGGGGGGGCTGCGCATCATCACCACGCTCGACCTGAAGATGCAGACCGCCGCCGAAAAGGCCGTAGTGGGCCGCCGCCTGCCCGACCAGGCCCAGTTGGCGATGGTGGGCCTCGAGCCCAACTCGGGCGAGGTGCTGGCCATGGTGGGGGCCCGTCCTGGTACGGAAGGTGAGTTCAACCGGGCGAGCCAGGCCTGGCGAAGTCCTGGATCGGCTATCAAGCCCTTTACCTACGGCGTGGCCCTGGAAGCAGGCTGGACCCAGGCTACTACCGTGCTAGATGCCCCCATAGAATACCCTACCCCGCGGGGGGTGTGGCGACCCAAGAACTTTGATGGGAAGTTCTTGAATCGTCCGGTCAGCCTCCGCTATGCCCTGGATCGCTCCCTAAACCTACCGGCCATTCGCACCGCCGAGGCTATTGGGGTGCAGCGCTTGGGGGATAAGCTGCGGGCTGCCGGGTTCCGCCTGACCGGCAATATGGCCGTACTGGCCAACTCAATTGGCGGGGGTGCTGACATAACCCCTATTGGACTGGCAGCAGCCTACGCCAGCTTTGTTAACGGGGGCTATTGGGTCGAGCCACGCCTGGTCTTGAGGGTTGAAGATAACAATGGCCGAGTAATCTATGAGCCCGAAACCAAAAAGGTACTGCTCTGGACACCGCAAGTAGCCTACCAGATTTGGGACATGCTCAAGGGCTACGTCTACGATGTCCCGCCGGGTTTCCGCAGTAGTTTGGCCGCTGAAGCCCGCATTCCAGGGCGCATTGTGGGCGGCAAGACCGGAACCAGTGACAATGCGATAGACCTGTGGTTTGCTGGCGCTACCCGGGGACTCGTGGCCACACTCTGGGTGGGCCGCGATGACCACAAGCCCCAGCGCATGGGAGGTATCGAGCCGAGCAGCTCAATGGTCAACCCCCCCATCTGGCGCGATTTTGTGGAGCAGGCCTTGCGGGGCCGCCCTACCGGCGACTTTCCTCAGCCCTCGGGGCTGGTTCTGGCCAGTTTCGATCTGCTGACCGGCAACGACAGCTCGAGCGGAGTGGCTGCGCTCTTCCCAGCCCGCCAGGTACAACGTACCCAGGCGATTGTGCGGGACGCCCCGCCCCAGCCTACCTATATCTCGCGTCCTGGCCCGGCGGTTGCCAGTACCAATGCCTATCAAACCATCGCAGTGGACCGGGGCACCAACTGCCTGGCCTCTCCACAGACCCCTACCGAACGGGTGGTATGGCTGCAGGTACCGGATAATCGTATCAACGACTATCGGTGCAACTAGCGCAGGGGTTTTGTAAGCTACCTACCCCTATTGCGTTTGACTTTTGCTGCAGTTGCATTTATTGTTTTTTCAGATGGTTTGGTATACCACCACCACTACCTAGGCGACAGCTCGTTCGAGTTGTCGCCCAAGCCTGCCTACCCTGGCGGGTTTTTTGTTTCTCAGAGGAGATGCCATGAGAATCGGAATTGTTGGAGCTACCGGAGCGGTTGGCAAAGAACTACTGAGTGTGCTTGAAAAGCGCAACTTTCCCGTCTCTGAGCTGCGATTATATGCCTCAGCTCGTTCGGCGGGCAAAAGCCTGAAGTTTCGTGGTAGGGAAGTGAACATCGAGGCACTACCCGAGACCCCCTTGCCGGTGGATGTGGTGCTGGCGAGTGCGGGGGGTGCTATCTCCAAGCAGTACGCTCCCATCTGGGCCAAACAATCGGTGGTGATTGACAACTCATCGGCTTTCCGCTACGACCCTGAGGTGCCGCTAATTGTACCGGAGATAAACGCCCATGCCATACAGGGTCACAAAAACATCATTGCCAACCCGAACTGCACCACAGCCATACTGGTAATGGCCCTTTATCCCCTTCACAAGGCTTTTGGGGCCAAGCGGGTGATTGTTAGCACCTACCAGAGCTCATCGGGCGCAGGTGCGAGCGGAATGGAGGAGCTGCTGCACGGAACCCGGCAGTACCTGGCGGGACAGCCCGTTGAACACAAGACTTTCGCTTACCCTTTGCCCTTTAACGTGATTCCACACATTGATGCTTTTCAAGAAAACGGCTACACCAAAGAGGAGATGAAGGTGCTGTGGGAAACTCAAAAAATTATGGAGGACACGCAGATTAAGGTTTCCTGTACAGCAGTTCGGGTTCCGACCCTGCGGGTACATTCCGAAGCTGTGACGGTGGAGTTTGAGCGCCCGGTGAGCCCAGAAGCAGCCCGGGAAGTGCTCAAAGATGCTCCTGGCGTAGACCTGGTAGACGACCCAGCCAACAAACGCTACCCTCTGCCGCTCACCGCAACAGGCAAGTTCAACGTGGAGGTCGGACGTATCCGTAAAAGCCTGGTATTCGACAACGGGCTGGACTTTTTTGTAGCAGGGGATCAGCTGCTCAAGGGTGCGGCCTTGAACGCGGTGCAGATTGCAGAGCTTTTGCAAAAGCCGGTAGCCGGATAACAACCAGGGCTCAAAAGCTACTCCAGGATTGCATGAGGTCGGATGACCCTCTAAGCTGTGCCATAGCGTGTTTATTGAACCCCTAGAGCTCAACTGCCAAACTGCACCCCACAGGCTCAGTGCCCAGGTATGTTCCGAATAAGGTTATTTTGACAGAAAAACTTTGGAAGCACTCAGAAACCGGCCATCCATCACAGCAACCTGCCAGAAACGACCCGTATACTCATCCCGGAGGTTTTGATTATGCGTAAATGGCTAGTTTTGATGGTTCTTTTGCTCACCCCGGCCTTCGCCCAGAGCGTCCAGATAACCGCCGGTAGCCCTTTTGGGGTTAATGCGGGCTTTCGCTTGCCGCTGGTACCTTTTGTGCTGGATGGGCGGGTGTATGCGGGGGCCAACTTCTTCACAGGGAGCCCGGCCTCCTTGGGTGGTGGTGCCGATGTGTTGGTAACGGTGCCCCTGACCGACCTGTATGCGGGTGCAGGGTTGTTCTATGCGACCGGCACGACCGTATCCTTGCTGGCCCAGGGTTCTACCAGTGGGGGTCTGGGGGCCAGGGGGGTAATCGGAACCTATCTGAACGTGGGTCTGCCCCTAATCGGTATTTTCGTTGAGGTGCATCCGATGCTGTTTTTCTCCGGCTCCAGCACGTTTGGTCTGGGGGGAGCGGTGGGCGTTAACATTGGTTTTTAGTGGTGCATAGAAGCCCAGGGCTGGCCTTGTGCCAGCCCTGGTTTCTTTCTGACGGGAATCGCTTCATACCCGTATGTTGACCCGTGCGCCGCTTTCGAACAGGTGAATCGAGTCAATAAAACGTACCACCTTGGTCTGGTAGCCCATCACGATGGAGTGCGTGCGGGCCCCACCGCCAAAGTAGCGCACACCCTCGAGCAACTCCCCATGGGTGATGCCGGTAGCCGAGAAAACAATCTGTTTTCCGGGGGCCAGGTCGTTGGTGCGGTAAATTCTCTTTTCGTCGACCCCCATGGACCGCAGGCGCTCGAGTTCAGCCTCGCTGCTGGGCAAGAAACGCCCTTGAATCTCGCCGCCCATGCACTTGAGCGCGGCTGCTGCCAGCACCCCTTCCGGTGCGCCACCGCTGCCCATCATGACGTGAACACCCGTACCGCGAATGGCCACCGATACAGCCGCCACCACATCGCCATCGGTAATGAGCTTGACCCTGGCTCCGGCTTCACGCACCTCTCGGATCAGCTTTTCGTGCCGGGGTCTGTCCAAAATAACCACCACCAGGTCTTCCACCTTACGTTGGAGGGCATCGGCAATAATCCTCAGGTTGGCCTCCACAGGGAAGTCCAGGCTCACCTTGCCCGCTGCCGGGGGCCCTACCACCAGCTTCTGCATGTACATGTCGGGTGCTCCTACCAGCCCACCTTTTTCGCTGATGGCAATCACCGTAATGGCGTTGGGAAGCCCTTTAGCGGTGATGGTGGTGCCCTCCACTGGATCTACGGCGATATCCACTTCGGGGCCACCCCGGCCCAGAATTTCGCCGATGTAGAGCATGGGGGCCTCGTCCATCTCACCTTCGCCAATGACCACCCGCCCCTGAATGGGCAGCTCCGAGAGCACCTCCCGCATGGCCTCGGTTCCAACACCGTCGACCTCGTCTTTTTTGCCCATTCCCGCCAGTCGGCTGGCCGCCAGGGCAGCCTGCTCGGTAACACGAGCGATCTCGAGCACCAGCAGACGCTCAATGTCCATTTCGGTTTCCAGTTGCATACCCAAAGCTTACCAAGCTTTGCTCAAGCACTGGCTTTGGTAGCACTTCCAGAACACAGGCTAAGGATAAGCCGGCTATGGCTTGTGCCGACCCCACAAGGTGTGGGCCAGGTCGGTGGGTGTAACCCCTTGCTCGGCCAGCACCAACAGCAAGTGAAACAGCAGGTCTGTTGCCTCCCACTTAAGCTCTTCAGGGTCTTGGTTTTTGGCTGCGATGATCACCTCGCCGGCTTCCTCGCCGATTTTCTTGAGCATACGATCGAGGCCAGCCTGGTGCATTTTGCCCACATAGGAACCCTCGGGGAGGGTGGCTATCCGTTCTTTGATGGTGCGGTACACCTTCTCCAGCGCCTCACCCAGCGATGGGTCGGATGAAGGGGTCAGGGGGTAATGGAAGCAACTCTCGGCCCCGGTGTGGCAGGCCGGGCCGTGCGGTATAACCTTGTATAGAACTGCGTCCTGGTCGCAGTCGAAAATCACTTCAATCACTTCTTGGGTGTGCCCGGAGGTAAGACCCTTAACCCACAACTCGCCCCGGCTACGGCTCCAAAAGGTACTCTGCCGGGTTTTGAGGGTTTGCTCCAGGGCTTCGCGGTTGGCATAAGCCAGGGTGAGCACCTGGCCGGTGTGAGCGTCTTGCACAACCACAGGAACCAGGCCGCTGGCGTCGAATTGCACATCATCAAGATTCATAGGCGTACCATCAGAACTCATTTTCGGGGAGTGGGGAGTGGATTGCCAATACCCCTCAACTGGCCGGTAGGGGGGATTCAATCCGTACTAGAATGCCCTGCTCGGCTAGGTAGCTTTTGAGCTCTGGGATGGGAATCTCACCAAAATGGAAAACGCTGGCCGCCAGGGCCGCATCGGCTACCCCTTCCTGCAAAACTTCGGCAAAGTGCTCTTTACGGCCCGCCCCTCCCGAGGCAATGACAGGAATGCCGACTACCTGCGAAACTGCCCGGCACAAAGCAATATCGAAACCGGCTTTGGTACCGTCGGCGTCCATGCTGGTTAGCAGAATTTCTCCAGCCCCCAGGGCGGCTCCTTGCTCGGCCCACCTAAGCGCATCCAGGCCCGTTGGGGTGCGCCCCCCCGCCACATACACCTCCCAGGAAGCCCCACACCGTCGTGCATCAATGGCCAGCACTACCGCTTGATTGCCGAAATGGTCGGAAAGCTCCTGGATTAGCTCCGGTCGCCTGACGGCAGCTGAATTGACCGAGACCTTGTCGGCCCCGGCCAAAAGCAAAGCCCGGGCGTCCTCGAGGCTGCGAATACCCCCGCCCACCGTGAAGGGAATGAAGACCTGCTCGGCTATCTGGGTGGCCATCTCGAGCAGAGTACCCCGGCCCTCATGCGTAGCGGTAATGTCCAGGAAAACCAACTCGTCGGCGCCGGCCAGGTCGTAGGTTTTGGCCGCTTCTACCGGGTCGCCCGCGTCGCGCAGATTCACAAAGTTGATGCCCTTGACCACCCGACCGGCGTGGACATCGAGGCAAGGAATAATGCGTTTGGCCAACACGAAAACGATTGTCGAAGATTGGGGGGCAAAGTGCAAGGGTGCAGTGCTTCAGTTTTGGCGCGATAACAAGCTCAAGACCTCCACGTGGTGGGTAAACGGGTAAAAGTCGTAGGGCCGAACAAAACGCAACTGGTAGCCTGCCTGCCCGAGCCTGCCCACGTCGCGGGCCCAGGTGGCGGGGTCGCAGGCGATATAGAGAATATGCGCCGGTTGACCCTCTGCCAGACTCTTCAATACTTCCGGTGAGAGGCCGGCCCTGGGCGGGTCTACCATGACCAAATCGGCAGGCAGGTGCTTTGTGAGTACCCTGGCGTCGTCTTGTTTGAAAACCAGGTTTTGTACCCCCAATCGATCCCGGTCGGCTT
The DNA here is from genome assembly GCF_026004115.1 of Meiothermus sp. Taxonomy (NCBI): domain Bacteria; kingdom Thermotogati; phylum Deinococcota; class Deinococci; order Thermales; family Thermaceae; genus Meiothermus; species Meiothermus sp. Next base: position 2,830,758 of record NZ_BPIM01000001.1, read on the forward strand.
CGCCGCGCGCCACTGCGCTACGGTTGATCTCGATGGCCACAATTTCTTCAAATAGGGGAGCTAGGTGCAGGCTCAGCACCCCACTTCCTGCATAGAGCTCCACAGCTTTGCGGCCAGGAGCCACAATTTGGGAGGCTTCGCGAAACAATAGCCCCGCCGCCCTGGGGTTGACCTGGGCAAAGCTTTGCACATTCACCGTAGACAGGACGCCGCCAAAATCTTCTAAAAGACCGCTTGCGCCCCCCAGGTGCTGAATACGCCCTCGGAAACGACCCCTGCGGCTCGGCTCACCCCAGATTACCCCGGCGATACCTTCTTGCAGAAGCGCCTGGGCGGTTTTTTTGAAGAACTGGGCCTGCCCGCCGATGATGCCTACCTGCACACTGCCCTCGTAGATGGAGCCGCGCAGCACGACTTCCTCGAGGCTGGAGAGCGGCCAGCCCGACAACAGCGCAAAGGCGGGTTGTAGGGGCTCGGCGATGAGCGGGTCGTGGGGAATCCGAACCAGATCGCTTGATTTGGGCTGGCGATAGGCCAGGCCGCCCAGGGGGTGCAGGGCATACTGGGCTGCCGTGCGGCAGTAAAGGCCCTCCTCGGCTCCGTAGGTTGGGGAGGGCTGGATGGGGAAAACCGCAAAGCTCAGTTTGGCAATCCGCTCCAGTGACTCTTGCACAAACCCCTGCTTGATGGGCAGTTGAGCTGGGTATTCCAGGGGTAGGTCTGCCGAGGGGGGTAACGGCTTAAGGTAACGCGCAGGATGGGGCTCCAGAATCTTGCGAACATGGCCCTCGAGGTGGTTTTTGCGTTCCCGCAGCTCCGCCTCGACCACTTCTCCAGGCAGTCCCCCGCGCACCAGGGCTGTTCCCGAAGGTGTCCGGGCCAGACCCAGTCCCCCGGCCACCAGCTTCTCGATGTGTAATCTCGCCACAAACTCAACTTACCCCATACCATGCAAAAGTTGGCCTCAGAGGTTGACGTCGCCCTGACACTAGGGAATAATCTTTCCGGTTACCAAGGAGGAGAATCAAATGAAAAAAACACTGTTGCTACTGGCCTCACTTGCACTGGCGGGTTCTGCCTTTGCACAAACCTTCATCACCATTGGTTCCGGAGGCACTACGGGCGTGTACTTCCCGGTTGCGACCGGCATTGCCAAGCTGGTCAACGACGCTAATATCGGCGTGCGGGCCAACGCCCGCTCCACCGGGGGCTCGGTCTTCAACATCAACGCCATTGCCTCGGGTGAGCTTCAGATGGGCCTAGCCCAAAACGACATTGCTTTTTATGCTTACAACGGTACGGGCATTGCCGCGTTTGATGGCAAGCCGGTCAAGAACATCCGGGCTGTGGGCATTCTGTACCCCGAAGTGGTGCACGTGGTGGCCCGGGCCGGAGCCGGTATTAACACCATTGCCGATCTGAAAGGTAAGCGGGTGGTCATCGGTGATGTGGGTTCGGGTACCGAACAAAACGCCCGTCAGGTGCTCGAGGCCTACGGACTGGGCCTCAATGACCTGCGCGAAGCCATCCGGGTTAACCCCAACAACGCCCTGGCCCTCCTGCAAGACGGCCGTGCCGATGCTTTCTTCTTCACCGGCGGCCTGGGGGCTTCGGTAATTAGCCAGGCTGCCCAGACCATCCGGGTACAGCTGGTGGAGGTGGAGTATCGCAAGGTGCAGGAACTGGCCAAAAAGTACCCCTTCTATCGCGCCTTTAACATCGACGGCGGCATTTACCGTGGTGTGGACGTGACCACCCCTTCGGTGGCGGTGCTCTCGATGTGGCTGGCGGCCGATAGCGTCAGCGCCGATGTGGTCTACAACATGCTCAAGGCCACCTTCGACAACCCCGAATTCAAGGGCATTCACCCCAACCTGCAGCGCTTCTTCAACGTAAACAGCGCCGCCCGTAACCTTCCCATCCCCCTGCATCCGGGCGCCGAACGCTTCTATCGGGAGAAGCGGATCATCCGATAAGGCCAGCAAGCGCTGGGGCCGGCCCATCGAGTCGGCCCCGGTTTATTTTGCAGCATTACCCTTGACAACATAACCCGTAGAGCCAAACCAAAAATAGACGCCAAGCTGGTTTGGGTGTAAAACTATGCAAGCCGGATCGTTTGATATCGCGCAATTCCTAAGCTTTTTTGTGCAGGAGGTTGTGGATGAGTAGGGAGAGTCCAGAAGCCGAAGCCCAGCTAATGGTAGAAGAGACCGAGTTGGGAGGGCGAAAGCCTACCGACTGGTCTCGCTGGCTGATTCTGGGATTGGCAGTAGGCTGGAGTGTATTTCAGGTCTGGGCCACCTGGTTGGGCTCGCTGGATGCCCTGTTTTTTCGGGCCACCCACCTGGCCTTCGCTTTTGCCCTGGTTTTTTTGGTGTATCCCTTCAATCAACGCAGCCGTCGCGACCGAATTCCACTTTTTGACTGGATTCTGGGTATCACCGCTACCCTCTCGGCAGCATATGTGATGTGGCAATACAAAGACATGATTGAAGTCCGGGGGGGCCTGGCCAATCAAGCCGACCTGGTGGTGGGAAGCTTAACCATCCTGATGTTGCTGCTGGCCGGATGGCGCTCGCTGGGGCCGGCTATGCCGATTATTTCCATTGTGTTCATGCTGTTTGCCTTGATTGGGCCGCAGGGTTTGTTTCAGGGCCAATTACCGGGCGCATTGGGCCAGTTGCACGCGGGGGTGCAGTGGCGTTCGCTGGTGAGCCAGCTTTTCATGAACGCTTCGGATAGCATCTGGGGTACGCCCATCGGGGTGGCGGCGCGTACGGTGTTTGTGTTTGTATTGTTTGGGGCCATCCTCGAGCGGGCCGGGGCCGGGAAGTGGTTTACCGACCTGGCTTTTAGCGTGCTGGGAGGGGTGCGTGGGGGGCCAGCCAAAGCCTCGATTGTTTCCTCAGCGCTTACCGGGGTGGTCTCGGGTTCCTCGATTTCTAATGTGGTGACCAGCGGTACTTTTACCATCCCGGCCATGCGACGGGCCGGTTATTCTGCCGAGAAAGCCGGAGCGGTCGAGGTAGCGGCCAGTTCCAACGGGCAGCTCATGCCCCCGGTGATGGGGGCGGCGGCTTTTATCATGGCGGACTTTTTGGGCGTGCCTTACTCGGCGCTGGTTTTGATGGCCGTTGTGCCCGCCCTGCTGGCTTATACCACGCTGTTTATATTGGTGGATCTGGAAGCGGTCAAGCTGGGTCTGAAGGGCTTGCCCAAGGCCGAGCTGCCCAGGTTCTGGCCCACGCTGCGGGCCGGCTTGCACTATGTGTTTCCCCTGGGCTATTTGCTCTATGCCCTGCTAATAATTGAGCTTTCGCCCGAACGGGCAGCGCTCAACACTATTTTCCTGATGATTGGCGTTGCGCTCGCACAGGAGCTCTACCGGGCCTGGCGAGAAGGGCGTGGGTTGGGTAGTGGTTTGCGTTCCTTTGCGCAAATTGTAATTGAGGGCTTTGCCAACGGGGCGCGTAACATGGTGGGTATTGCCATTGCCACCGGTCTGGCTGGCATCATTATTGCGGTGGTGCTCATCACCAACATCGGTTTCGGTCTCACCGATCTGTTGCAGACCATCTCGGGAGGGAATCTGCTGGCGGCCCTATTCCTGGCCCAGCTCATCAGCCTGGTGCTGGGCATGGGCCTGCCCACCACAGCCAACTACGTGGTGATGGCCAGCCTGGTAGTACCGGTGATTACTAAAATTGCTGAGCAGAACGGCATAGATTATGGCTCGCTGACCTTCTCGGGTATCGAGGTGCCCATCCTGAAAATTGTGGCCCACATGTTCGCTTTCTACTTTGGCATCATGGCCGACTCTACCCCGCCGGTGGCGCTGGCGGCCTACGCGGCCTCGGCCATTGCCAAGGGCGACCCCTTCAAAACAGGTGTACAGGGCTTTATTTACGAGTTGCGAACGGCCCTGCTGGCCTACATGATCTTCTTCAATCCAGGGTTACTCTTGATTGGGGTGGGGAGCGTGCTCGAGGGCGGTCGCATCATCGTAACGGCGCTCCTGGGGCTTACGGCTTTTTCGGCAGCGACGCTAGGATATTTGATGGGGAACGCCAACTGGTTGCAGCGGTTGCTATATCTGGTCGCCGCGTTCATGCTGATGCCCAACAACCCCAACACCGAAATCGTCGGGCTTGCTATTTTGGGTGTGACCTTCCTTTGGCAGTGGTACGCGCGTCGAGCTGCTGCCTAGGGCGGTTTTAGGAAATAACCTTGGGGTATGTGGTGAGCGCTAGCACCATCTGGGAGGCGAGGGGGTGCCCGTTAAGCGGCTAACCTGGGTTTGCAATCTCCATATACCTCGGCTCAAACCGCAAACTGCCCCAATACAACCCTTCGTCTCTGAACGCTAAGGCGAATGTGTGATCTGCTAAAACGGTAGCAAGAGCGCAAGACATGAAGCTTTACTGGGCGGAATTCATGGATTCAAGGTCAGCCCTGGCCTTGCGACGGCGGGGCCTGGTGCAGCTCAGCGGGCTGGCGCTGGCGTTACAAATGACCCATCTGGCCCTGGCCTGGCTGGCTGTACCTACCCTGATGGGGCTACCCCAGTGGATAACCTGGTCTGTGAGTGGTTTTTTTGCCCTCTTACTGCTGATTGTAGTGGTGCTGAAATTCCGTCCAGCAAGCAAGCAATCACATCTTGAACCGGCCCGGCAGGTTTTTTTGGATGCGCTCTGGCTGGGGGCGGCCTGCCTAGCCGCAATTTTTGCGATGCGGATGGGATTTGAGTTAGGGGTGGTGTTGTTTTTGGGGCTTGGGCTGGTGGGCTACGGGATTGCTTTTGGACGCTTGTGGTTTGGGCTGAGCAAAGCGTGACCACCAGGGTTTGCTGAGGGTGGGTTTTTCCAGCAACTGCCGAATGCGGGGCAGGGCTTCCTCAGCGCGTTTGCGCCCAAGTTCGTAGGCAAGTTCGGCCTTGGTGTAGTCGAAGGTCTCGATGGGCGGATCGGCAGCCAGCGAGATTGCTAAATCGGCCTGGGCCAGGGCCATGCTCAGGAGGCGACGGCGTGAGGCCTCACCTGCTTGCAAAGCTGCTTCCAGAGCGCTTTTTGGCTCAGTGGGCGTAACCCGATTGGAAACATCCACGGCTACGATGGGCCCCGCCTGCAAGGCTTTGGCTGCGGTGACCGGCACTTTTTCGGCCACATCGCCATCTACCAACAAGCGCCCGTGCCAGGGAACAGGGGGAAAAATGCTGGGTACGGCGCTGCTGGCCGCCAGCGCCTCAGCTACGGGCCCGGCCCGCAGCATAACCAGCTCGCCGGTGTTGAAGTCGCAGGCCTGGATGACCAGCGGGATGGGGCTATCCTCGATGCGACGCTCGCCAAACAGGGCCCGGTAGCCCTGACGAATTTTTTGTCCTTCGGCCAGATAGGGCCGCCGCACGAAATCGACCAGGCGGGTTACCTGGTACAAGGCTCCGGTTTTTTGCAGGCGCTCGAGTTCGGGGTCTTTGAGCCATTCGCTTAGCTCGGTGTGATGAACGGTGATTCCAAAAGCGTACAAAGCAGCGGCCAGTGCGCCCGCTGAGCTGCCCGCCAGCCCGGCGACGGGGATTTTGGCTTCAGTGAGTACTTCCAGCAGAGCCGTGTGTGCACTGCCCCGCACCCCTCCACCTCCCAGCGCCAGCACGATGCCTTCCATAGCTTGTATGGTAGCAAAAAAGTTATACCAAGTGCAGTGATTTTGATTAAGTTCGGCTATGGGGTGCTCTAATTGCATAAATAGGTTCGAGGTGTAGCGCTTGGTTCAGGTGATATGCAAGCAGGGACGCTCAGAAACTTCGCCGGGATTCTAGGGGTCAAAAGCCCAAGCGCTGTGCTGAACACGATTTGCCCCTGCTGCGTGGGTTGGGTGAAGAAGCTCTAGCGTTGTTCGGTGTGCTTGAACCAATATGAGGCAAGCGCAAAATAAAGTGGCGTGAATCCTATCTGGGGTATCAGAAAATTGTCATGTCGGGCTGTGTTGTAAAAGGGTAGCATGATGCATATGGTTCCAGAGCTATCCAAAGTGCCCGGCGTTTTGGGGGAGATATCCAGGCGGCGTTATGGTGAAGTGCTGAAGCTTGAAGGCCTCCGCTGGACCCCACCCACAGCCAGCCCACCCTCCTTTCAACAGGCTTTGCGTTTGCCGGGTTTATCGCTTGTTGCCGAGGTCAAGCGAAAAAGTCCATCGCAGGGGGAAATCGCCGTGCGACTCGAGGCCGCTCAGGTGGCCCGAGAGTATGCTGCGGGCGGTGCCCGGGCCATTAGCGTGCTCACTGAACCGCACTATTTTGCGGGTTCGGATCAGGACTTGCTCGAGGTGCGGCAGGCGGTGGATCTGCCCATTTTGCGAAAGGACTTTACCGTGCACCCGGTGCAGATCGCCCAGGCCCGGGCACTCGGTGCGTCGGCGGTGCTGCTTATTGTGGCGGTGCTGGGCCCCCTAACTCAGGCCTATCTGGAGCTGGCCCATGCCCAAAGCCTCGATGCTCTGGTCGAGGTACACCACGAGGCCGAGCTCGAGCTCGCGCTGGCGGCGGGAGCCTCGATAATTGGGGTCAACAACCGCAACCTGATTGACCTGAGCATTGACCGCTCGACGGCGCCCCGGCTGGGCCTCTTGGCCCGACGGGCTGGCTTTGCCGGCCTGCTGGTCGCCGAGTCGGGCTACAGCGAGCCGGCGCAACTGGCCGAACTCGAGGGGCTGTTCGACGCTGTTCTTATCGGAACCAGCCTGGCCCGCAGTGGCAACTGGCGGTCTGCGGTAGCGCAGATAACCCGGAAGTGACTGCTTCACGGGGTTAGACTGGTGCTTAGTACTGATATACCGACAAACCATCGCGAGCCTTGCCCAGCAAATACCTACAAATCGAGGTTGTGTGCGATTCGAGCGTGAAGCAAAAGCAAGATAAAGGGAGGAATGGATGGCCCTCTATCTCAGCTTGCTTGGCCCGCCCCAGCTCTGGCAGGAGGGTAAACTGGTCTCGAGCCTGCCGCGCAAAGCGGTGGCGATGGCAGCCTACCTGGCAGTGGTGGGTGGCGTGGTTGAGCGCGGGCGCCTGGCCGACCTGTTGTGGGAGGGAGAGGAAGAAGCTGTACGACGGAATCTTCGCCAGGAACTTTTCCGCCTCAAGAACACCGTTTGGGAAAAGGTATTCGAGCAAAGCCCCCAGCACATCGGGCTGGGATCCATAAAGACCGACCTCGAGGATTTTCTGGCGCAGATGGCCCGGGGGGCCTGGTCGGAGGCGCTGGCCTTGTGGCGGGGAGGGTTTCTGGCCGGCCTCGACCCCAAGGCTTCGGAGGGCTACTGGGACTGGCTGATTCCCGAGCGTGAGCGCTGGGAGCGCCTCTACCGGGAAGCCATGCTGGGTCTGGCGCGCGGCCAGGAAGCAGCTGGCCAGCTTGCCGAGGCCCTCAAGGTCTACCAGAAGCTGCTCGCCGAAGATCCCCTACAGGAAACCGAGCAACAGGCGGTCATGCGCCTATACCTGCAACTAGGTGACCGCTCCGCGGCGATACGGCAATACGAGCAGTACCGGCTATTGTTGCGGGATCAACTGGGTCTGGAGCCCAGCTTGCAAACGCAGGCCTTGGGGGCGCAGGTGCGCGAAGGGCAGCCCTTGCCCCCACAGCAACAGGCGGTGGCCCAAATGTTGAGCGAGCCTCCTCTGGTCGGGCGCAGCGAGGACTGGGCCTGGCTCGAGGCCCACTGGGGGCGGGGCCTGTTGCTTTTGCTGGCCGAATCCGGGGTGGGCAAAAGCCGCCTGGCCCTGGAGTACGCCAAGCGCCAAGTAGGAGCCGGCCCTTCCGAGACCCTGCGCATCCGCCAGCGTGAGAGTGGGCAGGGCATTGGCTTTAGCGGTCTGCTGGAGGCCCTGCGGCAAGCCCTGGAAGCCCATAAGCTGGACAACCTCGAGCCCATCTGGCGTGACGAACTGGCCCAACTGCTGCCCGAGCTGGGCCTTCCGCCCAGCAACCTGCACAAAGCACGGTTCTTTGAAGCCCTGTGCCGGGCCTTGCAGGCCATCGTTCGCCCCGGCGGGGTGGTGCTGTGGGACGATCTGCACTGGCTGGACTGGGCCAGCCTGGAGTTCTTGCCCTACCTGGTGCGCCGCTCCAGCAGCCTGGGTTTTTTCCTGCTGGGCACCGCCCGCCCCGAAGCCTTGCAAAAAAACCAGCCGGCGCGTCAAATTTTGCAAGAAATTGCTCGAGAAAACCGCCTCTTCCAACGCTTGCTAAAGCCCATGGATCCGCCTGCACTGGTGCAGTTGCTACGCCAGATGTCGGGTCAGCGCGAAGGGGGCGAGCGTTTTGCAGAACGCCTGTTTCAGGCTACCGAGGGCAATGTGTTTTATGTCCTCGAGATTCTGCGCTACCTCTTCGACCAGGGGCTCTTGCGGGCCGAAGCCGGGGCCTGGCATACCCCCTTCGACAGCTTCACCTCCGACTACCGTGAGCTGCCGCTGCCCCCCAGTGTGCGCGAGGCCCTGCTGGAGCGGCTCCAGCGCCTGGGTGAGGACGCCTTGCCCATCCTCCAGGCCATGGCACTGGCCGACTTCCCCCTGCCCCCCGAACTGGCCGCGGGGCTGTTGCGCCACCTGGGAACCCCCATCATCGAGCTGGAAAACCTGACCCAAAGCGGGTTTTTGCGCCTCAACCCCAGCGGCTACACCCTGCGACACGAGCTGGTGCGGCAAACTGTGTTGGCCGAGATGAGTCAGTCCCGCCGTCGCTGGCTGCATGCCTGCATTGCCGATGCCCTACGCGAGGTGGCCGGCCCGCTACCGCAACTGGCGGCGCACCTCGAGGCTGCCGGACAGCGAGCCGAAGCCTACGTGGCCCACCTGATGGCCGGGCGCAGCCTGCGCCGGGGGCCGCTGGCCCGGCAAGCCCTGGAACACTACCAGCGCGCCCAGGTGCTGTGCCCTTCCACGGAACCTGACCACGAGCGCTTTCGCATGCTGATTGAAGCGGCGGAAACCCGAATCAGACTGGGGCAGTCGCAGATTCCCGAGCGCCAGGAAATGGCCCGACTGGCCGACAGCTTGGGCGACCATGAGCGCTTTCGCCTGTTCTTGCTGGACGCCGATGCTTCGCTGGCCTCGGGCCGGGTGGTTGAGGGTATCCCGGTGGCGCGGGAGGCCCTGCGCCTGGCCCAGACCCCCTGGCAGCGGGGCCATGCCCTTTTTAAGCTGGCCTGGCTCGAGTACCGCGGGGGTGACCCCGATGTACAGCTCGAGCCGCTGCTGGCCTCTATCCGGGCCTTTCACGACATCGGCGACCAGGCCATGGAAACCCTGGCTTTGCGCAACCTGTCGGGTTACTGGTTCCGGCTGGGCGACCTGTTGCAGTACAGCCAGACCTATGCCCAGGCTTTTAAGTTGGCCGCCGAACTGCGCGACGACCTGCTGCTTCGGCGCTTACGGGCCGATAAGGTCATGGTGGACTGGGTCAAGGGGGACTACGCGGACAGCCTGCAGGTGGCCGAACTCCTGTACCAGGAAGCCCGCGAACGGGGCGACTGGTGGGCGGTGTGGGACGCCCTGCAGGGTTTGCTGCTGAATGCGGCTGTACTGGGTCTGGAACCTGAACTCGAGGCCACTGTCCAGCGGGCCGTGGTCGAGGCCGCCGAGGTGGGGGCCTGGCGCGACCTGGCCCTCCTGCGCTCCGACTACGGCAACGCCCTGATGGTGGCGGGCCGTCTGGAAGAAGCAAAGGGCGAGCTTCAGGCTGCCCTGCGCGACCTGCGCGAGATGGGCGAGCGAGCCCGGCTGGGGCATGCTTTGTTCAACCTGGGTTTTACTTTGCTCGAGCTAGGCGATCTGGAGCGCAGTCGGGATACCCTGGCCGAATCGGTAGCACTCTGGCGAGACCGCAAGGAGTACCGTCACACGGCCCGCTCCCTGGCCGCCCTGGCCCTGGTGCACCTGAGGGCCAACAACCGCAAAAAAGCCCAGCAACTTTCGGAGGAAGCCTACGCCCTGCGCGCCGACTGGGCGCGGGGAATCTACGACCTGCCGCTGGTGCTCTATATCCGGGCCCGGGCTCTGGGTAACCAGCGGGGTGGTGAACTCCTGCGCGAGAGCCAACAACTCCTGCGCGACCTGGCCCACCAGCTCCCGCCCCATCTTGCGCAGCGCCTGCTAAACAACCGCTATGTGGTCTGGGCACTCAGCAAGACCACCGAGGTTTGATACCAAAAAATAACGTCAAAATAACGCGTACCTGGCTATTGTCACCTGAGCTTAGCCCATAACCAACTTGCGGCTGAGTGCGTAAAGGGGGTAGGTGTGAGGTTTATAGCAATGGTTTTCGTACTTGGTCTGCTCCTGCTGGCCTCCTGTGGAAGTCCAGGAAGCAGTGCTGCATGCCCCAACCCTGCGGTTTTTGATAACAGCGAGTGTAAGTTTGACGATGCCAACACCAAGTTTGGCCCGTAGGAGTGTGTATCACGAAAGGAAGTAATCTCAAGTTTTTCGTTTTGGGGGCAGCCCTGGTAGCTTCGGGCTTGTGGGCTGCGGCAGTGACAATTCCCAATACCTTTTTGCGCTGGAGAAGTGCTCAGCGCGGCCAAAATAAACGCCAACTTTGCCGCCATCAAAACGGCAGTAGATGCCCTCGAGGCCGCTCCCTGGCAAGCAAAACCGTGTAAGCGGAACCTGTTCGGAAGGCCGCTATATTCGCTCGGTCAACGCGGACGGCACGGTGATCTGTGGGAATCCGGGTGCATTTGGGCAAGTGCGTGGTGACGGCTCGCTTCGCACTGGGGTAAATGTTGCTGCGGTGACCAAAGGCACAGGCGAGTATGGCATTACCTTTACGGTTCAGCCTTCCCAAGACCAGCTCGAGGCTGCACAAGTCACCCTCGCGGGGGATGTGGGCTCAGGTGTTTTGTTTCCCAGGGTCAACAACGCTCAGGCAGGTTTCACCCTTTCTTGCCCAAATGGCCTCCAGGTTGTCTTAACCACCGCCGCCGGAACCAAGACCGATGGACGGTTCAACTTCTCGGTTCCGCCGCAGTAAATGAGGCCAACTGAAAAAGCTGCGCCAGATTGAGTTTGTGAAATTCCCAAAGTCCATTCCACCAGCTCTACGCTTGGAGTCGCAGTACCTCTATGGACGCTGAGCCGGATTTAGTGACAAACATACCTTAGAAGCACTTAGCCGTGAGGTAGTAGCGTCCAAATTCACTAATACTTTTTTGCAGGTAGGCTCGTTAATTGTTTGTTTATTTTGTGAAACAACCTTCAAAAACCATGCTTTGCCGTGTGCATTGAAAATATCGCCTTGTCGAATCTCAATTCTGTAACGGCAATATAACGCTGGACTTGTTAGCCTCTAGCTACAAGCCGAAACCTACATACCGGCTGAGCTTGGAGGTTTGTATGAAACGTCTATTCTGGCTTCTGAGCATGAGTCTGATACCACTACTAACAGCGTGTCCCGGTGGAGGTGGAGGAACCACACCCACCCTCACGGTTTCCCCCACTACTGCAACACTAACTGCCGGGACGGGAAACCAAACGTTCAACGCAACCCTTAGCAATGCGACCGGCACCATTAACTGGGCGCTCAGTCCGAATGTGGGTACGCTCTCGGCAACCACAGGCACCTCCGTTACCTACACTCCCCCAGCTACAGTAGCTAGTTCTACCGCAGTTCAACTCACTGCGACCTCGGGCACACTAACGGCCACTGCTAACATCACCGTCAATCCGCCTGCAACTATCAATGTCTCTGGTACAGTAATTGGCACCTATCTGCAACCCGTTGCGAGTGTGCCGGTTGTCATTACCTCTGGCGGCGCTAGTTTCAGCACAACCACCAATGCAAGTGGTGTTTTCAGTGTAAGCGGGGTCACCCCCCCCTATGATGCAACCGTTGTTTTTGAGAAGACGGCGCTCATTTACAAGGGGTTGACCCGCACCGATCCAACCCTGGTATTTCTCGGGGTTAATCAAAATCAAGGTGCTTTCAGGAAGGCCTCCCTTAGCGGGACGGTCTCGGGTGGTGCGGGCTTCCCCCAACCGGCAAACCACGTCACCAAAACTGCCTTTGGATCACCCGAGGCGCTTGACAGTGCAACGGCCAACACCGCTACTGGCGCGTACGACATGGGTACGGTAGAATGGTTCGGCCCCACGACCACCACGGGAAATATACATGCGCTCCAGTGGCAGTTCGACGGAACCGGCCTTCCCACCGACTACAAGGGGTATGGGGAAAGGCTCAATGTGGCACTTTCTGATGGCGGATCATTTGCCAGTCAGAATGTAACTATGTCCGGGGTGAGTGAAGCCACTATCTCGGGGTCGGTCACTCTTCCGGCTGGATATAATCTCGCCCTCAAGTACATGGCTGTTGGCTTTGCAGACCGATCGCTCATAGAAGTACTTGATGATTTTGGTTCAAGCACCAACTTCACTTACACCACCCCCAACATTACTGGGGCCACCATACTAATGCGAATTACTGCTCAAAACGCAGCCGGAACTAGTGTTATCACTACCAGACCTGGCCTTGCGGTCAATGCAACCGGTGTTTCGATTTCCCTGCCCGCGGGTTCAGATCTCAGCTTGCCACCCAATGCCGCCACAAATGTAAATAACAGCACCACCTTTTCCTACACGCCCTTCTCGGGGGGGTACACCTTGTAGTATTCAGTGGCCTAGGTACCAACCCCGATTATGTGGTCGTAACTAGTGCGGCTAGCACTACCATTCCCAATCTCAGCTCGGTTGGGCTTGGGTTGCCAGCATCCACAGTCTATTCCTGGAATGTTCAGGGGGCTGCGCCATTCGCGACTGTAGACGCTGCTGCGGGGCCTGGAGGTTGGCTAGCCATGTACCGGGGCACTGCCGAAGGCAGCCGCACTGTATCTTCAAGCCGCACATTTACAACTGCACCCTAAAACATCCAAACGCCGCTGCTTGCAGCGAGGCCGGGGAGCTCCCCGGCCTTTTTTGCTAAAAAGTTCAGTTAGAACCGGCTGGCCACCTTGTCCCAGTTGATCACGTTCCAGATTGCCGCCAGATAGTCGGGGCGGCGGTTCTGGTATTTGAGGTAGTAGGCGTGCTCCCACACGTCAATGCCCAGGAGGGGGGTGTGGCCTTCCATCAGGGGGGAGTCCTGGTTGGCGCTGCTGTAGACGTGCAGTTTGCCGTCTTTGTCCTTGACCAGCCAGCTCCAGCCCGAGCCAAAGCGGGTCAGGCCGGCCTGGGTCATCTTGGTTTTGAGCTCCTCAAACGAACCGAAGGTGGCGTTGATGGCCTCGGCCAGCTTGCCGGTGGGTTCTTTGGCGCCGCCGGGGGTCAGGATGTCCCAGAACAGGGTATGGTTGTGGTGGCCGCCGCCGTTGTTGCGTACGGCGGTACGGATGTCCTCGGGCACCTGGGCAATTTTGCCGAGCAGGTCTTCGATGCTCCAGCTATGGAGCTCGGGATGTTTTTCCAGAGCGGCGTTCAGGTTGTTCACATAGGCAGCGTGGTGCTTGCCGTGGTGAATGTCCATGGTTTGGGCGTCGATGTGGGGCTCGAGGGCATCCTTGGCATAACCGAGGTCGGGCAGCTTGAACGGATAACTCATAGTTGAACCTCCAAAATGTACTCTACGCCTGCATGGTGACGTAAAGCTGTGACTAGGGACTCAAAATTAATAGGGCTAAAAGACTAAAGCCGAATGCCCAAAGCAAAAAAGTCGTAACACCGGGACCACGAGATGCGGCGGCGTAACCCCTTGCGACCGGCACGCTAGTTATGTGTCATCTCGAGGGGAACCACCCACTTATCGAACTCTTCCTCGGTCAGGTAGCCCAGGGCCAGCGCGGCTTCCTTCAGGCTGGTGCCTTCTTTGTGGGCTTTTTTGGCAATGGCGGCGGCCTTGTCGTAGCCGATGTGGCGGTTGAGCGCGGTGACTAGCATCAGGTTCTTCTCGAGGTTCTCCTTGATGCGAGGCAGGTTGGGCTCGAGGCCCACCGCGCAATTGTCGTTGAAGGCAGCGCAGGCATCGCCCAGCAGTTGAATGCTGGTCAGCACGTTGTAAACCATCACCGGCTTAAACACATTGAGCTGAAAGTTGCCCTGCGAACCGGCAAACGCCACCGCTGCATCGTTGCCGAACACCTGCACGGCTACCATCGTCAGAGCTTCGGACTGGGTGGGGTTCACCTTGCCGGGCATAATCGAGCTACCCGGCTCGTTCTCGGGAATAATAATTTCTCCGATACCGTTGCGGGGGCCCGAGGCCAGCCAGCGCACGTCGTTGGCCATCTTCATCAGGGCGCCCGCCAGGGTGCGCAACGCTGCGCTGGTCGTCACCAGCGCGTCGTGCGCGGCCAGCGCGGCAAACTTGTTCTTGGCCGAAACAAAGGGGAACCCGGTCTCTTTGGCAAAGTAAGAGGCGGCCAGGTCGCCAAACCGGGGATGGGCGTTGAGGCCGGTGCCTACGGCGGTTCCGCCGATGGCCAGCTCGTAGAGGCCCTGCTCAGCGTGGCGAACTTCGGCCAGGCAGTAGTCAATTTGGGCAACCCAGCTCCCAATTTCCTGCCCCAGGGTGATGGGGGTGGCGTCTTGCAGGTGGGTGCGTCCCACCTTGACCACATCCTTGTAGGCTTCGGCCTTGGCTGCCAGGGTGTTGCGCAGCTTTTGCACGTTGGGGTAGAGCTGGCGGTGTAGCTCCTCCACCACCGCGATATGCATAGCGGTAGGGAAGGTGTCGTTGGAGGACTGACCCCGGTTGACATCGTCGTTGGGGTGGATGGGTTTTTTGGAGCCCAGCACGCCCCCTGCCAGCTCGATGGCGCGGTTGGCGATGACCTCGTTGGCGTTCATGTTGGTCTGGGTGCCCGAGCCGGTCTGGAAGACCACCAGCGGGAAGTGGTCGTCCAGCTTGCCGGCAATCACTTCGTCGGCGGCTCGCACAATCAGGTCGGCTTTGTCGCGGGGTAGCTCGCCCAGGTCGGCATTGGCCAGCGCGGCTCCCTTCTTCAGGATGCCCATGGCTCGAATGATGGAACGGGGCATCTTGAAGCGTTCTTGTCCGATGGGGAAGTTCTGGATGGAGCGCTGGGTCTGGGCGCCCCAGTAGCGGCTCTCTTCAACCTGCATCTGGCCCATGGTGTCGGTTTCGATTCGGTAGCCCATAGCTTTCCTATTCTAATGGGCTTTGTCAGCCAAGCTAAAGGGAAATTAACCCTACCCGGGTTTTGGGGAGTCTGGGGATTAGTTAGGAAACTCGAGACGAGATCAACAATAGCGAGGTCAGCTCAAGCATGTTCTAGGGTTCCGACCGCAACGGCAGCCGGGCCAAGGCCAAAGGACAAACCCAGGCCGGCGCGCTGTTAGTTGGCAAGCTCGAGATCAAATAGTTAGCAAGCTCAAAAGAGTTGCTCAGCATCTTGTTGTGCGCCCGTAACACGGTTACTGCTATTCAGCGCAGTATGACAATCTCCCTGAGCGAAAATGGGTATCCTCTAGCTCATGTGGGATCTGGTTATTGTCGGGGCAGGGCCGGTGGGGCTGGCTGCGGCTATTGAGGCCAAGCGGGCGAGCTTGAACGCGGTGGTGTTGGAAAAAGGAACCATTGTCCACACCCTGTACCGCTGGCCCAAAGAAACGGTTTTCTTCAGCGAAGCCAAAAATATCGAAATTGGGGGCCACCCCTTCCCCTCGCTCTCGGCCAAGCCCACCCGTCGCGAAGCCCTGCAGTATTACCGCCGTGTTGCCGAAAACGAAGCGCTGGATATCCGTACCTACACCGAGGTTACCCGCATACAACCCCAGTCAGAACATTTCATGGTTGGCTACCGCGACCGCGATGGCGAAGGTCAACTGAAGAGCCGCTTTGTTCTGGTAGCGACGGGCTACTACGACAACCCCAACCGACTGAGCGTACCGGGGGAGGAGTTGCCCCATGTGCGCTACGGTCTGGACGAAACCTTGCCCTACTGGAACCAGCAAGTGGTGGTGGTGGGCGGTTCCAACAGTGCGGTGGAGGCGGCCCTCGAGCTCTACCGCGGCGGTGCCCAGGTGAGCGTAGTCCACCACGGGGCCGAAATTCGCCCCAGGGTCAAGTACTGGCTCAAGCCCGACTTTGAAAACCGGGTCCGGGAGGGGGCCATTAGACTGCTGCTACAGGCCAGGATTGTGGAGATCACCCCCCGCGAGGTGGTGGTGGAGCAGGGGGCCGGGTCTACCCTCCGGCTGCCTAGCGATTTTGTGCTGATTTATATCGGCTACAAAGCTGTGGACAATTTGCTGCGAGCGGCCCAGGTGGCCTACCGGGGTGATGCGCCGGTGCTATCCGAAGCTTATGAAACTAGTATCCGAGGGCTTTTTGTGGCGGGCAGTGCGGGTTTTGGCTCCGACACCCGCACAGTATTCATCGAAAACGGACGGGAACACGCCCAGAGGGCTGTGCAGCAGATTGCCGATCGTCTTAAGGGCTCAAATTTGCATACAACGTCTCCTAGACAAGCTTGAGCAAGGTATCAGGGCTGATACACGCTGGCGAATAGATAACTGAGCTTCTTTGTTGCAAAGAGAGGGAAGGTGGCGAGCTGGCTACTGGGCAAATCTTGACACGGTATACCAAACACCCGTAAACTCTTTCACAAGATGTTTTCGACTGGCAGCCTAATCCTAGTGGTAATGGGCCTAGTAATTACCGGGCCAATGGGGGATTTGGTGTAGCGAAGAGCCAGGAAGCGCATCCTAAAGCCCCCCGAACCAACGGGGGGCAGATTTTTGAGGAGATACTATGAACGGAGCCGCCGCAATCTTGAAAGCCCTGGAGATGCAAGGAGTGGATCTTATTTTTGGCCATCCCGGGGGCACCATCATGCCCACCTACGATGCCCTCTACGACTCGCCCATCCGGCACGTCCTGGTGCGGCACGAGCAGGCTGGCGTGCACGCCGCCACAGCCTATGCGCGGGCCTCGGGTCGGGTAGGGGTGTGCATGGCGACCTCGGGGCCGGGGGCCTTGAACCTAGTGACGGGCTTGCAGGATGCGCTGATGGACTCCACCCCAGTCATTGCTCTCACAGGCAACGTGCCCCAGGCGCTTATTGGCACCGATGCTTTTCAGGAAGCCGATGTGGTGGGCATTACCCAGCCGGTGACCAAACACAACATTCAAGTACGCAATGTCAACGACATTCCACGGATCATCGCTGAGGCTTTCTACATCGCCTCCACCGGGCGGCCTGGCCCGGTGCTGATTGACTTCCCCAAGGACGTGCAGCAGGCCGAGTTTACCGGCACTTTTGATGTGGAAGTAGACCTGCCGGGTTACAAGCCCACCTTCAAAGGGCATCCACGCCAGATTGAGCGGGCGCTGGAAGCCCTGCAAAAAGCCGAAAAGCCCATCTTGATGGTAGGTGGCGGGGCCCAGAACGCGGCCCAGGAAATTATGGTTTTTGCTGAAAAGTCGGGCATTCCGGTGATTCCAACCCTGATGGGGCTGGGGGCCTTTCCCGGTACCCACCCCCAGTGCCTGGGGATGCCGGGGATGCACGGTTCGGTAGCGGCCAACCGGGCCATCCACCACGCCGATACCATTCTGGCCATCGGACTGCGCTTCGATGACCGGGTTACCGGTAAGGTTTCGCGCTTTGCTCCCAACGCCCATACCATCATTCACGTGGACATAGACCCCGCTGAGATCGGCAAGCTGGTCAAGACCGCCATTCCGGTCGTGGGCGATGCCAAGTGGGTGGCGGCAGAGCTGGCCAAGGGCGCCAAGAAACTAAACATTTCCAAGTGGTGGGGACAGCTCGAGGACTGGAAGACCAAGCACCCCTTCGCCTGGAAACCCAAGCCCCACCTGCAAAGCCAGGAGGTCATCCAGGCTTTCTGGGAGGCCACCCGGGGCAAGGCGATAGTAACCTCAGGGGTGGGCCAGCACCAAATGTTTGCGGCCCAGTTCTACAAGTTCGATGCCCCGCGCTCCTGGATCAACTCGGGCGGCCTGGGCACCATGGGGGTGGGCCTGCCCTTTGCCATCGGGGCCGCCCTGGCCCGCCCGGGCGAGCTGGTCATCGACTTCGACGGCGACGGCAGCTTCCAGATGACCTTGCAGGAGCTGGCTACCCTGAAAAAGCTCGATCTTAACGTTAAGATCGTGATTCTCAACAACGGCTTTCTCGGTATGGTGCGGCAGTGGCAAGACCTGTTCCATGCCAGGCGCTACAGCGAGGTGTACCTGGCCGACTCCAACCCCGACTTTGCCAAACTTGCTGAGGCTTACGGCATCAAAGGCATCACCCTGACCGATAAAGCCAGGCTGCATGAAACCGTCAAAGAAGTCCTTGCCCACCCCGGCCCGGTGCTTCTGGAGGCCCGGGTCTACCACGAGGAAGGGGTCTTCCCCATGATTCCTTCGGGTGGCGCGGCGGAAGACATGATCATCGAGAACCCACGGGAGACGGTAGCAGGCGACTAGCGAGGATGTCTCGGGTCGCATGTTGTAAGTTACTGGCCGGCGGATGTTTCCCGGCCCCGACCCAAGACGAAAGATCCGAGATTGGAGACAGGAGAACTATGCGACATCTGGTTTCAGTTTTGGTACAAGACAACCCCGGCGTCCTGCAGCGAATTGCCGGCCTGATTGCTCGGCGGGGCTTTAATATTGAGTCGTTGGCGGTGGGGCGCACCCACCAGCCGGGTCTCTCGCGCATCTCGCTGGTGGTCTCGGGTGACGATGCAGTCCTCGAGCAGGTCGAAAAGCAACTCAACCGGCTTATCGAGGTGATCAAGGTGACCGACCACGCCGAGCCCCATGTGGAGCGGGAACTGGCCCTGGTCAAGGTGGGCATCGCCGGGATGGAGGAGCGGCTCGAGGTCAAGGACATTGCCGAGGCTTTTCGGGCCCGCATTGTGGATGTGGCCAGAAAGTCCATCATCTTCGAGCTGACCGGCGACTCCACCAAGGTAAACAATTTTGTGGAGGCCCTGCGGCCCTATGGGCTTCTCGAGGTCATGCGTACGGGAGCGGTGGGCATGTCTCGCGGCGAGCAGGTACTCAAAGTGCGGGAGAAGAAAGCAGTCTAGGATGGGCGTATGCCCATCTTTTCTTTTGTGTGAAGATGTCGAAGGATTCGCCTTCGGCCTTCGATGAGGAGAACAGAATGAAAATCTATTACGACCAGGATGCAGATATCGGCTTTATCAAGGACAAGACGGTGGCCATTCTGGGCTTTGGCTCGCAGGGCCATGCCCATGCCCTCAACCTGCGCGACTCCGGCATTAAGGTAGTGGTGGGGCTCCGGCCCGGCAGCCGCAACGAGGAGAAGGTACGCAAGGCGGGCCTCGAGGTACTGCCGGTGGCCGAGGCGGTTAAAAAAGCTGATGTGGTGATGATTTTGCTCCCCGATGAGACCCAAGGAGCGGTGTACAAAGCCGAGGTGGAGCCCAACCTGAAGGAAGGGGCCGCTATCGCTTTTGCCCACGGCTTCAACATTCACTTCGGCCAGATCAAACCGCGCCGCGACCTGGACGTCTGGATGGTGGCCCCCAAAGGCCCCGGCCACCTGGTGCGCTCGGAGTACGAGAAAGGCTCGGGGGTGCCCTCGCTGGTCGCGGTCTACCAGGATGCCTCGGGCTCGGCTTTCCCCACTGCCCTGGCCTACGCCAAGGCCAACGGCGGCACCCGGGCTGGCACCATTGCCACGACCTTCAAGGACGAGACCGAGACCGACCTTTTTGGCGAGCAGACTGTGCTATGTGGCGGGCTCACCCAGCTCATTGCGGCGGGCTTCGAGACCCTGGTGGAGGCCGGCTACCCCCCCGAGATGGCCTACTTCGAGTGTCTGCACGAGGTGAAGCTGATTGTGGATCTGATTTACGAGTCGGGTTTTGCCGGGATGCGCTACAGCATCTCCAACACCGCCGAGTACGGCGACTATACTCGGGGTCCCCAGGTCATCCACCGCGAGGAGACCAAGGCCCGCATGCGCGAGGTGCTGCGCCAGATTCAGCAGGGCGAGTTTGCTCGGGAGTGGATGCTCGAGAACGTGGTCGGCCAGCCCACCCTGAACGCCAACCGCAACTACTGGAAAGACCACCCCATCGAGCAGGTCGGCCCCAAGCTCAGGGCCATGATGCCCTTCCTCAAGTCTCGCTTCAGCAAGGAAGAGGTTAGCAGCTAATAGCCTGTAGCTGGTAGCCCTGCGGCCCAACTGCAAAGCGCTATCGGCTATCGGCGAAACCGGAGGTTTCTATGCGGCACATCCGAATTTTCGATACCACCCTGCGCGACGGCGAACAAAGCCCGGGGGTAGCCCTTTCGCTTCAGCAAAAGCTGGAAATTGCCCAGGGGTTGGCCCGGCTGAATGTGGACATCATTGAAGCGGGCTTTCCGGTCAACGGGGCCAGCGAATTCGAGTGTGTCTCGCGCATTGCGGCCGAGGTCAAGGGGCCGGTCATCTGTGGGCTGGCCCGTACCCACAAGCTCGACATTGAACGGGCTGCGGCGGCGCTGGAGAAAGCGGAGAAAAAGCGGATTCACGTCTTTACCAGCGCTTCAAAGGTGCACCTGGAGTACATGCTCCGCAAAACCCCCGAGGAGATTCTGGAAATCTCCGATGCCATGGTGCGCTACGCCCGGCAGTTCACCGACGATGTGGAATTTAGCGCCCAGGACGTGATGCGGGCCGACTTCGATTTCGTCATGAAGCTCTACGAGACCGCTATCAACGCCGGGGCCACCACCATCAACATCCCCGATACCACTGGCTACGGCACCCCCCAGGAGTACGGAGCCTTGATTGGGCGCATCTACAAAGAGGTGGTACGCGGGCGGGATGTGCATATCTCGGCCCACTGCCACGACGACCTGGGCATGGCCACGGCCAACAGCCTGGCTGCAGTGGAGAACGGCGCCACCCAGATCGAATGTACCATCAACGGCATCGGCGAGCGGGCGGGCAACACAGCTCTGGAGGAAGTGGTCATGGCACTGTATGTGCGTCGCGACCACTACCAGGCCCATACCCGCATCAATACCCGCGAACTTTACCGCATGAGCCGGATGGTGGAGCGCTACACCGGCATGCTGGTGCAGCCCAACAAGGCCATCGTGGGGGACAACGCTTTTGCCCACGAGTCGGGCATCCATCAGGACGGGGTTATCAAGAACAAAGAGACCTACGAGATCATGAACGCCGAGCTGGTAGGCCGCCAGGCAGCGGTGCTAGTGCTGGGTAAGCACTCCGGGCGGGCCGCGGTTAAGAAGGCCCTGGCCGACCTGGGCTACAAGCTGGACGATGCCGAGATTGGCACCATTTTTGCCCGCTTCCGCGAGATCGTAGAACGCAAAGGCCCCATCGAGACCGAAGAACTGCGGGCCCTGGTGGAAAGCGAATCGGCTTCGACCCCGCACCTGTTCAACCTCGAGAAGCTCCAGTTTTTCTCCGGCTACGGTATGCTGCCCACCGCTACAGTGAGCCTCGAGACCCCCAAGGGCGTCGTGACCACTACCGCCATTGGCGACGGCCCGGTAGATGCGGTCTACAAGGCCCTCTCCGAGGCCATTGGTTTGAAGCCCGAGCTGGACCTGTACCGGGTGGAGTCGGTGACGGGCAGCACCGAGGCTTTGGGCGAGGTGACGGTCAGACTTAAGCTCGGTGAGGTGATGGCCACCGGCCACGGTATCTCGCCCGACATTATCGAGGCTTCGGCACGGGCTTACCTGGATGCGGCCAATAAGCTGGCCGCCGGGCAGGCCGCGCGGCATCCCCGCTCGCTGGAAGAGGTGCAGCGCTCGGGTCTGGGGAAATAGCGATGATCGAAATCCTCGACACCACCCTCCGCGACGGCACCCAGGGCGAGGCGGTCAACCTCTCGAGCGACGATAAAATCGCCATCGCCAGGCGGCTGGCGGCTTTCGGGGTGCCCATTATCGAGGGCGGCTGGCCGGGCAGCAACCCCAAGGACGCCGAGTTTTTTGCCCGCATGAAGGGGGTGGATCTGGGGTATAGCCAGCTTTGTGCTTTTGGTTCGACCCGGCGCAAAGGAGTCAGGCCCCAGGACGACCCCTCGGTGCAGGCCATGCTGGAGGCAGCTACCCCGGTGGTCACGGTGGTGGCCAAGAGCTGGGACTTTCACGTGACCCATGCCCTCGAGGTCACGCTGGAAGAAAACCTCCGCATGATCGAAGAGACCTACCGCTACCTGGTGGAGGAGGGCAAGCGGGTCATCCACGACGCCGAGCACTTCTTCGACGGCTTCAAGGCCAACCGGGGCTACGCCCTGAAGACCCTCGAGGCCGCCGTGCGGGGCGGGGCCGATACCCTGTGCCTGTGCGACACCAACGGGGGCAGCCTGCCCGAAGAGGTCTACGAGATTACCCAGGTTGTCCGAGAAGCCTTCCCTGAGGTTATCATCGGCATCCATCCCCACAACGACAGCGAGCTTGCGGTCGCCAACGCCCTGGCTGCGGTGCGGGCCGGGGCCACCCATGTGCAGGGCACCATCAACGGCTACGGCGAGCGCTGCGGCAACCTGAACCTTACCAGCGCCATCCCCAACCTGATGCTAAAGTACGGCCTGGCGCTCAAGGGCCTCACGCCTGCCAAACTTACCGAACTGCGTGAGGTCTCGCACTTCGTGGACGAGCGAGCCAACCTGGCCCCCAACCTGCGGGCGCCTTATGTCGGCGACGCGGCCTTTGCCCACAAAGGGGGTATTCACGTCTCGGCGGTGCTCAAAGACCCCCGTACCTATGAGCACGTGCCGCCCGAAGCCGTGGGCAATAGCCGCCGGGTGCTGGTTTCGGATTTGTCGGGCCGCTCCAACCTGCTGGCCAAGCTGGCCGAGTCGGGGGTCAGCGTGCCCAAGGAGATGGCCGGGGCCTTGTTGGACGAGGTAAAGCAGCTCGAGCACGCCGGCTATTCCTTTGAAGGGGCCGAGGCCAGCTTCTACCTTCTGGCCCACCGCCTGCGGGGGGGCCAGATGCCTTTTAGCGTGGAAGGTTTCACAGTCTTTGTGCATGTGGCCGATGCCGACCCCGAGACCCCCACCTGGGCCGAGGCTACCGTGCGGGTCAAGGTGGGCGAGACCCTCCAGCACACGGCTGCTGAAAGCCAGCACGGGCCGGTCTCGGCCCTAGACAAAGCCTTCCGCAAGGCCATCGAGGCCTTCTACCCCGAGATTGCCGAGATTGAGTTGTCCGATTACAAGGTGCGCATTTTGTCCGGTCAGGAGGCGGGTACAGCCTCGGGGGTGCGCGTCATGATCGAGATGCACCGGGCCGGCGAGCGCTGGAGCACCGTGGGGGCCAGCAAGAACAACCTGGAGGCCTCCCTCAAAGCCCTGACCGATGGCTACGCCTACGCCCTGCTCAAAAGCCAGCCTATCCCGCAGGACTAGGCTTTGCTTTGCTCGGGGTTCAGGGCGTTGCTGTATGCCTTCAGGGCTCGCTCCTCGGTGGGAATTCGAACGAGCAGCAGCAGCATGGCGTTCAGCAGGGAAGCCACCAGGGCCGTTATCCAGGCGTTGAAAACCAGGGGTAAGGAGAGCAGTTCCAGCGCCACCGCCAGGTAGTTGGGGTGCCGGAGGTAACGGTAGGGGCCGGCCTCAATCCTTTGGGCCCCCGGCACGATGACGATGCGGGTATTCCAGTACCGGCCCAGGCTGCGGATGGCCCAGTAGCGCAGGCCCTGGGCCAGCACAAACACCGTGAGCCAGAGCCACCAGAGGGGGGAGAGTCGGTTGCCGGCCAGGCCCTCGAGCAGCCACCCCAGCATCCAGCCGATGTGGAGCAGAAAAAATAGTGGGTAGTGTTCCCGCCCATATTCCTGGCCGCCTTGTGAAAGCGCCCAGCGCAGGTTGGCCTGGGCCAGGCGCAGTTCCAGCAGGCGCTGCAGGGCCACGAAAGCCAGCGCCACCCAGACCGCTACCACTGCAACACCACCCCTTCGGCGGCAAAGCCGGGCCCCAGGGCCAGCAGCACCCCTTTACTACCCGGTGCGGGGCGCTCGAGCTGGTACATCTGGCGGGCCAGCACAAAAAGCACGGTGGGGCTCGACATATTGCCAAACTTTTTGAGCACGCAATAGGAGGCCTCGAGGCTCTTTTCATCCACCCCCATCCCGCTTCGGTAGGCTGAGAGTACCTTGGCACCTCCGGGGTGGAGCGACCAGGTGTCCACGTCTTTTGCGGATAGCCCATAGCTCGCCAGCCCATCGCGGATCAGGTTGCCCAGCTCGCCTTCGACCAGGGCTGGAATACTCTGGGCAAAGCGCACTTGCAG
The DNA here is from genome assembly GCF_026004115.1 of Meiothermus sp. Classification (NCBI taxonomy): domain Bacteria; kingdom Thermotogati; phylum Deinococcota; class Deinococci; order Thermales; family Thermaceae; genus Meiothermus; species Meiothermus sp. The sequence goes on from NZ_BPIM01000001.1 coordinate 2,855,012, forward strand.
GCCATCGGGTATCACGTCCCAACCCATCACATCGAAACTGCTGGGCAACAAGCGGCTAAACCCCCCCAACACTGCCGGGCCGGTGGAGGGGCCGGTAGCGGTGGGCTGTCCCAGCACCACTGCGGCGGCCCCATCGGCAAACAGACTGGTGGCGACCAGGTTGCTCTTGCTCAGGTCGCCCCGCACAAAGGTCAGGCTGCACAGCTCGACTGCGACCATCAGCACGTGCTGGTCGGGACGGCCTTGCGCCAGCTCGGCGGCCCGGGCCAGCCCAGCGGCACCCCCCGCGCAGCCCAGCCCCCAGATGGGCAGGCGAACCGCCGAAAGCGGAAGGCCCAGGCGCTGTATCAGGTGGGCCTCGAGGCTGGGGGTGGCAATGCCGGTGGTGGTTACAAGAACCAAGGCCCCTACCTGGTGGGGGGCAATGGTGGCCTGCTCGAGGGCTGTGCGGCAGGCCGTTTCGCAAAGGTCCAGGGCAGTCTCGAACCACAACTGGTTTTTTTCGGCAAAGCTATGGGGCTCGGTGAACCATTCCAGCGGCGCGGCGATATGACGAGACTCGATTCCGGTGTTTTCAAACACGGTAATCAGACGCTCGAGGCCTGCCAGGCGGCTAAACATGATCCGCACCAGGTCACGTACCTCAGGCTGACCTACCCGGTGGGGCGGGTTGGCCGTTGCAATGCTGAGAATTCTGGGACGCATCGTAAAACCTCAGGCATCGCTTTCGGGGGTGCTACAAGAATCGCGGAATACAAACTGCGAGAGGCGCTTGCGGTGATCGGACTTCCAGTCAATGCGGGGACGAGGTTTTTCAGGAGGTACGTAACCCAGCCGATAGACGGCCATGAGCTCCAGGTGCGGGGGCACTTCCAGCAGCTTTTTTAGCTCCTGCCAGGCCTCAGGGATTTCCATAGGTGTGGACACAAACTGAATGCCCATGCCCAGCTCCACCGTGGTCAGCCAGATGTTCTCGATGGCCATGCCCAAACCCAGCACGCTGTAGAAGCCCGAAAGCTCGCCGGGTCGATATTCCTGCTTGTCCAGCAGTGCCGCGAGCAAGAGCGGCGAGCCCGCGACCAGCTTGCGGTTGTCCTCGCCCAGGGTTTGCGGAACCCGCAAGGCCCGTAGTAGCCCCAGAGCAGAGGGACTCATGATCTGACGGGTAAAAGGGCGCAGGGGGCCCGGTAACTGGTCGATCAGAATGCCGTCGCGCCGTTCGTCCATCTCTTTTTCGCTGAAACGAAAGTAGGGGCGGTAGCGTTCAAAAAACTTGCCGTCCGTAATCAGTTGCTGCATGGTGCGCCCACCAATCTCGGCAATTTTCTCCCGCTTGGCTTTGTCTTCAATCAAAATGAAGCGCCAGGGCTGGGAGTTAAAGTGGCTGGGCGCTCGGCTGGCGGCTTCCATCAGCAAATGCTGATGATCCTTGGATACAGGCTTGTCCAGAAAGGGGCCATTGGTGGTTTTACGTTTTCGGATTACTTCTAGAAACTCCATATCAACCCCTCACTGCCAACAAGTATCCCACCAACCCTACCATGCCCAGTGTGGGATGAAGCCAGGTGCGGGGCCGGGCCTTGGGAAACAGAGCCAAGCATCCCACAGTAAGCAAAAGCCACCATTCCCTGGCAAAAACCATCGCCAGGACGGCACAGATAAAAACCACCAGATAAAGCCCGTGGTGCCAGATGCCAAAGTGGCCCAGCCGAAACTGTGCGGCCAGCCCTACCAGCATGTTGAGCACATACAGGCCAAAACCCACTGCTAGAAAAGGGGACATTGGCCTTAGCATATCGCCATGCTCACGGTGGTGTGCATGCTGCCAGATGGTCGCAACCCCTCACGGTGAGGGCCGCGATCACATCTGTCTGTCGCCAGTCCTTCAGAAAGAAAGGCGGGCCATGGCTACCTTCGTTCACAGCTCGAGCCCGTCCAGCGGCCTCCCCGGGCCTGGCACTCCCGCCGCAGGTTTTCTTCTGGGGCCCGCAGCACCACCAGCACCAGACCCGCCGGATAGCCCCCCGCCCCGGCTCCCAAACCCAGCTCCAGGCGGCTCAGGGTGTGGGTTTCGCGCGTGCTGGGCACCTGGGTGCTCACATAACCCTGTCCATCCCAGGTGTAGATCACACTTTTGATAATCCGGTTGCCCGGGCGATAAGGCGGGTTGACCCGTATCTCTACCTCGATGGGCTTCAGGAAGGTAGTTGCACTGGAGGAAAGCCGATAAATTCCTACCACTTCGCGCTCGGGCAGAGTTTGAATAAAAAATACCTCATTCTGGGGTGGGGAAGTGGGCACGGCCTGAAGGCGCTCGAGGCGAAAACGAACCGAAGAGACCAGCGCACCCGGCGGAATCCGCACCTCAACCCCAGGGAGGGCAAGAGCCCCACCCTGGGCATCCATGCGCCGTTCAGCCACTTGAGCACTTAGTCCCCATGCCCCGATTGCCATTAGACCCACCAGCACGACCCGCTGCAACATAGCCTCATCCCTTTAAGACGCCAGCTTATCCTATAAATATCTGAGAAAATCCAGGTATCGGCTGTTGATGCGAATGTTCTACCCTACCATATGGCACAACGGATAAGCCAGAATGTTACAGGCTTACCAGCTTCTTGGCCTCGGCCAGAACCGCTTTTACAGTCTTGTCGTCCGGGGCCTCACAGTAGATCCGTAGCACCGGCTCGGTGCCGGAAGCTCTAAAGAGCAGCCAACCCACTTCGCCAAAAAGCCACTTGATTCCGTCCAGATGCTCGGTACCACGCACCTGCTGTCCGGCAATGGTCTCGGGCGTTTGCACCCGGGCCATCACAGCCTGGATATGCTCCATCGAAGGCAGTTGCAAATCTATCCGGTCGTAGGCGTGCCTGAAGCCTACCTCGGCTTCAATTTCAGCAAACTGCTGTCCCAGGCTTTTGCCCGTTCGAACCACCGACTCCAGAAGCAGCAAAGCGTTGAGCAGTCCATCGCGCTCGGGGATGTGGCCCGCCACGCCGATACCGCCCGACTCCTCACCCCCTATCAAGACCCCGCCTTTTAGCATTTCATCGGTGATGTACTTGAACCCAATGGGCGTGACCACCAACTCCAGGCCCAGCCTGTGCGCGAGCTTGTCTACAATCTGCGAGGTTGAAAAGGTCTTGACCACCCGCCCCTTTAGTCCTTTGCTGTGCAGGTGTTTGAGCAGCACAGCAAAAATCTGATGGCTGTTGAAGTTGCTTCCTCCGGCCAGCACAGCCCCAATTCGGTCTGCATCGCCATCGTTGATGACGGCAAAAGTGGGGTCTTGCTCGGCCTTGAGCACGGTCATGATGGTGAACTGGTTCTGGGGAATGGGCTCGGGGTGAACGCCGTAGAACATGGGGTCAGGTACGGCGTGTAACTCACGCAAATCCAGCTTCAACCCCGTGTGTTTGATAAACCCAGCCAGCCAGCCCGCGCCGGCCCCTCCAAGGCTGTCGTGGTACATGACCCCCTCGTAGGCCCGCAGGGCCTCCATGTCCAGCTCGCTGACCAGGAAGTCGTAGTAGGCTTTGCGCACATCCAGGGGATGAATGGTTCCGCTACCGGTCCTGGGCGGTTGACCCAGCCTGGCCTCCACCGCAGCAACGATATCCGGGGTGGCCGAGCCCCCGTAGGAACCCTTGATTTTGAAGCCCAGGTACTCCGGGGGGTTGTGGCTTGCAGTGATCATCACCCCCCCATCGGCTTGCAGGTGCTTTACAGCAAAAGACAGTACCGGGGTGGGGACATAGGACCTGGAAAGGTGTACTTCCAGCCCATTGGCAGCCAACACCTCGGCGGCCCGACGGGCAAACTTGCCTGCCATGAAGCGGGTGTCGTAGCCAACTACCACTTTCTTGCCCTGCTGCTCCAGCAGATATTCGGCGCAGGCCTGGGCCACCCGGGCCACATTGTCGAAGGTGAACTGGTCGGCAATAATGGCCCGCCAGCCGTCGGTGCCAAACTTGATGCCTGAGCTGGACTGATTACTGGCGATTTCATCTGCCATATCCATACCTGCAACACTATACAGGGGGGTGGGGAAGAGGGCACAGGGGGACAGCGAACTCGAGTCGCTCTAAGTCTGCTCTGTGCTGGGCTTGCGGATTTGAGCAGGCATTGCTATCCCGCTCACCCCCCATCACGGCGGTGGTGATAGACTTCTGAAGCTTTATGTCCGACCTCCTTTCTTCCCTTAACCCCTCCCAACAGGAGGCCGTCAAGCACTTCGAAGGCCCGGCGCTGGTGGTGGCCGGGGCTGGTTCGGGCAAGACCCGCACGGTGGTGCACCGGATTGCCTATTTGCTGCGCGAGCGGCGGGTGTATCCGGCCGAAATACTGGCCGTGACCTTTACCAACAAAGCCGCCGGCGAGATGAAGGAGCGGCTGGAAAGGATGGTGGGGCCCGCGGCCAAAGACCTCTGGGTTTCCACCTTCCACTCGGCGGCGGTACGAATCTTACGCGCCTATGGTGAGTTTGTGGGCCTCAAGCCGGGGTTTGTCATCTACGATGATGACGACCAGAACACACTCTTGAAGGAGATTCTGAAAGAACTCGAGCTCGAGGCCAAACCCGGCCCCTTTCGGGCCATGATCGATCGCATCAAAAACCGCGGCGATGGCCTGGTGGAGTTTATGCGCGAGGCACCCGACTTTATCGGGGGGGTGCCCAAGGACCTCGCGGCCGAGGTCTACCGCAAGTACCAGAGCAGCCTGCGGATGCAGGGGGCGGTGGACTTCAACGATCTTTTGCTCCTCAGCATCGAGCTTTTCAAGCAGCACCCCGAGGTCTTACACAAGGTACGCCAGCGGGCCCGTTTTATTCACGTGGATGAGTACCAGGACACCAACCCCGTGCAGTACGTGCTAACCCGCTTGCTGGCCGGTGAAAAACCCAATCTGATGGTGGTGGGCGACCCTGATCAGAGCATCTATGGCTTTAGAAACGCCGATATCAACAACATCCTCGACTTCACCAAAGACTATCCCGGGGCCCGGGTCATTCGCCTGGAGGAAAACTACCGCTCCAGCAGCGCCATCCTGCGGGTAGCCAACGCCGTTATTGAAAAAAATGCCCTGCGGCTGGAAAAAATCCTGCGCCCCACTAAAGAGGGCGGTGAGCCGGTGCGCCTCTACCGTGCCCCCAACGCCCGGGAGGAGGCTGCTTTCGTGGCGCGGGAAATCCTCAAGCTGGGGCATTATCCGCAGGTTGCTGTGCTCTACCGAACCAACGCCCAGTCGCGCCTGCTGGAAGAGCACCTTCGGCGGGCGGGCGTGCCGGTGCGGCTGGTGGGGGCGGTGGGGTTTTACGAGCGCCGGGAAATTAAGGACCTGCTGGCCTATGGGCGTGTGGCCATCAACCCTGCCGATTCTATTAACCTGCGCCGCATTGTGAACACCCCGCCCCGGGGCATTGGGGCGACCACAGTGGCCAGGCTGGTCGAGCATGCCCAGAAGACCGGTACCCCGGTTATTGAGGCATTTCGCGCGGCCGAACAGGTGATCAGCCGTCCCCAGCAGGTGCGGGCTTTCGTGCAGCTTCTGGATGAACTGATGGAAGCAGCTTTCGAGACCGGGCCCACCGCTTTTTTTGAGCGCGTACTGGACGAAACGGGCTATCGAGATGCCCTGAAGCAGGAGCAAGATGGGGAAGAGCGCCTGCAAAACGTGGAGGAGCTGTTGCGCGCGGCGCGCGACTGGGAGGAAGAGGAAGGCGGTAGCCTCGCGGACTTCCTTGACTCGGTGGCCCTCACGGCCAAGGCCGAAGAACCCCAGGGGGATGTTCCGGAAGAGGCCGTGACCCTCATGACCCTGCACAACGCCAAGGGCCTCGAGTTCCCCACGGTGTTTTTAGTCGGCCTGGAGGAAAACCTGCTCCCCCACCGCAACAGCCTGAACCGCCTGGAAGATCTGGAAGAAGAGCGGCGCCTCTTTTATGTGGGCATTACCCGGGCGCAGGACAGGCTGTATCTTTCCTACGCCGAAGAGCGCGAAACCTACGGCAAGCGCGAGTTCACCCGCCCAAGCCGCTTCATAGAGGATATTCCGCCGGATTTGCTCAAGGAGGTGGGGGCTTTTGGCGATAGTGCCGTGCCGGTGCTGTCCTACAGCCGACCCGAGCCCAGGCCTAAAACACAACTCGCCGAGTTCAAAGGAGGGGAAAAGGTCAGGCACCCCAAGTTTGGTAGCGGCACGGTGGTGGCCGCCATGGGCGGCGAGGTCACGGTGATGTTCCCCGGATTGGGCCTGAAAAAGTTAGCGGTGAAGTTTGCCGGACTGGAAAGGCTCGATGGATGAAGTCTATCTAAGCTGCGCTTTAGTTTTCCTTCGTCTAAACCGCACTTTGCCGAGTAGGGTGAGGATATGAAAAAGCAAGCGGTGCGTTTGGGTGCGGTATTTGTTTTGTTGTTCGGTATGGCCTTAGCCAGTGGGGCCGATATTGGCTTTTCGGTGCGCAACGGTCCTAATGGTAATTTTATGGGTCATCTGGGGCTTTATCTGGATGGCTTTCCCATAGACTTTCGTTCTCAGGTGGTAATTGGTTCTCCGGGGGGCCTCTACCTGAGCGGCGAGGTGGTATATCCCTTGCCTTTTTTCTTGCTGGTGCGGCCTTATCTGGCCGGGGGCCTGGCGGTGGGTATCACCGGCTACACCGCACAAAACGAACTGCGGTTGCGCTTTGGTGAGCGGTTTTATGCCATTTTCTCGGTGGGAATTCAGTTGCCCGACCGGGGTTACCGGCCCTACCTCGAGGTCAGCCAGGTCATCGGCTCGGAGAGCTTTCAGCGCTTCACGGTAGGTTTTATTGTGGAAGGGTTTTGAAATAGGCCGATAGCTGATAGCCCATAGCCGATAGCGAGAGACGCCTTATTGTCTTTGAGCGTTGTAGATTAGGGGGGATGCATTCCCGCGACTACGCCGCGACCCGCCCCCTGGTTGTTTTGCACCAAGGTCAGAGCCGTTGGTATCAGGCGCTCTTGACGGCTTCGCTACACCATAATTTGCCGCTGTTTGTCTATGCCAGTCAGCCTGCAGTAAGCCTCGAGGCCGCCCTCATGGCCCTCCAGCCGCTTGGCTTTCGGGGCGCGGTACTGGAAGACCCCGGTCTACAGGCCCTGGCCCTGGACGCCGTGCAGCACCAGGAGCCCGAGGCCCTGCAGGCCCGCCGGGTCGATCTGGTTCTGCCTGAAGCGACCGGAACCCGGGGGTTTTACCAGGAGCCCATCGCCCTGGTCCACCTGATCCGCCGTTATGCCTTTGGCGATAGGGCTCTCTGGCTGGGCCCCATCCGCCCCGAACTGGCCCAGGGCCTGCGCGGCCTGACCAAGGTCTCGGTATTGAGCCGGAGCTTTCCCGAGGGCGAGAGCTTTTTGGAGCTTCTACCCCTTCCCCAGCGAGGGGTAGTGGCGGCTGCGGAGGTGCAGGCCACGGTGGTGGCCCGCCAGGCCGACTTGATTCTGTATGCTGGTGGAAATTTGCCGCTGGCCCTGCTCCAGCCCTACCACTGCGTGATTGCCCTCAAACCGCTGCCCTCGGAGGCCTTGCGCCTGATTGGGGAGTACGTTCCCCCAGAAGAGTTCCAGAAGTTTCATCTGGCTGCTCTGTTTGAAGCGCTGGGGTACGCCCTGCCTCCCGAAACTTTTGTGGTCTAAGCAGCCCAGGGTTTTGCCATCTTTGCCCTGATTAGTGCGCCCGCATTAGATTTTTGTGGTGACGGTCTCGGTGAAAGAAGTGGCCGGTCTTTAAAGCGGCGCAGCTTATGGGCTCCCCTTTTCGGGTAGAGCAAATTCCTAACGTTGTTGTGCTCCGTTGGTAGTGAAGGTAATGCTTTGCACCCCTCCATTTGTCACAGCTTTGACCTGCCAAAAGCAGTCATACCAACATTACTTGGACAGTTGGCTTGAAGGGTCGTCCCAAGCTCCCTCATCCGGCGACACCCCAGGTGCAGTCAAGCGTATTCCTCTCGCTGTTTGTAAATGGCGCGATCGGGGTGCCGCCACCTTCTCCCTCCGGGGAGAAGGCAAGGGGTTCATGTGGATTTGGTATCAGTTACTTAACGCTCTTCCAAAACCCCCTGCCGTAGCAGGGCAGGCACAATAGGGTCACCCACCCGCAACAGGGCATAGCTGCCCAACCTTCGGGCGGTGGTTCGTAGGCGTAGAAGATGCCGTTCCAGTGCTGCTTGATAACCTTTTACTTCTGCCTCGCCCACCTCCATCCGGCTCCCCACTTCGATATCCTGCAGCAGAGCTTCGGTAAAGCCGGGTGAGAGTTCCTCGGGGGCCATGACCTGTATTAGCACCACGTGCTGCAGTTTTTGCAAAAGACGCGACCAGTTCAGCTCGTCGAGACCATCGGTCAGGAGCACGGTGACCCCTCTGGGCCGAGGAAAGTTCATCAGCACCGAGGGTCCTTGCTCTACCGACTCAAGCTGCACCCGATAACGGCCGCCGCCCCACATAAAAGCCCCTTCCGACTTCGCACAGTCGGCCAGTACACGCAATACCCGCTCGGCATAAACCTGTTTTCCCAACAACTTCATACTGGGCGAGCCATCCAAGAAAAAGGTGAAGCGGGCCGGAGCTTCGGCCTGGAAGATGCGGGTATAGAGCCGACCCGTGCGGGCATAGGCCCGCCAATCAATAAAGCGGGGCTCGTCGCCCTGGGCGTAGCCGCGAAGCTCATAGAATTCCAGCCCCCGCCCTGGTATGGTCTGGGTGCGCTCACCGGCAAAGGGTTGGGTCGGTCGGGTGCGGATGCGGTAGCGGGTCATGGTAAGCGCAGACTCTTGCCACACTGTACTTCATTTATGGCATTTGGGCGGTAATGCCGGCTTCATAAAGGCTGTTTGTTTGTGGCCGTTCGGTGACGAACCAATCGAATCTGGCATGTAATCCTGGATGTGCTGGTGGTTTGGTAACCAGGAACTCGGTATGCACCACAGTCCCTCTCATTGAGCCGCACATGGCAATTTTGGGCAATCAACTTGCTTCAAAACGTTCCTTAAGACAAGTTACCGGTGCAATAGCACTGCAGACATGGACTTGTCAAGAACCCAGTGGTTTTGTATACTCCACACCTGGTGTCCCTTCTGGGTCGTGTTTGCGACCTCGAGGGCAGCCAAAGACAGCGACGGGCTAAGCCTTAATAATGTCGCCGAGGCGCTAGTAGGGAAGCGTTTTTCGCATATAACCGTTGGGAAATCCCTAGTCCCAAAAGCAAGCAAGGGCAAGTTATAGAGGCTTAGGTGTGCCCTGGCCCCTATGGCTAAGCCCAGCCAGGAGGAACTTTGCCTAGCAAGCGCAACATCGAAAACCTCGAGGCGCTTACCGCAACCTTGAAGGGCGCGGAAGGCTCGTTCTTTTTGGTGAACTACCAAGGGCTCGAGGCGGGCCCCACTGGAAAGCTCCGCAAGGCGGTGCGGGAAAAGGGCGGCGAGATAATCGTTGCCAAAAATACCCTGATCCGCAAAGCCATGAGCGATCTGGGGTTGCCGGCCATCGAAGGCTTGAAGGGCCCCTCGGCGGTCGTAGTCTTCAATGACCCCGCCAGCGCCGCCAAGGCCCTCAAGGAGTTCGCCAAGACGAACGATAAAGGTATTCCCGCCCTCAAGGCGGGTGTGCTCTCGGGACAGGCCCTCACGGGCCAGCAGGTAGAGGCCCTGGCCGACCTGCCCAGCCAGAAGGAACTGCAGGCCGAACTGGTCGGCGTGCTGTCCGCTACGATGTCCAACTTCGTGGGTGTGCTGGGGGCGAAGGCGCAGGAATTGGTTGGCATCTTGGATGCCCAGGTTCAAAAACTGGAGGCCGCTTAGGCCCAGTAGGAGGAAAAAATGGCTCTCGATATTGCTGCAATCAAATCCCAACTCTCCGGCGCGACCGTGCTGGAACTCAAGCAACTCATTGACGAACTGAAGGAAGAGTGGGGCGTGACCGCCGCTGCTCCGGTGGCCGTGGCCATGCCGGGGGCTGCTGCGGGGGCTGCTGCGCCTGCGGCCGAAGAAAAGACCGAGTTCGATGTGGTGCTCAAGGATGCGGGTGCCCAGAAGCTCAACGTCATCAAGGAGCTTCGCGCCATTACCGGTTTGGGTCTGAAGGAAGCCAAAGACCTGGCCGAGCAAGGCGGCACCGTCAAGGAAGGCATTTCCAAAGACGAAGCCGAGAAGATCAAGAAGCAGCTCGAGGATGCGGGCGCCAAGGTCGAACTGAAGTAAAGTTGCAGTTTACAAACCCCCCAGACTACGGTCTGGGGGCTTCTTGTCGTTGTGCTACCCTCATATGCCTCGTATAACGATTCATACCAACTTTACCCAGACAGTTAGCTTTGAAGGTCATCCTAAACTCCCTCATCCAGCGACACCCCAGGTGCAGTCAATCGAGTTCCTATCGCTGTTTGCAAATAGCACGGTCGGGGTGTCGCCACCTTCTCCCTCCGGGGAGAAGGCAAGGGGTTCATGTAGATTTGGTATCAAAAGGCAGTCTGGAAACACTCAGGCGGTCGAGAGAGCCAGGAAGTCGAGGGCATGCTGGGTGGTTTGGCGACTGTGCTCTACCAGGTTGGCCAGGCCGGGGCCGGCCAGGTAGCTGCCGGTGAGGAAAAGACCCGGGGCGTGCACCAACTCCTGCTCGAGGTCGGCTATACGGCGGGCCTGGCCCTGGGTGAAGTGGGGCCTCGAGAAAGGCTGGCGGAATACCCAGGCCGCCAGCGGACGGGCCCTGGCTTGCAGGCATTTGGCAAGGTCTTGTTCGGCCAAGCGGGAAAGCTCGCTGTCGGCGGATCGGGCGGTTTCCCCGGCAAACTGTACTAAAGCCAGCGTCATCTCCGGGTTGGGGTGCGTTAGCTTGAGGGCGCTGCTGGTATAGCCCTCCCCCCGGGCAAAGAAGAACTCGCCGGGCCCAGCGGTCAGCTCATCGTGGCGATAGAGCAGATAGACCTTGGCGCTATGCTGGTGAGGAAAATGGTTAAGGAGGGTAGTTATCTGCGGAGCCGAGGGGCGAAAGACCCTGGCCGCCTGTGGGGCCGGAAGTGCCATGATGATGGCCTCGGCTTCAAGCTGGCCACCCTGCGTATGCACCGTCCAACTTCTCGAATCGCGGGTGATGGCCCAGACCTGGTGATGGAGCAACAACCTGGCTTTTGGCAACAGGTGTTTACTCAAGGCTTCGATCAGGGCCCCCATACCCTCGACCAGATGCCATCTGCCCTCGGTGGTGAGCGGGCGGCTGCCCGCTAGCAGGCCCCCTTTGCGCTCGAGCCCGACCAGGCGACCAAAGGCAGCAGGGGCCGATACGTCCTCTGCAGGCCCCCCCAGAGTCGCGCTCAGGTAAGGCTCCAGCACCCCCCAGACTTCGGGGCCCAACCTGCGGCGAAAGAAGGCTCCGAGCAACTCGTCCTTAACCTGGGCCGTTGGAGTAAAGCGCTCCGTGCCAAGCCGCCACTTGGCGCTACGACTAAAAGGTAGCTCTGCAATTTGGTGTAAGCCGTAACCCGAAGCCAGGTTCAAACCGGCGGGCAAAACCCAGTCCTGACCGCCCCTTCGCACCACGCGCCGGATGTCGGGTAGGGCTTGTGGCTTTAGTCCCAACAGGCTGCAGAGGTTGAGCAGGGTGTCGGGGGTGTCCTCGAAAAACTCCTCGCCTAGCTCCAGCGCTATCGCATCCAGTTTTGCAGTTCGGGTGTGGCCTCCGAAGTGGTGGGTGGCCTCGAGGAGGCTGACCTCGAGCCCGGCTTCCACCGCCCAATATGCAGCAGTTGATCCCGCAAGACCCCCACCGATGACTATGACTCGGCTCATGCTATAGCCCTAACCATTTCTCCAAAACCATTTCTCCAAGAAGGGATTTGGGGGCATGCTTTTGCAGCTCGAGCAAACCCAAACCTAGGCTCTTTATATGCTTCAAAACCTTGGCTTTTAGGACTCAATATCACCCGAATATTCTACTCAGACGTGCACGAACCAGGGGTTTGCCGAGTGCTTATCGCGGCCAAGCTTCCGCCCAAACAAGCAGGACTTATACCAGATTCGGTTAGTTCGTCACTGTTCAGTGACGAACTAACCCGACTGAAAGGAGTGCTCTGGGATTCAAAAAGATAGCCTCTGGATTTTTTGGTTTGAATGACTATCTTTTTGAATCCGGTATTCCTGACCCCTGCAAGCAGAATGCAGTACAGATGAGATTGTTGGGCCCAGGACGTGTTAGCATACCCCGTGTAAGCAGTCCAGAAACCAATCAAAGCCGAATGTTTTGGTGGAGAGGGGCTGCACAAGAGGTGCAAATAAATGAAGCCAAAACAAGTCTTGATCCTGTTGCTGCTGGCGCTCTTCTCGCTGGCAATGGCCCAATCCGACCCGGTGGTGGCAAAGGTGGGTAAATCCTCTATTACCAAGAGCCAGTTCGACCTGCAATTCCGCTTGTTTATACGTGATGCCTTGCAGCAACGCGGCCAGGCCTACAGCCCCGAGGCCGAGGAAGCCTTTGCTCAGTTCAAGCCACAGTATCTGGAGCGGATGGCACGCGATCAGGCCATTATCCTGGCCGCCGAGACCGCTGGTTTTGCAGCTAAAGAGGCCGCAATCGATGAAGCCATCGAGGAAGTAAAGTCCCAGTTCGAAAACGAAGAGCAGCTCAACCAAGCCCTCGAGGAGGCCGGTATACCTGGCCTCGAGGCCTATCGCAAGTTGGTATACGAGGCCCTGACCTACAACGCCTACCTCGAAAACCTGATCAAGCGCTTGCAGACCAGCGACGCTGCCCTACGGATGCTGTATCTGGTCTCCAAGCCCCAATTTGCGGTGCCGGTGCGGTACTGCTCCTCGCACATTCTGGTTAACACGGTTCAGGAAGCCAATCAGGTGATCGCACGGCTGGGCAAAGGCGAGAAGTTTGCCGATCTGGCCCAGGAGCTCTCGCAAGACCCCGGCAGCAAGAACGAAGGCGGTGATCTGGGCTGTGAGCCCAAGGGCACCTTCGTCGCGCCCTTTGAGCTGGCTTTGGCCGCCTTGAAGCCAGGTGAAAGTTCCAAGACCCCGGTCAAAACGGAGTTTGGCTTTCATGTGATCTTGCTCAGCAAAGTAGAGGCGGCGGGTTTCCAGCCCTTTGACCAGGTCAAGGGCGGACTGGATCAGGCCGTTAAAAACACCGCTCTGCAGAAAGTGCTGGACAACATCGTGAGCCGCACCCCCACCCAGTTGTTCCCCGAGAACCTGCAGTCCAGGTAAAGATCCAACCCGATACACTCCTCTCCTGGACGAAGGTTCTTACAATACCGATTTCAACCCAGCCGCAGCTCGGGCAGCCCCTGCACCAGATGCTCGTCGTGGGTAGCCACGATGACGGCCGCGCCAAGGTCCTGGGCCAGGCTCAGCATCAGCCCCCATACTTTCTCGGCATTGCGCCGATCCAGGCTGCCGGTGGGCTCGTCGGCCAATATGAGTTTGGGCCGGTTGTAGAGGGCTCTGGCTACCGCGATGCGCTGCCGTTCCCCTCCCGAGAGGGCCTTGGGGAGTAGATGGGCCCGGTCTAGCAGCCCTACCCGATTCAGCAACTCCAGCCCCCAGTCGGGGTCTACCTTGTCGGCCAGATACCCGGGAACCAGGATGTTTTCCAGCGCGGTGAGCTCGGCTTGCAGGTAGTGGTGTTGAAAGATCAGGCCGGTAAAGAGTAGCCGTCGTCGTGCCAACACTTCTTCGCTCAGGTTACGGATGCTCTCGCCCTGCCACCGCACATCTCCCGATTGAAGAGCCAGCAAACCTGCCAGGAGGTGCAGCAAGGTGGTTTTGCCACTACCCGATGGTCCCAGGATGACCCGTATCTCGCGCTCATGCATGGCAAAGCTAAGGTTCTGGAACAGCTCGACCTCGCCATAGCCGAAACCCAGCTGCAACACTTCCAACACCGGACTGTTACCTGCTATTGGCAAACCGTTACGCACCCTTGTAGAGTGTACTTGATGTTGGCTGACACACAGGTGCTTGCAAAGACCCCGCTCTTTCAGGGGGTGCCACCCCAGGCGCTCGAGGTAGCCCGAGAGGCCTTTGTGACCCGCAACTATCCTGCGGGTAAACAAATTTTCGAGGCGGGCGACATGGGGGCTGCCCTGTATATTGTCCAGAATGGACAGGTGCGCATCTATCGAACCTATCTCGATGGTCGTGAGCGTATGTTTGCCTATCTGGGCCCCGGTGAAGTGTTTGGTGAGATGAGCCTGCTAGACGATCAGCCTCGCAGCGCCTCCGCCGAGACCACCGTAGATTCGGTATTGCTGGTCTTGTACCAGGATGCCTACTGGAGCCTGGTGCGCAAGTGGCCGGAAATCCTGCACAACCTGGCCACCATTCTGGCACGACGCCTGCGCGAGGCCGACCTCGAGCTCGAAGTGCTTTCGTTTGAAGAGGCCCGGGGTCGGGTGGCCTATGCCCTGACCAAATTACGCAAGCAACGCTACGGCGACGGGGTCAAGATGAAGCTGACCCACCAGGAACTGGCCCAGCTCTCCGGCACCAGCCGCGAGACCGTGACCCGTGTGCTACATGCCCTGCGCGAAGAAGAACTGGTCAAGGTGGGTTCGGGTTATGTGGAAATCCTCGATCCGGCGGGTCTGGAAGAAGTGTTATTCGGCTTGCGGTAACTAATGTTGAATGCCTCAGGTCTCAAATCGCAGATCGAAGATTCGAAGATTTGGGATTGCCATGTGCCCAAGCCTGCGATAAGCCCATGGCGTTTGAGTTTGGCTATGCACCATTGGTATTGGTAGATATTTCCTAATCAATGCTGAATCAGAGTGATTTTTTCTGCAAAAAAACCACAGTCTACTGGGGCCAATAACATGTGTAGAGCTAGTGCGCAGGTAACTTATTTTGCGGTGCGTGTTGAAGCACGCTGACTGCCCTAAATTGCGCTCTGCGGCTCATTGAGAAGGATTGCTGTGGATACCGAAGTCCTGATTGCCAGACCACTAGTAGCGAAAACCGCCATAAATACGCGGCCCTCTGGCAACTTGTTCTTATGTTTTGATAAAAAAATCTCCAGAGAACTCTTTACATTAAAGCTGGTCTATCCTTTATGATTCCCTTCGTCCTCATCTATGCCTCAGATAGTATCCTTTAGTTTGGTTGCTGCCAGTGCTGAGCACGCACTGGCTTCTGGGCAGTTTGGTGGATGTTTATGAGAGGCCTTGGGGAGAATGTTCCCATTGCAGGGGAGGGATATGCGTTTACGGGCTGATCTGGTTCCCCAGGACAACCTGAGCTACCAGGATGTGGTGCTGGTGGTGGATGTGATTCGGGCTACCACTACCGCAACGGCTTTTTTGGAGGCGGGTGCCAGTAGCTTGTACCTGACGGCTGGCCTGGAGAGTGCTCGAGCCTTTCGGGATGATGATGTGGTCCTGGCGGGCGAGGAAGGGGGCCTCAAGCCTGCAGGTTTCGATTTCGGCAACTCGCCCAGGGAGGCCAAGGAAGCGCCGGTGGGAGGTAAAATAGTGGTGCTGAGCACGACCAACGGCACCCGTACCGCGCACCTGGCGGCCCGCAGTGCCAAGCATGTCTTGCTGGCCTCGCTCTACAATGCCCATGCTGCTGCTCGTCTGGCCCACCAGCTTGCCACAGAAGAGGTGGCGATTCTCTGCGCGGGTAAGGAGGGTCGGATTGGCCTGGATGACGTATATACAGCGGGTGTCCTGGCTGAGTTTTTGCAGATTATGGGATCCTATGAACTCGAGGACGGCGCACTCACGGCTCTTACCACACGCCGGGCCTATCCCGATCCGCTCGAGCCCTTGCACCTTTCCGGTGCGGCCCAGGCCCTGCGGCAGGTGGGGCTGGAAGCCGATGTGCCTTTTTGCGCCCAGATTGCCGCTTCCCCAGCGGTGGGGGTGCTCGAGGGGCGGGTGGGTGAGGCCCTCATTTTCAAAAGGGCGCAGCGGCCTACCAACGGCAGCCAGAGCCAGATCCCGACCATTTGAACCAGGCGGGGTCAGTGGACAATCCGCTCGGTGAAGCTTATAGGCTGTTTAGCCCTCGAGGTGATCTGATGCCGGCCTACCGCAAGCGGGAACACCTGTCAAAAGCACTACAACTTTGACATTTGTGAAGCCGCTAGCGTTTTGAATCTTGTTCAAGGGCTGTGGCAGCAGGGATATGCACTCAGTGTAAGACCCCCTCGCCGTAGAATAAACCATTCATGTTTCGATGGATTTCCGATCACGAGCGACAAGAAACCCAGATGCGGGGTTTCTATATCCCTCTTCTGCTTCTGGGGGCGGTCGCTGCGCTGGTTGGGCGACTCCTGTCAACCGGAGAGACCTGGGTAGACTTTGTGTTCTTGCCTGCTATAAGCATAAGCCTTTCGCTGCTGGCGGTTTTGTTGAGCCTGGGGCGCGTCTCCATCACCACCGTAAAGTTATCCTTGCTGGGGATTGTCTGCATCTACCAGTTGGTTTCGTTTTCGGATTTCACCTTCGCGGGTAGACTTTATACCGAGGGTCTAAGTGCCACAGCCCTTTGGTTTCCGGTGGTTTTCCCGGTGGCCTTTGTGTTTTTGCCAGCCTGGCATTTCTGTACACACAGGCCATTTATGCCCGCTACCGCGAGCAGTATATGGACATGCACCAGATTGCCCATACGGATCCTCTTACCAGGATTGCCAATCGGCGCCTTATGCAGGACTTACTCGAGAAAAGCTGTGAGGTTGCGAGAGTCGAGAAAACGGGCTTCGCGGTGCTACTGATTGACCTTGATCACTTCAAGCGCTTCAACGATTTGTATGGACATTCGGTAGGCGACCAGGTCTTGCGTGAGGTTGCATCGCTTTTGCAGGGGGTTTTGCGCCAGGATCAGAGCTTGGCCCGTTGGGGTGGGGAAGAGTTTATGGTTCTGGCTCCCAAGACCAATACGCACCAGGCCCAAGAACTCGCCAAACGCATTGCTGGTTCGCTATCCGGCACCAAGCTGGTAGGACAGTTCGAGGTCAGTGCCAGCATAGGGCTGGCAACATACCGAGAGGGCGACAGCAGCGATACGGTGGTTCACCGGGCGGATGCTGCCATGTACCGTGCAAAAGCTTCGGGGCGCAACCGTGTTGAGCTTGAGGCTTGAAAAGAAGGGTTGCTGTACGTCCTCTGGCAAAGCAAGCGGTTTAGGATAAGCACACGTTCGTAGAAATACCCGTACACTGAGAACATGCAAAAGTAATACCGGATTCAAGTTGCCTGGCGCATTGTGTCTGAAATGCTATGTTGAAGGCCAATCTTGTCATTGCAGGAATTCCCCAACGCCCTGTTTCGAGAATCTCGAGCCAGGTTTGAAGCGCAAACTCTCACCCAAATATCTACAGATTGTTCGATTGGCATCGCAACAAGGTTGAATTGATTCGATAAACACACAGTTCTAAGTACAACAACCTTAGGAATTTGCTCTACCCGAAAAGGGGAGCCCATAAGCTGCGCCGCTTTAAAGACCGGCCACTTCTTTCACCGAGACCGTCACCACAAAAAATCTAATGTGGGCGCACTTAGCAAGCTAAATCAAGCTTTTACTGCGCGGGACTGACCAAACACAACCGCGTAAAATCAGCTAATAGTGACGAACTGACCGAATCTGGTATAACCTTTAAGACGCCCTTTGCCACTTAAAAAACGCCCTTTGCCACTCCGGGTCTTGTGCAACCGCCCTAAGGCCGCATCCGGGTGTACATGCGCGGGAACGGGATGGCCTCGCGGATGTGCTCGATGCCACAAATCCAGCGTACGGTGCGCTCGAGGCCAATGCCAAAGCCCGAGTGCGGTACGGTTCCAAACAGGCGCAAATCCATGTACCAATCAAACACCTCTTCGGGTAGCCCATGCTCCCGAATTTTCTGACGTAGTAGATCTGGGTCATGGATGCGTTGTGATCCCCCTATAATTTCACCCACCCCTTCGGGGGCAAGCAGGTCGGCGTTTAGCACCAGGCGCGGGTCTTCGGGGTCGGGTTGCATATAAAACGCCTTGACCGCAGCGGGGTACTTCTCCACAAAGACGGGGCGGTCGAAATGTGCGGTAAGGGCGGCCTCGTGGGGTGCGCCGAAGTCGTCGCCCCACTGCATGGGCGTCAGTTGCAGCTCAGGCTTTTCATGGGCAATCTGATTGACCATTTTCACGGCCTGGGTGTAGTGAAGGCGGGGGTAGTGTCCCTGGGCAGTGGTTTGCAGCACGGTGGTGTCGCGCTCGAGCATCTCCAGCTCGCGCTTTTTCTCTTCCAGGCAGCGCCCCACCAGATAGGCCACCAGGTCTTCCTGGAGCTGCATATTCTCCTCGTGGGTCATGAAGGCTACCTCGGGCTCGATCATCCAGAATTCCAGCAGGTGACGCCGGGTTTTAGAGCGTTCGGCCCGGAAGGTAGGACCAAAGGTATACACCTTGCCAAAGGCCAGGGCCCCGGCCTCGGCATATAGCTGGCCCGACTGGGAGAGGTAGGCTTTCTCGCCATCGAATAGATCTACCTCGAACAGGTCGGTGGTGCCCTCCACGGCGTTGGGGGTCAGGATGGGGGTATCGAGCCGGATGAAGCCGCGCTGGTGGAAGAAATCGTGGATGGCCCGCTCGAGCTCGTCGCGTACCCGCAGCACCGCCCAGGCCCGGCGGTGGCGTATATAGAGGTGGCGGTGGTCCATCAGGAACTCCACTCCATGCTCTTTGGGCGTGATGGGGTATTCCTTGCTGGGAAGGGCCACTACCTTGAGGCCCCGTACCGACAGCTCATAGCCCCCCGGCGCCCGGCTATCGGCCCGCACCAGGCCGGTTACCTCCAGGGCGGTTTCCTGGGGCAGGTGGTCGGCCTGCTCGAACTGCTCGTCGGGCAGCTCGCCCTTAAAGGCGGTGGCCTGGATGAAGCCGGTGCCGTCGCGCAGTTGAAGAAAATGAATTTTGCCTTTGGAGCGACGAGAGGTGAGCCAGCCGCGTAGCAGCACTTCCTGGCCCTCGTATTTGGCAATCTCTTCAATGAAAACCCTTTGCACCAGGCGATTCTACCTATGCAAGCGCATTCGGGAAAGGTGCGAGCGTCAAACTGGCTGGGTGAGATTGGGCCCCCATCTAGCCTCCCCCGTTGGGGGAGGAAGGAGAGGTTTTACTTTATGCGCCGACCCTGCCCAACCTCCCCAGCGCATAGGCCTAGGGGGCATTGGGATACAGATTGTTTTGCGTTATGCTTTGTTCATAATGCCAGGCGACCTCAATCCATTCGAAAATCGCAAAGTTCATAATCCTGCGAACTGTCCAGTCTGTAAATTTGCCCACCTGCACCAGCACACCCAGTTCAGCCTGCTGGATGGGGCGGCACGGCTCAAAGACCTGCTCAAGTGGGTCAAACAGACCTCGCCCGAGGAGCCCATGCTGGCCATGACCGACCACGGCAACCTGTTTGGGGCGGTGCAGTTTTACAAATACGCCACCGAGATGGAGGTCAAGCCGATCATCGGCTACGAGGCCTATGTAGCCGCCGAGTCTCGCTTCGACCGCAAGCAGGGAAAGGGGCTGGATGGGGGCTACTTTCACCTCACGCTCTTGGCCCAGAACATGGAGGGCTACCAGAACCTCTCGCGCCTGGCCAGCCGGGCCTACCTCGAGGGCTTTTATGGCAAACCCCGTATTGACCGCGAGATTCTGCGCGAACATAATGCGGGAATCATCGCTTTATCGGGTTGTTTGGGGGCAGAAATTCCACAGTTCATCTTACAGGAGCGCCACGAGGACGCCGAAAAGCGCTTGCAGGAATACCTCTCGATTTTTGGCGCCGAGCGCTACTTCATCGAGATTCAAGACCACGGCCTGCTCGAGCAGCACAAGGTGAACAAGGTTTTGAAGGAACTGGCCGACAAGTACGGCCTGGGCATCGTAGCCACCAACGACGGGCACTATGTCCGCAAAGAGGACGCCGAGGCCCACGCGGTGGTGCTGGCGGTACAGTCCAAGGCCACCTGGGACGACCCGGGCCGCTGGAAGTTCCCCTGCGACGAGTTCTATGTCAAGAGCCCCGAAGAGATGTTCCAGACCTTCCAGGACGAAAAAGAACTCTGGGGCAGCCGGATGGATGAACTTTTCGATAACTCGGTGAACATCGGGCGGATGTGCAACGTGGAACTGGTGCCCAAGAAAGTGCAGTACCGCATTCCCAAGTATCCCTTACCGGAAGGGCGCACCGAGGTGACGTACTTTCGGGAACTGACCTTTGCGGGACTACTAAAGCGCTACCCCGACCGGATTACGCCCGAGCTATACCGTGCGTTTTTGCGAAAATTGGGCCGTCCGGTGCCCCACGGTGAGGGGAATGTGCTGGCCCTGGAACTTGCGCAGATAGAGGACCTCGAGGCGGCCAGGGCCCACCTGCCCGAACTGCGTGAAGGGATGGTCTGGGACGGCTGGGCCATTCTGTCGCGTGCGGTCTACGAGCTCACCGTGGTGGAGCGGATGGGCTTTCCGGGCTACCTCCTGATCGTGGGTGACTTCATCAACTGGGCCAAGGACAACGGCATCTCGGTGGGGCCGGGGCGGGGTTCCGCGGCGGGCTCGCTGGTGACGTATGCCACCCGCATCACCAACATTGACCCCCTGGAGTACAACTTGCTGTTTGAGCGCTTCTTAAACCCGGCGCGGGTTTCCATGCCCGATATTGACACCGACTTCTCCGACGTGCGCCGGGGGGAGGTGATCGAGTACGTGCGCCAGCGCTACGGCGACGAGATGGTGGCCCAGATTGGCACCTTTGGCACCCTGGCCTCCAAGGCTGCCATCAAGGATGCGGCCCGGGTCTTTGGGTTGCCGGTGAAGAAAGCCGACGAGCTGGCCAAGCTCATCCCGGTTACCTTTGGTAAGCCCATGCCGCTGGATAAAGCCATCGAGACCATCCCCGATCTGCGGGCCGAGATGGAGAAAGACCCGCTGGTGAAGCGGGTGATGGAGGTAGCGCAGAAGCTCGAGGGCTTGAACCGCCAGTCCTCCGTACACGCGGCGGGGGTGGTGATCTCCGATGTGCCACTGCAAGACTACATACCGCTGATGCGGGCAGGCGATACGGGGGCCAAGGTCACCCAGTATGACATGAGCTCGGTGGAGGCTTTAGGCTTCCTCAAAATGGACTTCCTGGGTTTGCGCACGCTCTCATTTCTGGATGAGTGCAAGCGGATCGTCAAGGAATCCAAGGGGGTAGATATTGATTATGACACCATCCCGATGGACGACGCCGCTACCTTTGAACTGCTGGGCCGGGGCGAGACCAAGGGGATCTTCCAGCTCGACTCGGCGGGCATGACCAGTGCCGTGCGGGGCCTCAAGCCGCGCCGGATTCAGGACATTATTGCACTGGGAGCACTCTACCGACCCGGCCCCATGGAGAACATTCCTACCTACATCCGCCGTCATCACGGGCGCGAGCCCGTGGAGTACCCGCAGTTTCCCAACGCCGAGAAGTACATTCGCCCCATCCTGGAAGAAACCTACGGTATCCCGGTCTACCAGGAGCAGATTATGCAGATTGCTACGGTGGCGGCGGGCTACAGCCTGGGCGAGGCCGACCTGCTGCGGCGGGCCATGGGCAAGAAGAAGATGGAGGAGATGGTCAAACACCGCGCCCAGTTCAAAAAAGGCGCAGCCGAGAAGGGCATTCCCGAGGACGAGGCCGACCGGCTATTTGACTTGCTGGAAGCCTTTGCCAACTATGGTTTCAACAAGTCGCACTCTGCTGCTTACGCGATTCTGACCTACCAGACTGCCTATGTAAAAGCGCACTTCCCGGTGGAGTTTTTTGCTGCCGTGCTCACGGTTGAACGGGGCGACTCCGACAAGGTGGCCGAATACATCCGGGCGGCCCGGGCGGTGGGGGTCGAGGTGTTGCCACCGGACATCAACCAGTCGAGCTTCAGCTTCCGGGCGCTGGAAAAAAGCGTGTTGTTTGGACTCTCGGCGGTTAAGAACGTAGGCGAAACCCCCACCGAGCACATTCTGGCGGAGCGGGAACGGGGAGGGCCTTATAAATCGCTGCCCGATTTTCTGAAGCGGGTGGATGCTACGGTGTCCAACAAGCGTGTGGTGGAATCGCTTATCAAGGCGGGGGCCTTTGATGCGTTTGGCCCCCGGGGGCCCATGCTGGCGGCCCTCGACGATCTGCTCAAGTGGGCCCAGGCCGAGCGCGAGCTGGCCCAGTCGGGGATGATGGGCCTCTTTGGCGAGTCTCAGGAACCTGTTATTCCCAAAAAGCCCCTGCTGGACGCTATTACTGAGCTACGCATGGAAAAAGAGGCCCTGGGCATTTACGTTACCGGACACCCGCTTTCCCGCTACAGCGGCTTGCGCGAGGCCGCTAGTTGTACGGTGGAGGATCTGCCCCAGGCCTTTGCCGAACTCAAAGGCAACCGCAACCGTGTGCGGCTTTTGCTGGCCGGGATGGTAGAAGGAATTGTGCGCAAGCCGACCAAATCGGGGGGCATGCTGGTGCGCTTTACGCTGGGGGACGAGACGGGCGCGGTGGAGGTGGTGGCCTTTGGCAAGGCCTACGACAAGATTTCCCCGCGCATTGCCGAAGATGCCGCGGTTCTGGTGGTGGTAGAGGTGGAGCCGGATGGCGAGGGCGAGAGCCTGCGGGTGGTGGCGCAGGACGTGTTTCCCTACAACGAACTCGAGGGCATGCCCAAGGTATTGGAACTCGAGCTCGATATGGCCCTGATGGACGACGAAAAGCTGCTGGACTTGCGCAGCCGACTCGATGAATACCCGGGCATTTTACCCGTTCAGCTCAAGGTACGGGGGCCGGGCGGCTGGGCGCTGGTAGAGGCCCGCGAGGTCAAGGCTGCCGAGGAGGCCCTGCCAATCCTCAAAGATCTGGACTGGCTCGAGGCCCGCTTGATTCCCGACCGCGAGATGCTGCTGGGCTATGGAAAACCCGCAGAGGGCAATGTTAGAAATCAAAAAGGGCCAGACCAGGGTCCAGTGGTGCCGTTTTAGCTGTTTGCGGCATTATTGCTTGCAGCGTTACCGCAAGAATGGCTTCCAGACAGGGCTACCAAGGTTGGTAAGTGCCTCCGGCGCATTGAAATGGTGAAGCCCTGGCAGCGAGATCACTTCAGGGCAGTTGTGTGGCCAGGCCTGGTGCAGTAGCTGGCTCTGGCGGTGGAATTCGCTGGACTCGAGCGCGCCTACCGCCAGCACCAGGGGGGCCTGAAGGGTGGGGGGTTTGTAGATGGGGCTCGAGGCCCTGGCGCTCTGCAAATCAAGCCTCAGGTCGGTGTTGATGGAAACCTGTAATAAAGGTTCCAGGTTAAACAGGCCGCTGATGGCGATACCGCCCACAATCGCCTTGGCTGGCAGGTCGTACGCCTCCCAGCGCGTCGCAAACATCTCGGCGGTCAGGTGCCCCCCTGCCGAATGCCCGCTAAGGAGCATTTGTGGGCTTACCCCATAGCGGGGCGCTTCGCGGTAGAGCCAGGCTACGGCCCGGCGACATTGCTCGGTAATTTCAGCAATCGTCACCGCAGGGCAAAGGGCGTAGTTCAGGACCGCCACGCTGATACCGGCTTCTACCAGTGGCGGGGCCAGCCAGGAAAAATCGTCTTTGTCGAAGGCCCGCCAGTAGCCCCCGTGAATGAACACCAGGAGGTAGTGGCTGTTCGGGGCAGGGAAGAGGTCTAGGGTTTCCTTGGGGCCATCTCCGTAGGCCAGGCTGGCATGGTGTTCCAGCGCTTGCCTCGCCGCACTGGACTCTTCGGCCCAGCGCCGGAAGTAAAGGGCGGCATCGGGTACCGAAAGCCGTGGGCTGTACTCGAGTTCGTGCCAGGAAGGCGTGCTCATGTTAGTTTCTATACGCTCAGATACCGCTTCCACAGCTCGGGCTGGGCCCCCAGGGCCTCTGAGTTGCCCTGCCAGACCACCCGCCCACGCTCGAGGATGGTGTGCTGGTCGGCCAGGGCAATCAGCCGCTCCACGTACTTGTCAATCACCAGAATGGTCTGGCCGCTTTGCTTGAGGAGTCGGAGCACGCGCCAGATTTCCTCGCGTAAGAGTGGGGCCAGCCCTTCGGTGGCCTCATCCAGAATTAACAACCGGGGGTTGGTCATCAGGGCACGGCCAATGGCCAGCATCTGCTGCTCGCCGCCGGAGAGCTGGTTGCCTAGGTTGTGCTGCCGCTCTTGCAGGCGGGGGAAAAGTTCGTAAATGCGTGGCAGCGTCCAAGGCTGGGGGCTTTGGTTGCGGTTAGCGGCGAAGGCAATCAGGTTTTCCTTCACCGTCAGGTTGGGGAAGATCTGCCGCCCCTCGGGCACCACCGCGATGCCTAAAGCGGCAATCTGCTCGGGTGGAAGGGCTTCGATACGCCGACCGGCAAAGCTGATCAGGCCCTTTCGGGCAGGGGTCAGGCCCAGGATGGAGCGCACGGTGGTGGTTTTTCCCATCCCGTTGCGGCCCAGCAGGGTGGCCACCTGGCCTTCCTGGATGGTCAGGTTGACATTGAACAAAACCTGGCTGGGGCCGTAGAAGGTTTGTAAGCCTTGAATTTCCAGCAGGATGCTCATGCGTGCTTGCCTCCGGGGTCGTCGCCCAGGTATGCCTTGTGTACGTCGGGGTGGGCCCGGATTTCCTCCGGAGGGCCCGAGGCGATCACCTGCCCGTAGACAAGCACCGAGATGCGCCGGGCTAGCCGGAAGACCGCGTCCATATCGTGCTCCACCAGCAGGATGGTTACGCTCTGCCCAAGTTTGGCAATGAGCTCCACCATGCGCCCCGACTCCTCTGGCCCCATGCCGGCCATCGGTTCGTCGAGCAGCAGCATTTTCGGTTGGCAGGCCAGGGCCAGTCCTACCTCGAGCTGCCGCTGCTCACCATGCGAGAGCTGGGCTACTTCTGTGTGGTTGCGGGCGGTCAGGCCCAGCAGTTCCGCAATTTGTTCGGCTTCCTCACGCAGCGCTTTTTCCTGCTTGACCGGACTCCAGAAGCGAAAACTGCTGCCGCTGCGGGCTTGTACGGCCAGCTCGAGGTTCTCCAGCACGGTGTAGCGCTTGAAGAGGTTGGTAATCTGAAAGGTGCGGGCCAGCCCCAGCCGCACCCGCTGGTGCTGGGGGGTGTGGGTAATATCGTGTCCATCAAAGCGGATCCGGCCTTTGGTTGGCGAGAGGACACCGCTGATCAGATTAATCAAAGTAGTCTTTCCGGCGCCGTTGGGGCCGATCAGGGCATGAACCTCACCCGGTTCCACCGTAAGGTTGCAGTCGTTTACCGCCGCCAATCCACCAAACTGCCTGGTGAGGTGTTCAATAGCCAACAGACTCATCGCGCCCTCCGCCCAAACAGCCCTGCGATGCCCATGGGCGCGAACAGCACAATCAGCAAGAGAATCAGGCCCACCCCCAGTTGCCAGTAGATGGTGAGGTCTTGCAGGATTTCTTCCACAATGAGCAGCGTTGCAGCCCCCAGCACCCCACCCCAAAACTGCCCCACGCCTCCCAGAATGACCATCATCATCAGGTGGCCGGACTGTTGCCAGGCCAGCAGGTTGGGCGAGGCGTACTGGGTGTAATGGGCCATCAGCACCCCGGCCAGCCCCGCCAGCGCCCCGGCAATCACAAAGGCCGCCAGTTGAAACTGGTAGACCGGATAGCCGATAGCGGCGGCTCGGCTCTCGTTCTCGCGGATGGCCTGCAGCACGCGCCCGAACCTCGAGTTCACCAGCCGGTACAACCCGTAGAGCACGGCTGCCAGCACGGCCAGGGTCAGGTAATAGAGGGTGGTGTCGGAGAGCTCAAAGAGCCCAAAATCGGGCCGTCGGGCTCGCAGCCCGTCCTCACCCCCATACTGCTTGAAGGAGACCACCAAAAAGTAGATCATCTGCGCGAAGGCCAGGGTAATCATGATGAAGTAAACACCCCGGGTACGCAGGCAGATGGCCCCAATCAAGAAGGCCAGCAAGCCAGAAAGAACCATGGCCACCGGCCATATCACCCAGGCCGAGCTCACGCCCTCACGGGCCAAAATGGCTGCTGCATAGGCTCCCACGCCAAAATAGGCCGCATGCCCAAAGCTCACCATGCCGCCATAACCTAGAATCAGGTTGAGGCTGCTAGCGGCCAGTGCAAAGATCATTATTTTGGTGATAAGGCCCGTATAAAACTCCAGTCCGGTGGCACTTGCGATGGGTGGAAACACCAGCAAGAGGCCCAGCAGCACCAGGGGAATTGGCCAGTAGCGTGGCATCGATTGCTCCTAGGTACGGGCCGGGAAAAGCCCCTGCGGTTTGAAGAAGAGCACCACGGCCATCAGCAAGTAAATCAGGATGGAGGCCAGGGCTGGGCCCAGGTTCGAGGCCACCTCGGGCGAGGCCACCTGGCTCAGCAAAAGGGGTAAAAAGGCCCTTCCGGCGGTGTCCACAATGCCTACCAGCAGTGCGCCCACCAGCGCTCCCTTGATGGAGCCAATACCCCCAATCACGATCACCACAAAAGCCAGAATCAGGATGCTCTCGCCCATGCCCACCTGCACGGCCAGGATGGGCCCCAGGAAAGCCCCGGCGATGGCACACAAGGCTGCTCCTACCCCAAACAGGAGGGTGAACAGGGGCTTGATGGGCACGCCCATGGCCTGGGCCATCTCGCGGTTGGAGGCCCCGGCCCGGAGCCACATGCCGACCCGGGTGTTATTGACCAGTAAAAACAGGCCCACTGCGACCACCAGGCCCACCCCAATGATGGTGAGCCGGAAGGCCGAGTAGTTGAGGCCGGGCAGTATTTCGATGGGGCCCGACAAGCCCTCCGGGGCCGAAAGCAGCAGGGGTTGTGAACCCCAGATGATGCGTACCACTTCGTTGATGATCAGAATCAGGGCAAAGGTGGCCAGCACCTGCGACAGGTGGTCTCGCCTGTAGAGCTGGCGCAGGATAGAGAACTCCAGGAGCATCCCGATAAGTGCCGTCCCGACCACGGCCAGCAAGACCCCCAGCCAGAACACCCCGGTGAGGCCCACGAAGGTCGCGGTCAGGTAGGCCCCAATCATGTAGAGCGAGCCGTGGGCCAGGTTGATCATGTCCATGATGCCGAACACCAGGGTCAGACCGGCGGCCAACAAGAAGAGCATCAGGCCAAACTGGACACCGTTTAGCATTTGTTCAAGGAAAAGGGATGGAGGCATGGTATCGCGGGGGTGGGGGTTGGGAAGGCGCAGGGGGCTATGGCAGGGCTCTCGAGTTACCTCGTGGAGCGTCTCGAGTTCGGACCGTTGGGCCAAAGCGTCTGCCCGGTCGCCTGCGGCAGGGCCAGATCTGGATGCTCTGGTTGACTCAACCCCTCACCTGATGCTAAAGAAGCGGTGGGCGCACACGCACATCTGCGGTGCTTACCCCATTACTTCAGTTTGCACTGCGAGACATAGGCATCGCTGTGGTTGGAGAAAATGTTGCCCGCCAGCCGGTTGATGATCTCGCCGTTCGGGGCCTGCACCACCTGGCGCAGGTAGTAGTTCTGGATGGGGTAGCCGTTTGGGTTGAACTTGAGGGGCCCCCGGGTGCTATTAAAGCCGGCCAGGAAGGCTTTACGCAGGTCGTCTTTCCTGGAAACATCGCCCCCCACGGCCCGGATGGCTGCATCCAGCATCAAGGCTGCATCGTAGCCCTGTGAAGCATAGAGGGTGGGGGTGCGGTTATAGGCTTTGCGGAACTCCTCCACAAAGCGCTGGTTGACCGGGTTGTTGAGCTCCAAGGCCCAGTGCGAGCTGTTGTAGATGCCCACCATCGGACGGCCCACGGCCCGGATTACATCGGCATCGGCAGAAAAGCCCGGCAAGAACAGAGGAATTTCACGTAGCAGACCGGCCTCGGCATACTGCTTGATGAAGTTCACGCCCATCGCGCCGGGCTGGAAGGTGTAGACCGCTTTGGGCCTGGCCGCGCGAATCTGAGCAATCTCGGCAGAGAAGTCAAGCTGGTTGAGGCGGTTATAGACCTCTGCTGCAATCTTGCCCTTGTAGAAGCGCTTGAAACCGGTCAGGGCATCGCGCCCGGCGGGGTAGTTGGGGGCCAGGATGAAGACGTTCTCAAAGCGGCGGGTGTTGACGTACCGGCCCATGGCCTCGTGCAGGTTGTCGTTCTGCCAGGCCACGTTGAAGAAGTAGGGATTGCAGCGCTCCCCGGCATATTCTGAGGGCCCCGCATTCAAGCTGATGTAGTGGATTTTTTCTTCGAAAATGGCATCGCCCACGGCCAGCAGGATGTTGGAGAAGATGATGCCGGTCATGAAGTCGACCCGCTCGCGTTTGAGCATCCGATCCACGGCCTGCCGAGCCACATCGGGGTTTTGCTGGTCGTCGGCCACGATGACCTCTACCGGCACACCCCCCAGCTGGTTATTCAAAAGCCGCACCGCCAGGTTGAAGCCGTCGCGGGCATCAATGCCCAGGGCCGCGCCGCCGCCGGAAAGCGTGCTGACGAAGCCGATCTTGACCGTGCGCGGCTGGGCCAGCGAGAGCGAGAAACCTACCAACCCCAACAAAACCATTAGCCAAAGTATTCTTTTCATCTTTCCTCCCATCGCTTGCCGTTTTGGTCGAATGATAACGGGTTCATGGCGCTTTGTTTAGTCCCTCTTTCTGCCCTATTGATCGGTGCGAACCTGCCACAGCTCGGGAAACAGCACGATGTCCAGAGCCCGCTTCAGATAGGGCACGCCCGCCGTTCCGCCGGTGCCTTGCTTATGCCCGATGATGCGCTCTACGGTGGTCAGGTGGTTGAAGCGCCAGCGGCGGAAGTTGTCCTCCACGTCTACGAGCTTCTCGGCCAGGTAGTACAGATCCCAGTGCCGCTCAGGCTGACGGTAGACCTCGAGCCAGGCTGTCCGTACCCTTTCGTTGGGGATATAGGGTTGGGAAAAATCCCGCTGCAGCACAGTTTGGGGAATCTCCAGTCCTCTGGCCGCGACCAAATGCAAGGAGATGTCGTAGAGGCTGGGGGCCTGCAAGGCTTGCTCCAGCAGCCGGTGGTGTTCGGGCCGGTGCTGGTGCGGGCGCATCATAAAGGGCTGTTTGTTGCCGAACAGGAACTCGATCAGCCGGTACTGGTGCGATTGAAACCCGGAGGCCCGCCCGAAGGACGAACGAAACTGCAGATAGTCGGAAGGGGTCATGGTTTTAAGCACCTCCCAACTGGCCGCCATCTGCTCCTGGGCGCGGCAGACGCGGGCCAGCATCTTGAGCGCCGGATCCACGATACCTTGCTTCAGCAGGCTCATCGCACTGGTGAGCTCACGGATAATAAGTTTCATCCACAACTCCTGCACCTGGTGGATCACGATAAAAAGCATCTCGTCGTGAGCCGGGGTGAGGGTGCGCTGGGCCGAGAGTACCTGATCGAGCATCAGGTAGTCACCATACGACAGATCCTGACTGAAGTCGGTGTGGGCCTGGGTGTAGGTTTCGTCCCTGGGGGTGTTCATCAGGTCACCTTGGCCCTTTGGCTAAAGCGTGGGTCTTTCCATAGCTCCAGTCGCATCACGCGCTCCAATCGCCCTACGGCCTCTGGCACATCCGCAAAGCGCAGGTAAAGCGGGGTGAAACCAAAGCGCATGATGTCGGGCGTGCGGAAGTCGCCAATCACCCCCTGGCTGATAAGCGCTTGCATGATGGCATAGCCCTCGGGGTGTCGGTAAGAGACCTGGCTGCCGCGCTGGGTGTGCTCCTTGGGCGTGACCAGCTCAAAACCGTAGCGGGCGGCCAGCGGCGCCATCAAATCGATAAACAGGTCGGTCAGCTTGAGCGACTTTTCCCGTACTACTTCCAGTTCCACGTCCGCGAACACCTCGAGCGCCGCGTCCAGGGCACTCATCGAGAGCACCGCAGGCGTGCCCACGGTAAGCCGCCGGATGTCCTCGGCGGCCACGTACTCCGGTACAAAGGCAAAGGGGGCCTGGTGGCCCATCCAGCCCGACAGAAAAGGAAAGGCGTGTGGCTGATGCCGCCGGGCCACAAACAAGAAGGCCGGTGCGCCGGGGCCGCCGTTCAGGTACTTGTAGCCGCAACCCACCGCAAAGTCCACCCCGTCCCGGTTCAGGTGTACCGGAAAGGCTCCTGCGCTGTGGGCTAGATCCCAGATGACCAGGGCCCCCTTATCGTGGGCCAGCCGGGTCAGACCGGCCATGTCGTAGCGGTAGCCGGTGCGGTAGTCCACCTCGGTTAGCATCAGCACGGCAGTCTGGTGGTCGAGGGCGGCTTCGATTTCATCTTTCTTTACCAGGCGCAGCTCGAAACTCCCAAGAAGCTGGACAACCCCCTGGGCGATGTAGAGGTCGGTGGGAAAGTTGTCGATGTCCGAGACGATTACCTTGCGTTCCGGGCGCAGCTTCAAGGCTGCCAACAGCACTTTGAACAGGTTGACCGAGGTCGAGTCGGCGGCCACCACCTCGCCCTCTTCAGCGCCAATCAGCCGGGCGATTTTGGCCCCCACCTTGAGCGGCAGGTCCACCCAGCCATGGGTGTTCCAGCTTCGGATCAGGTCACGGCCCCACTGCTCTGTCACCACGTGCTCCAGGTGTTGTTGTACCGTTTTGGAGAGCACCCCCAACGAGTTGCCATCCAGGTATACCAGCCCCTCGGGGATGGCAAAGGCCTCGCGTTTGGCGGCCAGGGGGTCGCTAAGGTCCAGGGCTTCTATCTCGGCTTGGGTCATAGGGGTTCCTTCAGTCGGGAATCACGGCGGTGGCCTCGATCTCCACCTTGGCCTGGTCTTCCATCAGGGCCCGCACCTCTACTACCGACATGGTGGGATAGTGCCGCCCCATCACCTCGCGGTAGGCGGCCCCCAGTGCGTCCAGCGAGGCCAGGTACTCCTGTTTGCTGGTGATGAACCAGGTCAGGCGAACCAGGTGCTCGGGTCTTCCGCCCGCTTGAGCGAGGGTCTCGAGGATATTTTGCAGGGCCTGGCGGGTCTGGCCCACAAAGTCGTCGGTCTCGAAGACCCCCTGTGGGTTCCAGCCAATCATACCAGCGATGAAGACCAGCCGGCCCCGCGCAGCGATGCCATTGGCGTAGCCTTTGGGTCTGGCCCAGCCGGGCGGTTGCAGGATTTGCGGGCTCTCCTGGGTGCGTTCCACAACTATCTCCCCACCCCTTGAGCCTCCTGGCGCAGCACGAAGCGCTGCAGTTTGCCGGTCTGGGTGCGTGGCAGGCTCTCGCGGAACTCGATGGCCCGGGGGTACTTGTAGGGGGCGATTTTCTGCTTCACAAAGTCCTGTAGCGCCTTAACTAGCTCGGCAGAGCCCACCACCCCAGGCCGCAGTACCACGTAGGCTTTGACAATCTGCCCGCGCTCCGGGTCAGGCACCCCCACCACCGCGCACTCGGCCACGTCGGGGTGCAGCAGGAGGGCATCCTCGACCTCGGGGCCGGCAATGTTGTAACCGGAAGAGACGATCATGTCGTCGGTGCGGGCCTGATAGACAAAGTAGCCCTCTTCGTCCAGCAAGTAGGCATCGCCGGTGATGTTCCAGCCGTACTGCACGTACCTGCGCTGGCGTTCGTCGGAGAGATAGCGGCAGCCGGTGGGGCCCTTGACCGCCAAACGTCCTATCTGGCCGGGGGGCAGGGGCTGGCCGTCGTCGTCCAGGATGCAGGCCTGGTAGCCCGGCACCGGCTTGCCGGTGGCGCCTGGTTTGGCCTCGGTCTCGGTGTGGGAGATGAAGATGTGCAGCATCTCGGTGGCCCCGATGCCGTCGATGAGCTCAATGCCTGTGGTCTCCTTCCACCGCATTCGGGTCGAGGCAGGCAGGGGCTCCCCGGCGGAGACACATTTGCGCAGCGAAGAAAGGTCGTGGTTCCCGGCCTGCGCGGCCATGGCCCGGTAAGCAGTAGGCGAGGTGGCCAACACACTGGCTTTATATTCGGCAATGGCCGGTAAAAGGAGGTCCGGGCTGGCTTTTTCTAGCAGCACCGTTGAAGCGCCAATCCGCATGGGGAAGAGCACCAGAGCGCCTAGCCCGAAGGTGAAGGCTAGGGGCGGGCTACCTATAAACACGTCGTCCGGCGAGGCCCGAAGTACGTACT
Source organism: Meiothermus sp. (assembly GCF_026004115.1). Taxonomy (NCBI): domain Bacteria; kingdom Thermotogati; phylum Deinococcota; class Deinococci; order Thermales; family Thermaceae; genus Meiothermus; species Meiothermus sp. Next base: position 2,887,055 of record NZ_BPIM01000001.1, read on the forward strand.
TGCCAAAAGTATCGCAGATGGCCAGCACATCGCGGTGGAAGTGCATACAACCCTTGGGTTTGCCGGTGGTGCCGGAGGTGAAGGCAATCAGGCAGGTGTCGTCGCTGGCGGTCTCGAGGTTTTGGAAGCTGGGGGACTTGGCTGCCATGCGGTCTTCCAGGTTGCCGCCTTCGCCCCAGTAGAGCACCTGCTCCAGGGTGGGGCAGCCGGGTAAGGCGAGCTCGAGCTCCTCCCGTAGACGCCCGTCGCACAGAGCGTGGGAGACCTGGGCCTTGGTCACCACCTCGGTAAGCTCCTTGGCCCGCAAGAGGGGCATGGTGGTCACGGCGATGCCTCCGGCCTTCATTACCGCGAACCAGGCCGCGACCAGCATGGGGTTGTTGGGGGCCCTGAGCAGCACCCGGTTGCCGGGCACCAGGCCCATGTCCTCTACCAGCACCCGCGCGATGCGGTTGGCTTTCTCCAGCAGCTCGCCATACGTCCAAGAAAGCCCCGCTGTCCGCACGCACAAGCGCTGGGGATGCCGGGCTGCCATTTTGTCCAGCAGTTCGGTTGCACAGTTCAAGCGCTCGGGGAACTGAAGCTCCGGCAGGGTAAAAATCAGCTCGGGCCACTCCGACTTAGGCGGTAGGTTGTCCCTGGCAAAGGTGTCAATGTGGGCACTGTACCCCATCTTAGACCCCTCCTTTGGTGGGTTGTTTCTCCTTGAAGTGTTTGAGCAGCTCCCTGGCGATGATGAGGAGCTGCACCTCGCTGGCCCCTTCGTAGATGCGCAGGGCGCGGATCTCGCGGTACAGCGCCTCCACCACCTGTCCTCGGGTCACGCCCAGGCCCCCCCACATCTGCAAGGCGGCGTCTATGACTTGCTGGGCGTTCTCGGTGGCGGTGAGCTTGGCCATGGCGGCTTCCTGGGTGACCCGCTGCCCCTGGTCGCGCTGCCAGGCCGCGCGGTAGGTGAGCAGTGCGGCGGCGTCTACCTGGGTGGCCATCTGGGCCAGCCGGGCCTGGGTGAGCTGGAAGTCGGCCAGGGTCTGCCCGAACATGGCCCTGGTGGTAGCCCGCCCCAGGGCTTCGTCCAGCGCCCGGCGGGCAAAACCCAGCGCGGCGGCGGCTACCGAGGTGCGGAAGATGTCCAGGGTCTGCATGGCCATCTTGAAGCCCTGCCCTTCCTCCCCCAGGCGCTGGCTGGCCGGAACCCGGCAATCCCGGAAGCGCAGCGTGGCCAGCGGGTGGGGCGCGATGACCTCGAGGCGCTGAGCGATTTCCAAACCCGGCGTGTCTGCGTCCACCACAAAAGCACTCACGCCCTTAGAGCCCTGGCTACCCGGCGTACGGGCGAAGACCACATAGAAGTCGGCTATGCCGCCGTTGGAAATCCAGGTTTTCTGCCCGTTGAGCACGTAAGCGTCGCCCTCGAGGCGGGCCTCGGTGGTCATGGCCCCCACATCGGAGCCCGCATCCGGTTCAGAAAGGGCAAAGGCAGCGATAAATTCACCCCGGGCTACCCGGGTCAGGTAGTGGGCCTTTTGCGCGGGCGTGCCGTACAGGGTGATGGCGCCGGAGCCCAGGCCCTGCATGGCGAAGGCGAAGTCGGCCAGGCCATGGTGGTAGGCCAGGTTCTCGCGGATCAGGCAGACCGCTCGAGTATCGATGGTCTCATGTGCCCCGCCGTAATCCAGTCCCCCCACCGCATAGCGCGTCCAGCCGCCCGCACCGAGCGCCCGTACCAACTGACGACACGCGTCGTCCACTTGGTGCACGGAGTTTGCTCCGTCCCGAAGGGGATCGTCCACTTGGTGCACGGAGTTTGCTCCGTCCCGAAGGGGATCGTCCACTTGGTGCACGGAGTTTGCTCCGTCCCGAAGGGGATCGTCCACGTTGTGCGCTGGTTGAGCGGCCAGATTACGCGCTGCCCAGGTTTGCAGGTTGTGGGCCAGCGTGCGGTGCCGGGGCTCGAAAAAGGGCCAGTCGAGGTAGGCGTTATCGCGCATACAAGGTCTCCGTTGGCGCCAGTATTTGTTCAAGCCCCCACAACCCCCTAAAAAGGGGGCGGCAACCAGGTAATAACGCCGCGACGAGACTGCTCTCGCCGTTGCCCAAAGTATGCGACCCCAGATGCTTGACCCGCATCGCCTAATCCCCCTCGAACACCGGCTTTTCCTTGGCCACAAAAGCCTGATAAGCCCGCTGAAAGTCGCGGGTGGTCATGCAAAGGGCCTGGGCCTGGGCTTCGGCCTCGAGGGCCTCATCCAGGCCCATACTCCACTCCTGATGGAGCATTTTCTTGGTCATGGCATGGGCAAAGGTGGGCCCCTGGGCCAGCGAGCGGGCGAACTGCCGGGCTTCATCCAGGAGCTTTTCCGGCTCGCATAGGCGGTTGAAGAAGCCCCAGCGCTCGGCCTCCTCGCCGCCCAGGGTGCGGCCTGTGTATAGAAGCTCGGCGGCCCGGCCCAGCCCCACGATGCGGGGCAGCATGGCGCAGGCCCCCATGTCGCAGCCGGCCAGCCCCACCCGCACAAACAAAAACGCCGTCTTGCTGCGGGCGGTGCCGTAGCGGATATCGGAGGCCATGGCCAGGATGGCCCCGGCCCCTGCACACACCCCGTCCACCGCGCTCACGATGGGCTGGGGGCAGGCCCGCATGGCCTTGACCAGGTCGCCGGTCATGCGGGTAAAGGCCAGCAGGCCGGGCATGTCCATGCGGGTCAGGGGGCCGATGATCTCGTGTACGTCGCCGCCAGAGCAGAAGTTGCCCCCGGCCCCGGTGATCACCACCGCCCGCACGTCCCTGGCATGCGCCAGCGCCCGGAAGAGGTCGCGCAGCTCAGCATAGGACTCGAAGGTCAGAGGATTCTTGCGCTCGGGCCGGTTCAGGGTGATGGTGGCAACCATGCTTTCCACCGACCACCCAAAGTGCTGCGCCGGGTAGTCGGCGAGTTCTACCGAGTTTCCGGGCAGGGGGGGCTGGCCTCCCGGCTGGCCGATGTGGGGCAGACTCATGCACGGGCCTCCTTGTGGTTGAGGTATTTTTTTAGCTTGCCCAGCAGGGCGTGCAGGCTATCTTTCTCGGCTGCCGAAAGGCCGGAGAACAGCTCAATAACCCAGCCCTCGTGGACGCGGGCCATCTGGGCAAATATCTGTTGTCCTTCGGGGGTGAGTTTGACCGTGATGGAGCGGCGATCCTGTGGGTCTACCTCGCGGCGCACCAGACCCTCGGCCTCGAGCTGGTCGGTAATGCCCGTAACATTGCCGGTGGTGACCATCATGCGCCGGGAGAGCTCGCCCATCCTGAGGCCCTCGGGGTGGCGCTCGAGCTGGGCCAGCAGGTCGAAGCGGGGCAGGGTGGTCTCGAAGTTTTCGCGCAGCCGGGTGCGAATTTCGGCGGTAATCAGGTTGGTACAGGTCAGCAGGCGCAGCCACAGCTTGATGGCCTGGTGGTGGTCTTCGGCCAGGCGGGTCTCGAGGTCGGGCTTGGGACATACCATCTACATCACCTCCCCACCTGCCACCGCAATGGCCTGCCCGGTCAGGGCCGCCGAGCCCGGCAGACAAAGCCAGAGTACGGCCTGGGCCACCTCGGTGGGCTCTACCAGCCGCCCCTGGGGGTTGTGCCTGGCCAGCTCGGCCCGGGCCTCGGCGGGGGTTCGTCCGGTCTTTTGCACGATGCTCGCGATGCTGGCCTCCAGCAGCTCGGTTTCGCTGAAGCCGGGACAGACCGCGTTCACGGTGATGTTCTGGCGGGCGAGCTCGAGCGCCAGCGAGCGGGTCAGGCCCACCACCCCGTGCTTGGCCGCACAGTAGGCACTCACATACGGGTAGCCCTTGAGCCCGGCCGTGCTAGCGATGTTCACAATGCGGCCCCAGCCGGCCTCGAGCATCCCCGGTAGCGCAGCCTGTGTGCATAAAAAGGTGCCGGTCAGGTTGACCGAAAGCATCCGCTGCCACAAACCCAGGTCGATTTTGCTGAAAGGCCGGCTTTCGGCCTGCCCGGCGTTGTTGACCAGGATGTTGATGGGGCCCAACGCCTCTTGAGCCGCCCTGAAGGCCCGTTGCACCTCGTCTGGGCTCGTGACATCACAGGTTTCGATATGCACTTCGGCGTTCATTTGTTGTGCCCTAGCTTCCAGGCTGGAGCGGCTGCGCCCCATCAGCGTGAGCCGTGCGCCCGCCTGGGCCAGCTCGGCAGCAATGGCTGCTCCAATGCCACGCCCACCGCCCGTCACCACGGCGTGTTTTCCGGCTATAGCCTGCGGGTTCATCGGGCTGCCAACTCCTCGGCCTGCTCGGCTTGGGCTCGGGCCAGGTTGCGCTCGAGCTGCGCCTTGCCGGCAAGATACTGCTTGGGCCAGCCCACCTCGCGGTAGCCGAGCTTGGCGGCCTGGTTGAGCGTCCAGTGGGGGTCGGAGAGGTGGGGCCTGGCGATAGCACACAGGTCGGCCCGCCCGGCGGCGATGATAGAGTTCACGTGATCGGCCTCGAAGATGGCCCCTACCGCCATAGTGGCAATCTTGACTTCGTTGCGGATGCGGTCTGCGAAGGGGGTCTGGTACATCCGCCCGTACACCGGTCGGGCCAAGCGGGTGGTCTGGCCGGAGGACACATCTATCAGGTCGCAGCCCGCTTCCTTGAACATCCGAGCGATTTCCACGGCATCGTCGGGGGTGTTGCCGCCGGGGGCCCAGTCGTGCGCGGAGATACGCACCGACATGGGCAGGTGCTGGGGCCAGACTGCCCGCAGCGCTTTAAAGACCTCCAGGGGATAACGGCAGCGGTTCTCCAGCGAACCCCCATACTCGTCGGTGCGGCGGTTGGTGAGCGGGCAGATGAAGGCCGAAAGCAGGTAGCCGTGGGCGCAGTGCAGCTCGAGCCAGTCGAACCCTGCCTCCACCCCCCACCGGGCCGCCCGCACGAAGTCGGCCTTGACCCGCTCCATATCCTCTGGGGTCATCGCGCGGGGGGTTTGGTTGTGCGGCCCGTAAGGGATGGGGGAGGGGGCCAGAAGCGGCCAGTTGCCCTCCGGTAGCGGCTCGCTTTCATCTTCCCAGCCCACCTGCGTCGAGCCCTTGGGCCCAGCGTGCCCCAGCTGGAGCGCGATCTTGGCGTCGGTGTGCTGATGCACAAAATCCACGATGCGTTTGTAGGCCCGCATGTGGGCCTCGCTGTAGAGCCCCGCACAGCCGGGGGTAATGCGTCCGTCCGGCGACGGAGCGGTCATCTCGCTGAATACCAGGGCTGCACCCCCCAGCGCCCGCGCCCCCAGGTGTACCAGATGAAAATCGTTCACCAGCCCATCCTGGGCCGAGTACATGGCCATGGGCGAGACCACCACGCGGTTCTTAAGGCTCAGCTTGCGCAGCCGGAAGGGGGTGAACATGGGCGGGACGGGCTTTGGCGGTAGTCCCGTACGCGCGGCCAGCCAGCTCTCGTAGCCTTCCAGATAGGTTTTGTCCCGAAGCCGGAGGTTCTCGTGCGAGATGCGCTGGGAGCGGGTCAGCAGGCTGTAAGCGAACTGAGGGGCCTCGAGCCCTGTATAGCGTTCCACGTTCTCGAACCACTCGGTGGAGTTGCGGGCGGCGTTTTGAATCTTCAGCACCTCCACGCTCCGGGTGGCTTGATACTCGTGTAAAACCTGTTGCAGATGAACCGGGCTATCGCCCACCCGGGCAAAAACCCGGGCGAGCTCGATGGCGTCCTCCAGGGCCAGCTTGGTGCCGCTGCCAATCGAGAAGTGGGCGGTGTGGGCGGCATCGCCCATCAGCACCACCGGTATCTCGCGTCCGTTCAGGGTATTCCAGTGTACCCAGGTTTTGCAGACCACTCGGGGGAACTTGATCCAGATGGCCGAGCCGCGCAGGTGAGCCGCATTGGACATTAGCCTGTGGCCGCCCAGGTACCGGGCAAAAAGCTTCTCGCAGAAGGCAATGCCCTCCTCCTGGCTCATCTGCTCGAGGCCGGCTTTCTGCCACACCGCCTCCGGTGTTTCCACAATGAAAGTCGAGGTATGGGCGTCGAACTGGTAGGCGTGGGCCTGGAACCAGCCCCACTCGGTTTTCTCGAAAGCGAAGGTGAAGGCGTCGAAGCGCTGATGCGTGCCCAGCCAGACAAAGCGGCACTTGCGAACCTCGATGTCGGGCTCGAAGGTGCTTTCATACTTTTTGCGCACCCGGCTGTTGATACCGTCCGAGGCAATTACCAGGTCGGCCTGGTACTGCAGGGCTATGGCTTCATCGTCGGTGACCTCGGCCTGGAAGACCAGGTTCACGCCCAACTCGCGACAACGGTCTTGCAAGATGTTGAGCAGTTTTTTGCGACCAATCCCAATGAAGCCGTGGCCGCTGGAGCGGATAGTCTGCCCTTTGAAGTGCACCTCGATGTCGTCCCAGTGGTGAAACGCCCGGCTGATCTGGGCATAGGTAGGGAAGTCGGCCTTCTCGAGGTTGCCCAGGGTCTGGTCGGAAAAGACCACCCCCCAGCCGAAGGTGTCGTCTGGGCGGTTGCGCTCGAGCACCGTTACCTCGTGGGTGGGGTTCTGCTTCTTCATCAGCAAGGCAAAGTAGAGCCCGGCTGGCCCACCCCCGATACAGGTAATTCTCATATAGTGGCCTCGTCTGCTCTAAAACTTAGTTGTAATTTCCCGAAGCCTCTCTTCATCCCAAACTCCCAGGGCAGGTTCTGTTAATTTTGTTTAGACTTAAAATATTTAGATATGAGATAAGCGATTGAATTCCAAACAACAATTACAGCCTTTGTCGCCTTTCCGATGGTGGGGTTACTGATTACCTGACAACGGTTCACACGAATACCCAGTGCAACGGTTTTTGTTGTACTGGGTCAATTACGCCGCACGTCATGCAGAGTAATGGTGGGAACCGTGCTGAGTGGCGAAAACACAACCACCCCGCCAGAAAGCGGGATGGTTGTAGATGCTCGAACACAAATTTGGGTGAGCTTATGAGCTAGCGGCGTTGGATGAGTTTTTTGAGGGCTTGTAGTGCAGGTTCACGCTCCGGCTCGGTGGTTGTGCCAGAAACCAGCTCGAGGCTCAGGTTGATGTTGCTGGCTGGTGGCCGGATTAGGGCTACCTGGCGGTTGACCAGGTAAACCCCAAAGTAATCGCCGCTATCCACAGTCTGGTTTTGGTTAATGTCCTTCCAGCCCGCCACCGCATAAGAACCGGCCTCCAGGCCCGGGATGGTGTAGCTGCCGGTGCGGGTATCGGCGCTGAGGGTGACCCCTTTGGAGCGGTTTACATCGAATTCGCTGCCGGTCCAGAAGAGCGCAGCCATGAACACATCCTTCAAGGTGGGTAGGTTGGCAGTACCTACCGTGAGCACCAGCGCCGCATTCACAGTCTGGCTGCCAGCGCTGCCCTGCACCACCATGGGGTACTGGCCTGGCGGCACCGTAGCGTCCACGCTGAGGGCCAGGGTGGCGGTTGTGCCGGCTGAGGGGTTGGGGGTGAAGCTACCGCTTACCCCGGCGGGGGCGCCCTGCAGACTCAAATTGATCGCCCCGGTAAACCCTCCCACCCGCTCGATACCTACTACCACCTGGGCCGTACCAACGGGTGCGAGGCTAAGGCTGCTGGGGGTAGTGCTCAGGATAAAGGAGCCCACAGGTGCCCCCCCAAGGGCCTGAATGGCGGCTTGGGCATCCACCAAGCCCGCTCCACAGTCGGTGGCAGTGATGCCAGGCGGAGGGGTGGGGCGTCTGGTGTCGGTCTCGCCCTGGCACTGGGTCTGATTAAGCGGACGGGCGGTGCGCCGCAGGATGTCGAGGGCCTCGGCCCGGGTCAAGCTGGGTCGTACGCTTTTCATTAGGGCGATCAGGCCGGCCACATGGGGGGCGGCCATTGAGGTACCGTGATAAAAAACGTAGTTGAACTGGTTGTTGGGGTCGGACTTGAGCGGGCTCAGCACCCCGCCGCCGCTCTGGATACCGTTTAGGTTAATCGAGACATTCCCACCCGGTGCCATCACATCGATTCGCGTACCAAAGTTGGAGTAGGGTGCGCGGCCGCCTGAAGGTCCGGTTCCGCCTACGGTTATAACTCCGCTACAGCTGGCTGGAACAAAGTTGGCTACGTTTTGAGCGTTGTTTCCTGCTGCTGCCACGATAATCACCCCCGCTGCATTGATGCGGTTGATGACATCCTGGTATAGCGGGGTCTGGCTACAGGGCAGGGCCCCGCCTAAGCTCATATTGATGATGGCAGCTTTGTTGGGGTTGTTGGGCGCGCCATCCACCGGCAGCGCGGCTGCCCACAACATTCCGTCGGTGATGTCCACCAAGCTCCCTCCCTGCACGCCCAGCACCCGCACCGGCAGCAGCCGGGCTCCCCAACTCACCCCAGCAACGCCCAAGTTGTTGTCGCTGCGAGCCAGGATGGTACCGGCTACGTGGGTGCCGTGGTAGCTGCTCTGGGTAGGCTCTATCAGGTCGCCGGAATCCTCCGGATTGTTGTCGCGTCCATTGCCATCGCGGGCATTGTTCGGGTCGGAGATCATGTCGAAGCCGGGCAGAATACGACTTGGGTCGAAATCGGGATGTTGTAGGAGCTGACCGGTATCTATCACCGCTACCGTGACGGGGTTGGTCTGGCCACGCTCGGTATCCCAGGCCTGTGGCAGGTTGATGGCTGGGTAGTGCCATTGCTGGGCGTAGAGCGGGTCGTTGGGGGTACGGGCAGGGTAGAAACGATAGTTGGGGTGGGCGTATTCCACATCGGCCCTGGCGGCCAGGTCGGCAATGGCGTCTAGTGTACCCTGGGGATCCAGCGAGGCCCGGTAGAGCGAAACCCGTTCTATGGACAAGCTCCGCACCCGCTGCACCAGCGCCCCTCCTGCGGATAACGTTTGCACACTTTGCAGACCAACGCCGGCCTTGAACTTGACGATAATATCGCCGGGCACAAAATCCTGATTGGCGGTCGGGGCCGTGCCGGTTCCGATGCTGACCGTGCCCGAGATATTGCCGCCACTTCCACCGCCTCCACCCCCGCTCAGCACGCTGAGCCGGAAGCTGGCGGTATTGCTGGCTCCGCCGCTAGTGCCGCGCACTACCGCATCGTAGGTGCCGGTGGCTACCCCGCTGCTGGCCAGGATGGTGAGCTGGCTGGTGGGGTTGCCGCTGCTAAGGGTGGGGGGATTGAAGCTGCCCGATATGCCTTGGGGCACCCCCTCGAGGCTCAGGGTTACGGTGTTGGAGGCTCCTGGCGAAAAACTGGCTGAAACCGTGACGGTGGTGAAGCTGCCCAGAGTTACGCTGGTGCCAGGCACCGAAAGGCTAAAGTTGGGGCTGCTGTCGCCGCAAGCGGCCAGCAGTACAAGAAACCAAAATATCCACCGAGGCATAACATCTCCTGAATGATGGCCAGCTCGATTGGGCATGGAGGCAGTGCCCGCTGAGCTGGCCCGAAGGATTCTTTACTGCTGGTTGTAGGTGGCGGGAACCGTGAACTGGGTGGGGGCGTTGGGTCGGGTTACGGTAAAGGTGAAGCGGTACTGGCCGCTGATCTTGAGGTAGCAGGTATTGGGAGGCTGCAAGGCCAACCGCTCACTGGGGATGGTGAGGACTCCGCCTAGATTGACGTCGAAGTTGCCAAAAGAAGGCCCGATGGCGTGGGTGATATTGACGCTCAGAAGCTGAAGATTCTCACTGGGTGCGGCCAGGAACTGTAGGCAGGGCCTTATCTGGCCGCCGAAGTTGCCGGTGGTCTCGAGAGCGAAAATGGTGATGGTGGGGTTGTTGGGGGGCGGTGGGGGTGGGGGGGTGCTGCTACCGCCACAAGCGCTCAGGACTGCTAGACTGAGAACAAGACCGACGGTTCTGATGAAAGCCTTCATATCTCCTCCTTGATCGTTTGAAACTGCATTCTTGGCTTAGAAATAAATGTTTGCCCCGACCCGCAGTTCTACCGTGGTGCCGCTGATCGGGAGCGAAACTGCTGATCCACCTGATGTCCCACTGACGGTGCCGATCACGAAACCGGGACGGGCCTCGGCGAACAGCGCGAACTGGCGGTTGAGCAGGTATTCGACCCCAAGGATTCCATCGGCCCCAAACACCAGCCCCGAGACCGAGGCCCCCTGTACAAAGCCGCTGAGGAAACCCAGCCCGACCCCCGCCCCGATATAGGGGTTGATGGGAGAGTTGGGCGTAGTGATCAGATATAGACCATCCACCCCAAAGCCGAATCCGGTTAATCCTCCCCCTGAGCTGAAAGCCAGGCTGCCCCTGGCTCCAAAGGCTGGGGTGAAGTTGGCCCCGAACTGAACCCCGAAGGTAGCGGTGCTGTCGTTGAGCGCAAAAGCGAAAGTTCCGCCCAGGTAGGGGCGCTGGGCAAGGCTTTGAGCAAGGAGACCGAAGACGATCAAGACTAGGGGCAACAAGATTTTTTTCATACCAATATTCCTCGGGCCCGGGCCTGAAGTGACGTTGAGGTGGTTGTCTGGAGGGTTTTACTCGGGCTTGGACGGTGCCAGGCGAAACCGCTCCATCCAGCGCAGGGCAGCCTCGAGGCTATCGGTCTGGGCCTCCTGACCACTTTGCACATGACGCACCTGATAGCGCCCACTGCCATCTGGGAGCAGCCAACAGCGAACCAAGAAAGTGGTTCGCTGCTTGGGCAGGCGTTTGGTTTTGTCCATAGCGCGCTCCTCATCAGGCTCATGTTGCACATCATCTCCAGGGACACTTATCGGTCACTTACTTGCACTTACTACCTTGCTAAGATGAACTTAGATGTCTTCTCAGCCGCAGTTGCGCATTGGGCTGCTGGGCTCCTTTCGTTTGAGCCTGGACGACCAGATTGTGCCCATCCAGGCCCAGCGTAGGAAGAAAGCCAATGATGTCATCAAGTTGCTGGCCCTCCAGCCTGGGTTACGTCTTCACCAAGACCAGGTGCTGGACGCACTTTGGCCCGACCTTGATGAGAAGTCGGGCATGAACAACCTGCATCAGAATCTCTACCATGCCCGCCGCATGCTCGAGCCCGGGCTTTCCAAGGGAGTCAGGTCGCGCTTCCTGACCCTCGAGCACGAGGTTCTGGTGCTGTATGCGGGCCCTGTAGAGGTGGATTATCAGGAGTTTCTGAGGTTACAGGCCCAGGCCCGCAGACAGGGCGATGTGGCCCTCTACGAGGCGGCGGTGGGGCTTTACCGGGGTGATCTGCTGCCGCAAGACATTTACGAGGATTGGACGGAGCCGCAGCGTGACGAGGCTCGCTCGCTGTATCTGGCGGCCCTGCTCGAGCTGGCCCAACTACTGGAACAGCGGGGCGATCTGGCCCAGGCCTGCCGCTTCCTGGAGCAGGCCATTGCCAAAGAACCCACCACCGAGGCCGCTCATCTGGCCTTGATACAGATCTACGCACGCACGGGGCAACAGATGGAGGCCATCAGGCAGTTTCAGGCCCTGCGCGAAGCCTTAGTGCGCGAATTGGGTGAAGAGCCCGATGAGCGTACCCGGGCCGTGTATGAACAGGTTTTGCAGCAATTGCCGAGCCCGCCCGAGCTGTCATTACCTGCCGGGCCTGCGCGAGCTCAAGGATGGGTGCCGGTACCGTTATCCCCCTTAATTGGCCGCGAAGCGGCACTGGAAGAAACCCTTCAGTTGCTATCCACCACCCGCTGCTTGACGCTAACAGGAGCAGCCGGCTCGGGGAAAACCCGCCTAGCCCAGGAACTGGCCACCAGAGTCCAGGGCCGGTATACGGGCGGGGTCTGGTGGGTGGAACTCGTAGCCATGAGCGAGGACCAGATGATACTGCCAGCCATCGCCCAGACACTGGGCGTGCACGCCACCTCCCAAACCCCCTTAAAGGGTATTCTTGAGAGGCTGCGGGGTCATAAAACCTTGCTGATACTGGATAACTGCGAACATTTGATTGACGGCTGTGCCGAGACTGCCATTCAGCTGCTAAAGTCGTTGCCAGAGTTGCATTTGCTAGCCACCAGCCGCGAAGCACTGGGGATCGTGGGGGAGATCGCCTGGGTAGTGGCTCCCCTGGAAGTTCCTGATCCCAAAGATGATCTCAACCTCGAGAATCTCAATCGCTTTGAAGCGGTGCAGTTTTTAGTCGAGCGTATTCGACAGTACCGACCTAACTACCGACTAAACGCACAGAATGCGATTCACATAGCACAAATCTGCCGTCGTCTGGAAGGCTTACCGCTGGCTCTGGAATTGGCGGCAACCTGGGTGGGGGTGCTATCCCTGGAACAGATTGTTGCCCGCCTGGACAACAGTCTGCGTCTGCTTACGCGGGGCCAGCGGGGTGGAGAGCGCCACCACCAGACCCTGGAAGCGGCTTTGCAATGGAGTTACGACTTGCTCCAGGAGCCCGAAAAAAATTTATTTGTGCGGCTTGCAGTGTGCGTGGGGAGTTGGTCGCTCGAGGCCGCCGAAATGCTGTGCGCTGATCAAAATTTTGAGGTGGGAGAACTGGCTGAGCGTCACGCCCGGTTGGTGCGTACCTCGATGGTGCTGGCGCTGGAGGAGGGTTCTCAATTGCGCTTTCGCATGCTCGAGCCGGTACGTCAGTTCGCTCTGGCCCAGCTCGAGACCCAGGGGCTGACCCAGGCAACCCGAAAACTACTACTGGAATGGTATCTGGCCGAGGCAACCCGGATTGCCCCCAAGCTCACGGGTGCAGACCAGGCCCAGTGGTATAGCTACCTTTCCGCAGAGTACGAAAACCTCCAGGCTGTTTTATGGTGGAGCCAGCGTGCAGAGATCGAGCTGGGCTTACAGCTCGCAGCGCGTTTGTGGCGTTTCTGGCAGGTAAAGGGCCACGCCCAGGAGATACTGATCTGGTTCGAGCAGACCTTGCCCAAAGCCCCTCTGGTGCCCCCGGCTATTCTGGCCGAGGCCTACAACGCTGCAGGTATCATGGCGCGAACCTGTGGTCGGTATGCCCTGTCATTCGACTACCTGGAGCAGGCCCTGGCCACCCGAAGGGCCCTCGGTGATCGGCGGGGGGAGGCCATCACGCTGAACAATTTGGCTGTGAGCGCTCGAGACCAGGCAGACTACCCCAGGGTTGAATACTATGCACGCCTGAGTCTGGCCATCGCTCAAGAAATTGGCGACAGAAACCTCGAGGCCTTGGGTTTAATGAACTTGGGGGTGGTGCTTCGTGGGCAGTCTCAAAATGAAGCTGCTAAAGCCCACTTTCAGCTTAGCTTGGCCATTTTCAGCGAGTTGGGTGAAAAGCGATCAGTAGCCGCACTCCATAACTATCTAGGTAACCTGGCCCAAGAACAGGGCTACTGGCAAGAAGCCCGCCAGCTCTACCAGCAAAGCCTCGAGCTCAATCAGGAATTAGGAGATTTCTGGGGTCTGGGTATCTCTACCCACAATCTGGCTAATCTTTGGTGTGAGCAGCAAGAATATACCAGGGCCTGGGAAATGCTTCTGCAAAGCCTAACTCATTACCGTCGTGCCGGAGTACGACATGGCCTAAATGAGTGCTTTGAAACCCTGGCCAGGATTGCCTATAAGCGGGGCAGCCCAGAGCAAGCAGCCTGGGCCCTTGGGGTACTGGATGAGCTCGAGGCATCCATGGGCCTGGCCGTGTCGCCGGAGCTGCTAGGACTGCGTGAGCAACTGGTGGAGGAACTGGTTCAAAGCATGGACCGGCATACCTTTATGGAGGCTTACCAAAAAGGCCGCAGCGTCTCACTCGAGCAAGCCTATGAAGAAATTCTTGCAGGGTTTTCAGAAGTGAGCAATTGAGCTTGCTAGAGTGATATTTGCTTCCAGACCTTCTCCGGCGTGAGGGGCATATCCAGGTGGGCAAGGCCCAGCGCATCCAGCACTGCGTTCACCACCGCCGGGGTGGCCGCGATGGCCCCGGCTTCGCCCACACCTTTTACACCCAGGGGGTTGGTGGGAGAGGGGGTTTGATGGCGGTGGGGTTCCATCCAGGGAATCTGGTCGGCCCTGGGCAGGGCGTACTCCAGGAGGCTCGCGGTCAGGTTTTGTCCTTCAGCGTCGTAGCGCATGCCCTCGTATAGGGCCTGCCCGATGCCCTGGGCAATGCCCCCGTGCTGCTGGCCCTCGAAGAGCAGGGGGTTGACCACCAACCCGCAGTCGTCTACGGCAATGTAGCGGAGAATGCTTATCTGGCCGGTCTCGGGGTCTACCTCGACCATGGCCAGGTGGGCCCCAAAGGGGTAGTTGGCGTCCTTCAGGGCAAAGCTAGCGTGTCCCTCGAGCCCTGGCTCCAGGCCCGGTGGCAGCTTGCGGGGGTTGAAGGCTGTTGCGATCACCTGCTCCAGGCTCACCGATTGGTCGGTGCCGCGCACCCCCCAGCCCTGCTCGAGCAGGTCTATATCCTCTGGGGCGGCCTCCAGCAGATGCGCGGCGATTCTTTGCACCTTGGCCCGCACCTCGTCGGCGGCTTTGAGCACCGCCGAACCCCCGACCGAGAGCGTGCGGCTGCCCGCCGTACCCATGCCATAGGGAATAGCCAGGGTATCGCCCTGCACTACGCTGATGCGGTCAGGTGAGAGGCCCAGCCGCTCGGCCACAATCTGCACAAAGGCGTTCTGGGTGCCCTGGCCGTGGGGGGAGGTGCCGGTAAAAATCACAGCGCTGCCGTCGGGGTTGATGCGTACCCCGCCGGTATCCCAGCCGTAGCCGGTGATCTCCACATAGCTGCACAATCCGATACCGACCAGCCGCCCCTGGCTGCGGGCCTGGGCTTGCTCGGCGCGCAGCACCTGGTAGCGGCTTACCTCGAGCAGCTTCTGCAAGACCTCGGCATAGGCCCCCGAGTCGTATTTCGCGCCGGTGCGGGTTTTGTAGGGGAAGGGGCCCTGGATGAAGTTTCTGCGGCGGATCTCCGCCGGGTCGAGGCCCAGCTCCCGTGCGCCCATATCCATCAGGCGTTCCAGGTAATAGGTGGCCTCCGGGCGCCCCGCCCCCCGGTAGGCCCCAGTAGGGGTGGCGTTGGTGTAAACGCCCAGCATTTCCAGTTCCACCGTCGGGATTTCATAGGGGCCTTGTAGCATCAGGATGGTGCCGGGGACGTTGCCCAGGGTGGTCTCGAGGGCATAGGCGCCCAAATCGGCCACTACGCGCCCGCGCAAGCCCAGAATTTTTCCGTCGGCGTCAAAGGCCATCTCGAGCTCGGCCACCTGGGCCCGCCCGTGGATGGTGGCACTGAAGCTTTCGCCGCGCCCTTCCACCCAGCGCACACTTTTGCCCAGGTTTTTGGCCAGGTATGCCACCAGAATTTCCTCGGGATACACGTTAATCTTGGCCCCAAAGGCCCCGCCCACATCGGGGGTAATTACCCGCACCTGGTTCTCGGCCAGCCCCAGCTTTTCCGCCACCGCACTGCGCAGGTCGTGGGGCATCTGGGTGCTCGACCAAACCGTAAGAACCTCGCGAATGCCGTCCCAACTGGCCAGAATGCCCCTGGGTTCCATCGGGGCCGGTGCCACCCGCTGCTGCAACAGCTGAGCCCGCACCACCTTGTGGGCCTTCTGGAAAGCCTCGGCGGAATCTCCTGAGCGGGTGGTGCGCTGTAGAGCAATGTTGGTTTGTAACTCGGGATGCAGGGGGTCGGCGTACAGGGCCTGCAATGGAACCGGATGGGCCGGTAGGGGGTCGTAGTCAACATAGATTTGTAGAGCAGCGTCCTCGGCTGCAGCCAGCGAGGTGGCTACAATAGCCGCTACGGGCTCGCCCACATAGCGAACCGTATCCCTTGCCAAAACTGGGTGTGGGGCTACCTTGCTGTCACGTGCTCCTGAGGCCGGGGCAAATATGTGTGGAAGGTCTTTTGAAGTGTAAATGGCAACTACACCCGGTATTTGCAGGGCCTCGGAGGGGTCTATCTGGCCCAAGCGGGCATGGGCGTAGGGGCTTCGCACCAGCACCACATGGAGCAGATTTTGGGTGGTTAAGTCGGCGAGGTATTGTCCCTGACCTTGGATTAGCTTGCCGTCCTCGAGGCGCTTCATGGGTTGGCCAATATAGCGGTTCGACATGCTGCTATGTTACCCACTACATGGGGAGCAATGGGAATCTGCCTTACTCGGGATGCGGCGGGGCGGTTTAGAGCCCAGAGCGGGCCTACCGGCTTTAGACCTGGGCCCCCGAGACCAGCCTATGCAAAACCTGTCCAGGGTTGCTTGTAAGCTCAGGAAGGATGCGTATGCTAGGGGAACCATGCCCACGCATACCTTCGAGCCCACCCACTACCATCACACCCTCGGCTCCCACCCACCGGCGCTCAAAATCGCCCCTGGCGATACGGTAATTACCACCTGTGTAGATGCTGGTGGTCTGGATCGGTATTTGCATCAGGTTACCCCCAGAGGCAATCCCATGACCGGGCCTTTTTTTGTCGAAGGGGCACAGGTAGGCGATACGCTGGCGGTCAGGCTGGAAAAACTCAGGCCCAACCGTACCAGCGGCTGGTCGGGGGTGGTGCTGGCTTCCAATGTGGTCGACCCGGACGATGTGCCCGTACTGGCCCAGGCCAGAGGCTCGCAGCGCTGGCTGGACTGGGAGATTGATTTGCAAGCCAATACGGCTCACCTCTGTTCGCCTGCTGGGCCGCTAGAGGGTCTCGAGCTGCCCCTGGAACCCATGCTGGGCTGCTTTGGGGTGGCTCCGGGACGCGGTGAGGCCATCTCCACCGCCACCTCGGGGCCACACGGCGGTAACATGGACTACCGGGGTTTTAAGGAAGGCGTCACGGTCTATTTTCCGGTGCTGGTCGAGGGCGCGTTGTTTTTCCTGGGGGATGGACATGCCTTGCAAGGCGATGGCGAAATAGCCGGCACCGGCATCGAAATCTCCATGGATGTGCAGTTTTCAGTAGACCTCATCAAAGGCCAGGCCATCCGATGGCCCAGGGGAGAGAACGCAGAATACATTTTCACCGTAGGCAACGCCCGGCCCCTCGATCAGTGTGTACAGCACGCCACCAGTGAGATGCTGCGCTGGCTTACTGTGCAATACAAGCTAGATATTCAAAGTGCTTCGCAACTGCTGGGCCAGTGTGTGCGCTACGACCTGGGCAACATCTTCGATCCGGCCTATACCATGGTTTGCAAGATGCCCAAAAAGGTGCTGGAGCGCCTTTAAGGAAGCCAATAATCCTATTTGGGCATGGTGCGGCGCAGTAAATCCTGGATAACCTGGGCTACCTGAACGCCCTCGAACTGGGCCTCTTCGGTCAGGAGCAGCCGGTGCGAGAGGGCGGGCATGGCTGCGCTGCGCAGGTCGTCCCAGTCTAAGTGGGCGCGGCCCGAGAGGTAGGCCAGGGCTCTGGCCAGGTTCAGCCAGGCTTTGGCCCCCCGGGGAGAAAGCCCCATGCGAAGATGCTTTTCTTCGCTGGCAAGCTGGGCGGTGTTGGCAATGGCCTCGAGCGCAGGCTGGCTCACCACCACCTGCCGCGATTCGGCGCGGGCCAGGAGCAAATCCAGCCCGGGCACCGGCTCCGGGTCGGCCGGCTCTTCGGAAAGAATTTTTATCCAGGTGGCCCGGGGGGGTGCCTGCACGGTAATTTTCGACATAAAACGGTCTAACTGCGCCTCCGGAAGGGGGTAGGTGCCCTCGAGTTCCAGGGGGTTCTGCGTGGCCAGCACGATAAAAGGCTCGGGCAGGCCATAGCGGATGCCGCTGACGGTTACGCCGCGCTCCTGCATGGCTTCCAGGAGCGCCGACTGGGTTTTGGGGGTGGCCCGGTTGATCTCGTCGGCCAGCACCACCTGGGCAAAAATAGGCCCCTGGCGAAACACAAACTGCCCATCTTCCAGAATTTCGGTTCCGGTCACGTCGGCGGGCAGCAGGTCGGGGGTGAACTGGATGCGGCGGTAGGAAAGCCCGCTGGCCTCGGCAAAGGCTTTAGCCAACAGGGTTTTGCCCAGCCCCGGCAGCCCCTCCAATAGGGCATGGCCGCCCGCCACCGTGGTAGCCAGTAGTTCCCGTATAACCCGCTCCTGCCCAAACAAAACCCGCGAAAGTGCGGTTTGCAGGGCCGAAAGTTGGACTCGAGCCTCACTCACATGCCTATACTACCCGCCGTATCCGGCCTGCGGGCAGGCTCCAATCCGCAATTTGGGTTTTTGGCTTGACCCCAGAGGTTCAGTTAAGGAGAATCTGACTGTGTGGATTCTGGGCATAGACACCTCCTGCGACGATACCGGCGT
This sequence comes from Meiothermus sp., assembly GCF_026004115.1. Lineage (NCBI taxonomy): Bacteria > Thermotogati > Deinococcota > Deinococci > Thermales > Thermaceae > Meiothermus > Meiothermus sp. The sequence goes on from NZ_BPIM01000001.1 coordinate 2,905,228, forward strand.
GGGTCTGGTGCGAGACGGAAGCGTAGTGGTCAACCTGGTGGCCTCGCAAACCCTGCTGCACCAGCGCTATGGGGGGGTGGTGCCCGAGCTGGCCTCCCGCGAACACACCCAGGTGATTGATGGTTTGGTGCAGCAAGCACTTCTGGAGGGTGGGATTGAAGTTCCCCAACTCGATTTGGTCGCGGCTACCCGGGGGCCGGGCCTGATTGGGGCCTTGCTGGTGGGTTATACCTATGGTAAAGGGCTGGCTTTTGCCCTGGGAAAGCCATTTGTTGCGGTGCATCACCTCGAGGGCCACATTTATGCAGCGCTGGCCGAACACCCCGAGGTCGAACCCCCATTCCTGGCCCTGATTGCCTCCGGTGGACATACCCACCTGTTCGAAGTGCCCGCCTGGGGAACCTACAGGCTGCTGGGGGCTACCCTGGACGATGCCGCCGGTGAAGCCTTCGACAAGTCGGCCCGGCTGTTGGGCCTGGGCTACCCCGGGGGGCCCGAAATAGAAAGACTGGCCCAACAAGGCGACGCCAGCAGGGTGCCCCTGGGGGTTCCACTACAGGGCCAGGAAGGCTTTGCCTTCAGTTTCTCGGGCCTGAAGACCGCTGTGGCCAGGGCCCTTGAAAAGGGCTATGCACCGGCCGACATTGCCGCCCGGTTCCAGCAAGTGGCGGTGGAGCATATCGCTCAGGTGGTGACCCGTGCGGCCCTGCACAGCGGCCTCAGAACGCTGCTGGTGACCGGAGGGGTAGCGCAAAATGCAGCGCTTAAAGCCCACTTGCAGGCAGCTGGACTGCGAATTCTGTTTCCACCAAGGGGTCTGGCCACCGACAACGGAGCCATGATTGCCCTGGCAGCCTGGCGTACCCAGGCGCAGAACCCGCAAAACCAGCTCAACCTTCCAGCGGCGGCCTATCTGCCGCTGAGCCGCGCGCCTTGAGCCTTACGCCTTACTTCCGCAAAGCGATTAGCTCGGTAACGTTTTCACCCTCACGGGACTTTTGAATGCTTTTGACCAGCCCCACATTTTCGGCATACCAGCTGGTGCCCTGGCTTTCGAAGTTGAAGGGAATGCTGATGGGGCCAGCGTTGGCCCGCATTCGGGTGGCAAAGGTGGTCTGGAGTTTGTAGGCCGTAAAACGACCCGCAGGGGTGCTGACGTTTTCCAGGGCCAAAACCCGGTAGGTGGTCTCGAGGGTTCCGCTAATGTTAAAGCGCAAAGGCCCTTGTTGACCGGTTCCACGTACTTCAATTACCAGCCTCCAGCTATTGCCCACTGCCCAGGTGTCGTAGTCGGGTATGGCGACTCCGGTTACCTTGACCACCTCGAGGTCGTAGCTAACCGGCTGCCCTCCCGCCTCGACCCGGTTGCTCCCACTGCCGCCGAAATCTACTGGGAAGATGCCTTCAAGGGTACAACGGTATTTCATTTCCTCCCTACCACCCGCAGTCTGGCGAACCTGGGTAAAGCCGCCATCGGTGATGTTGGTCTTGCGGATCGAATAGGTGCTACCGCGTTCTCCGGTAACCCGGTACTGCCATTCCCAGCTCGGCCTGGTCGGTGAAAAAGGTTGGTCACAAAGCTGAGCCAGGCCTGGACTGCCCAGCAGAAATAGCATGAACAATACCCGGAACATATCCAGAGTGTATAAAAATCTGGTCAGCGAAATGTTATACCGGATTCAAAAAGATAATCATCCAAACCAAAGACCCCCAGAGGCTATCTTTTCGAATCCTAGAGCACTCCCTTCCAAGGGGCGGTATCGCCCTCCGCTACGCGGATAACTTCCAAGGGGCGGTATCGCCCTCCGCTACGCGGATAACTTCCAAGGGGCGGTATCGCCCTCCGCTACGCGGATAACTTCCAAGGGGCGGTATCGCCCTCCGCTACGCGGATAACTTCGGCCCTGTTAGTTCGCCGCCATCCGGCACCGAACTAACCGAATCTGGTATTGGAATCTGGTTGGGAGCTTTCTGTGGGTATTCCAGGGAAGAACGGTTTCTGGCTTTTCTGTGGTGCCTACAATCAAATCAGTTGAACTCCAAGTGGCATTTCGAATAATGTACTTGTTCTGTCTATGACAGAAGATTTCTCACGCTGCATAGCTGGATTCTTGTGAAGAGCGCTCTAAAGTACCCAAATACCCCATTCATTCTCATTCAGACAGGGTACAATCGCGTTTGGATATGTTGGCCTGGATTAATAAGCTTCTGGATAACAACGAACGCAAGGTGGCCCGCTACTGGAAAGAAGTGGTGGCCCCGGTTAATGCCCTCGAGGGCGAAATTTCACGCATCGAGAACCTCGCTGCTGAATACGCCAAACTGCGGGAAGCCTACCAAAACGGCAGCAGCCTCGATGAACTCCTCCCCCGGGCCTTTGCCCTGACCCGCGAAGCCTCCAAACGGTTTTTGGGTTTGCGCCACTACGATGTACAGCTCATCGGGGGCGCGGTCTTGCACGAAGGCAAGATCGCCGAGATGAAGACCGGTGAAGGCAAGACCCTGGTGGCTACTCTGGCGGTGGCCCTGAACGCCATTGCAGGTAAAGGGGTTCACCTGGTGACGGTGAATGACTACCTGGCCCGGCGCGATGCCGAGTGGATGGGGCCCATTTACAAGGGCCTGGGCCTGACGGTCGGGGTGGTACAGAACCACTCGAGCCCCGAGGAGCGACGCCAGGCCTACCTGTGCGACGTAACCTACGTAACCAACAGCGAGCTGGGTTTCGACTACCTGCGCGACAACATGGCGGTGGCCCCGGAGCAACTGGTGCTGCGTCACGACACGCCCCTGCACTACGCCATCATCGACGAAGTGGACTCCATTCTGGTGGACGAGGCCCGCACCCCCCTCATCATCAGCGGGCCGACGGAAAAAGCCACCGATATGTATTACCGCATGGCCGAAATCGCCCGGAAACTCGAGCGCGGCGAAAAACCGCCTGTCGGAACCAAGGGCGAACCCACCGGCGACTACACCATTGAGGAAAAACAGAAGGCCGTGCACCTCACCCTGCAAGGCATAGCCAAAGCGGAGAAGTTGCTGGGGGTCGAGGGGCTGTTCAATACCGAGCACATGGAGCTTGCCCACATGCTCACCCAGGCCATCCGGGCTAAGGAGCTCTACTTTATCGACCGGGAATACATTGTGCAGGACGGTCAGGTCATCATCGTAGACGAGTTTACCGGACGCCTTCAGCCGGGCCGTCGCTTTGGCGAGGGGCTGCACCAGGCCATCGAGGCCAAAGAAGGGGTCAAAATCGAGCGCGAGAACCAGACCTTGGCTACCGTCACCTACCAGAACTTCTTCCGCCTTTACGAGAAAACCGCGGGCATGACCGGCACGGCCAAAACTGAGGAAAAGGAGTTTCAGGAAATTTATGCCATGGACGTGGTGAGTATTCCCACCAACCGTCCGGTGATTCGGCAGGACGCACCCGACGTGGTCTACCGCTCGGAAAAGGGCAAATTCTTTGCGGTAGTGGAAGAGATTGCCGAAAAGTACGAGAAAGGCCAGCCAGTGCTGGTCGGCACCATCTCGGTAGAGAAGTCGGAGCGGCTTTCGGCCATGCTCAAAGAGCCCCGCCACTTTTTGCCCCGTCTGGAGGCCCGCGCTCAGCTACTCGCTAAGGCCATCGAGAAACAAAGCGGCCCCGAGTGGGATAGGCTCAAAAAAGCCCTCGAGCGCCCCGGTGCCCTGCGCGACAGCGAGCTCGAGCAGCACGAGTCCACCATCCCCCCCAAGGGCAACATCCGGGTGGCCTGGGAGTACCTCAAAAAAGCCGTGCACACCCTGGAGCTGATCCGCAAAGGCATCCCGCACCAGGTCCTGAACGCCAAGTACCACGAAAAAGAATCGGAGATTGTGGCGCAGGCCGGTCGGAGCAAGACCATCACCATCTCGACCAACATGGCCGGGCGCGGCACCGACATCAAGCTGGGGGGGAATGCCGAGTACCTGGCGGCCGATTTGCTGCGTAAGGAGGGCCTCGAGCCCCGCTCCGAGTGGCGCATCGAACTCTTCATCAAAAAACTGGTACAGGGGGACGAGGAGGAAGCCATTAAACTGGCTGCCGAAATCGGCATACGCCAGTCGGTGATTGACGAAATCCGCCGCCTGCGCGATACCTGCGCTGCCGACGAGGTGCGGGTCAAGGAACTGGGGGGCCTGCACATTATCGGTACTGAGCGCCACGAGTCGCGCCGAATCGACAACCAGTTGCGGGGGCGTTCGGGCCGACAGGGTGACCCCGGTAGCAGCCGCTTCTACGTCTCTTTCGACGACGACCTGATGCGCTTGTTTGCCTCTGAGCGCATTGTGGGCATGCTCGACCGTATGGGCTTCGACGACTCGGAGCCCATCGAAAATCAGATGGTCACGCGCTCGATTGAACGGGCCCAGAAGCGCGTTGAGGATCGCCACTTTGATACCCGTAAACAACTCCTGCGCCTCGACGAGGTGATGGCCCGCCAGCGCGAGGTGGTCTACGCCCAGCGCCGCAATGTGCTGCTCGGCAGCGACGAGGTGGTGCGCGAGGGGGCCCTGGCCATGATCGAGGATACCGTGGACGGGGTGGCCGCCAACTACCTCAACCCCCAGCAGCACCCCGACGACTGGGACATTGAAGGGCTGCGCTCGAGCCTGGTGGACTACATTCCTGCTCTAAAGGACTTCGACTTCGAGGGCCTGCGCAAGCTCAAGGCTGAAGAGGGCATCGAAAAGTTGGTGGAGGCCGCCCGCAGTGCCTATGAAGCCCGCGAGGCCGAACTCAACCGGCAGGGCCCGGGCTTAATGCGGGCGGTGGAGCGCTTCGTGACCCTGCAGGTAGTGGACAACGCCTGGAAAGAACACCTGCACAGCATGGACGTGCTCAAACAGGGCATTTTCCTGCGTGGCTACGGCCAGCGCGACCCCTTCCAGGAGTACAAGCTCGAGGGCACCCGCTTTTTCAACGAGATGATTGGGGGCATCAAGAGCGAAGTAACCAAGTTCTTGTTCCGCCTCCAGGTCGAGGTAAACCAGCAACCTGTGCCGGCTCCCGTAGCCCAGGGGGTCGAGTACAGCGGTTCTGAGGCTGGTGTAGCTTCCGCTCAGGGCAACCGTGACCCCTTTACGGTGCGTCGTCAGCAAAAAGCAGCCTCGGCCTACTCCGGTCTGAGCCGCGCCGAGCGGCGGCGGCTCGAGCGCGAGGAACGCAAGAAAAGCAAGGGATAGCCCTGCGCTATCTGCTCACGATGTTCGCGCGCGGTAGGTTTGGTTTGGGTCTGGACGTACACTAAAGAAGCATGTTGAGCCGACGGCGCTTCCTGACCCTGCTTGGCCTGGGGGGGGTGGCTTTTTCAGGCGCGAGCGCGCTGGCGGTTGGCAGCAGCTTCCAGTTTCAGATTAACCGCCATCGCCGGGTCTTGCCCGGACTTGACCGACCTTTGCGGGTGGTTCAGCTGAGCGACCTGCACTATGGTTTCTGGGTACACGCGGCCTCGGTGCAGGCCTGGGTACGGGCGGCCAACGCCGAAAAGCCCGACCTGGTGGTCATTACCGGTGACCTGGTCGAGTCCGGGTTGCGCCTGGAATGGCTCAAGGGCTTCTACCGCGCAGCCAGTCCCGACCTGCAGGGTTTGCTGTCGGCCCTGGGCGGGCTGCGGGCCCCGCTGGGGGTGTTTGCCATCTGGGGCAACCACGATAACGGGCTGCCCCAGGTCAAGCGATACCTGGGCGCACAGTTGCCCAAACATGGGGTAGGCGTGCTCACCAACCAGGGTTTGTGGGTGCGCGACGACCTGTACCTGAGTGGGGTAGACGACTACTGGGCCGAGGAAGCCAACCCCAAAGCTTCCCTGGATGGCTATCGCAAGGGCAAGGCTAGCCTGGCCCTGGTGCATAACCCCGATTTTTGGGATTTTTACCAGGATTTGCCGGTTCATCTGGCGCTGAGCGGACATACCCATGGAGGACAGGTTTACCTGCCGGGTATTGGGGCCCCCTGGACCCCCTCGCACTACCAACAGGCCTACTTGGGGGGTTGGTACAGCCCGGGTCTTGGCCCGGCCTCCCCTCCGGTTCCAGGGTTTGTCTCGCGGGGGCTGGGCATGACCGTGCTCCCTCTGCGTATAAACGCCCCAGCCGAACTCGTGGTGTTTGACTTCATTCCCGAGGGCTAAAACTTTCGGTAGGATAACGGGGTGATTTTCAGCTACGCCTTCACCGTCCAGCATTACCGGCGCGCCTTGCGGGGCCTGCAGGCGCCCATGCGGGTCGCCCATCTTTCCGATCTGCATATCGGGTTTTTTATCCGCCGGGGCTCTGTGAAGCGCTGGGTAGAGGCCACCCTGGCCGAGCGCCCCGACCTGATTGTAATCACCGGCGACCTCACCGATTCGGGCCGCCGGCATCAGGTGTTGCCGACCCTCGAGGAACTCGGCGGGCTAGAAGCCCCCCTGGGCACCTGGGCGGTCTGGGGCAACCACGATTACCGTTTTAATGGATACCAACCCAAGAACCCCCCCGAAGGTGAACTGTCCAATAGATCGAAAGCAAACCCCCCTCGAGTGCCCATGGTGCCGCCCCTCGAGCTCGAGCAGCACCTCAATCAACAGGGTATTCGTCTACTTCATAACCAGGGGGTTCAACTCAGGGAAGACCTGTATCTGGCCGGGGTGGAAGATTGGTGGCACGGCGAACCCAGTGTAGCTCAGGCGCTGGCAAAAAAGCCCGATTCTTCGGCTACTCTGCTGATCTGCCACAACCCGGACTATCTGTACCAGGTGCCCAGATCCGTGGACCTTACCCTGTGCGGTCATACCCACGGCGGGCAGGTGGTGCTGCCCTGGTATGGCCCTGCCTTCACTTCCTCGAGCTATGGCCAGCAGTTCGCCGGGGGTTGGGTAAACGAGCCCGTTCCGGCGTATATTTCCAGGGGCCTGGGTTTGTCCACTGCGCCCATCCGGGTGGCCTGCCCGGCGGAACTGGCCATTCACGATTTTGTGCCCTAAAATCGAGTGGCCCTTCTCAACGCACTTTGTAGCCGATGCCCTCCAGAATTTGGCGGGCCTCTTCGCGCTCTTCAGGGGTGGCAAAGCCCATGCGGATGGCCCCCCCTTCGTCGCGGATGGCCAGAACCTCGAAATTTTTAATGTTGACCCCGGCGTTGCCCAGCGCCGTGGAGACCGTAGCAATCTGCCCTGGTTTATCGGGTACCTGAACCACCAGCTCATTCATCACCGGCAGCAGGCTGCGTTTGACGATGGGCAGCGAATCGCGGGTGCGTTTGGCCTCCAGGGCGGTCTCTAGCAAGGCTTCGGGGGCCTCGAGCTGGTTTTCCAGCTCCAGCATGACCGCCCGCAGGTCTTCGATGGCCTCGCGCAGGGCCTCTTTGTTGGCCACCACCATGTCCCGGCTCATGCGGGGAGAACCTGAGGCCACCCGGGTCAGGTCGCGAAAGCCGCCTGCGGCCAGGAACATGAGCAGGTCTTGATGCGGGTCCTGCGCAACCAGCCGGTTGAGCCCCACCGCCAGCAGATAGGGCAGGTGCGAGATGCGGGCCACCAGGCGGTCGTGCAACGCAGGGGCGATTTCCAGGGGGTAAGCGCCCAGGTTCTGCACCAACTCGCGCAGTTTGCACAGTGCAGTGGGGTCGGTGTTGCCATGAGGGGTTATGACCCAGACGGCATTCTGCAACAACCCCGCATGGGCCGCCTCCACGCCGGCTTTCTCGCTGCCCGCCATCGGGTGCGAACCTACAAAGTTGGGCAGCACGCCCGTAAGGGCCTCCACAACCGGCCCCTTGACGCTGCCCACATCGGTCCAGAGGGTGTGTGGGCCGGAAAAGCGAGCCAGCTTCTGGCCCTCGTTTACCAGTACCCCCACCGGGGCAGCCAGCACCCCCAGGTCAAGTTCGCTCACCCACTCACCCAGCGAGGCGTGAACCTTGTCCACCACCTGAAGAGCCAGGGCGTCCTCGAGCGCCCGGGGGTCGGGGTCGTAGGCATGAATCTCTTCGGCCAGGAAACGCTCGCGCATTCCCAAAGCCAGGCTGCCGCCCAACAAGCCGATGCCAAAAATACCGACTTTGCCAAACAGAGGCTTCATCATAAAAATGTCGCAAGTTCAGGGTCAGAGGACTGGGGGCAATGGGTAAATCGCTATTGGCGGCGGTTCAGGCGGGCTCGAGTTCCTGTGTCAACCGGCGCCCCAGGGCAGGCAGGAGGGCCCTGACCTTGCGCATCATATCGGCGAACTGGCTTTCGGTGAGTTGCTGGGCCGCGTCGGACTGGGCTTTTTCGGGCTCGGGGTGGGTTTCCACAATCAGCCCATCGGCCCCGGCGGCCAGGCCCGCCAGCGCCAGCGAAGTCACCCAGTCGCGCTTGCCGGCTGCGTGGGAGGGGTCTATCCAGACCGGAAGGTGCGTCCAGCTCTTAAGCACCGGCACCGCCGAGACGTCCAGGGTGAAGCGGGTGGACTTCTCGAAGGTGCGGATACCGCGCTCGACCAAGATGAGCTGCATGTTGCCCTGGGCCAGCACGTACTCTGCCGACATCAAGAACTCCTCCAGGGTCATGCTCATGCCTCGCTTGAGCATGACGGCCCGCCCCGACCTGCCCGCCGCTTGCAGCAGGGCGAAGTTCTGCGCGTTGCGGGCGCCAATTTGCAGCACATCGGCATAGGTGGCCACCAGCTCTACCTGCTCCGGCGAAACCACCTCGGTCACGATGGGCAGACCAGTCTGGCGACGGGCTTCAGCCAGGATTTCCAGCCCTTCTTGGCCCATGCCCTGAAAGCTGTAGGGCGAGGTGCGGGGCTTGAAAGCGCCGCCCCGGAGCATCTGGGCGCCGTGCTTCTTGACATAGCGGGCAGCGGTAAGGGTTTGCTCCAGGCTTTCCACCCCGCAGGGCCCGGCGGCTATGAGCACCTCGCCCCCGCCTGTAGCGCCGCTGTTCCAGCGCAAAACTGTGGGCCTGGGCGAGACCTCGAGCGAAGCCAGCTTGTAGGGCTTGGAGATGGGAATCACGTCCTGCACGGCAGAAAGTGCGCGAAAATGATCCAAGAGCTCCGGGGTAGGCCCCTTGCCGATGGCCCCAATCAGGGTGGTGTGCTCGCCCTCAGAGACGTGGGGCCGGTAGCCGACCCGTCGCACTTCTGCCACCACCGACTCGATCTCCTGAGGCCCCGAACCATGTTTCAGAATAATTAGCATTGCTTTTCCTCCTTGCACACAAAAAACTTCCGGGGATTTGGAACTCCCCGGAAGCATGGTGCGCTAAACGCCTACACAGACCCCACGGGGCGAATGGGCCAATAAAAATACCCAAAAAAGCAGGTATTTTGTCTGGCGAAACCCCTCGAGGTCTGCATATGCCGATGAGTGTAATGGGGTTCGCGCAAAACTGTCAATCCTCAGCGCATGGGTGTAATGGCCAGGGTGCAGCGCGAGATGCAGACCAGACGCCCCTCTTGGTCGCGGATTTCGATGCTCCAGACAGCGGTGGTGCGCCCCGAGTGAAGAGGGGTTCCGGTAGCCGTCACCTTGCCGGACTGCATCGAGCGCAGGTGATTGGCGTTGATTTCCAGCCCGAAGCTGGTGTAGCCCTCCGGTGCAGCCAGGTAGGCCCCAATGCTGGCGACGGTCTCGGCCAATGCCACCGAGGCCCCGCCATGCAGGTAGCCGAAGGGCTGGTGCAGCCGGGGGGTCACCTCCATTTCGGCCACCACTTTCTGTGACGATGCTTCTAGAATCTGAATGCCCAGGGTCTTGACCAGGGTGTCGCGCTCTAACCGGGTGGGGTCTATCTTGCTCATGGCCCTAGCCTACCCAAGAAGCTAAAAACCTGCTACAATAGCTAGTTGCCTGGGGGCGTTCCGGTTTCGACAGGGGCTCTTGAAGGCAGTACGGCGTGTCGAGGTAGCCCATGGCCTCGTAAAAATGGGCAAAGCCATAACTGGCAACGCTCGTAGCAACAGCTACGCCCTCGCTGCTTAAGTCAGCGACGTTCTTCAGAAGCCCAGCCGATGGCGTGCTGAACGAACGACCTAAAGTCGGCTAGCTCGAGGCAAGGCGCCGTAGCCAGGAGCGAAATCTATACGGTGCTGGGTTCAGGCCCGCTGTTGGTGGCGCAAGCCTGAGCGACAACCAACCACCAACTACACACGTAGAAGTCTGCTGGATGGGTCTTTGGACAGGGGTTCAACTCCCCTCGCCTCCACCAGAACCGCTCTGCCAACGGCAGGGCGGGTTTTTTTTGCCAAATCGTGTTCATGATTGTTGCAACAAACGGGCGTTATATCAAATCCACATGAACCCCTGGCCTTCCCGGAGGGAGAAGGTGGCGACACCCCGACCGCACTATTTACAAACAGCGATAGGAACACGCTCGACTGCACCTAGGGTGTCGGCGGTTGGGGGCGCTTGGGGCGAGCCTTAAAGCTAAGTGTCCAAGTAAAGTCGGTATTACACTTCCCGCTAGCGCATCTGCGGCGCTACTCGCATTTGTCTAACCGCGTACCTCCGATAATAGGTCTGTGCTACTCGGGTTGCGGGGTGCCATTATACTTCTCCTGCTGCTGGCTTTCTGGGGGCCCAGTATTCCCGTGCAGCCGGTTCGGACGGTGGTTCTGCTGGACCAGAGCCCATCGGCACGGGAGGCGGTGTGGAAAGCGGCGCCGCAACTTGTGCTGCCCGGCGCGCAATACATCGCTTTTGCCAGCGGCGCGGTTCAGGTGGCTTCTCCGACCGCGCGCAGGCTCGACTTGGGGGAGGGCACCCAGCTGCGCGAAGCCCTCCGCAAGGCCCAGGAACTGAACCCCGACCGGATTGTGCTGGTATCAGACGGTCTGTTTCAAGACCGGGCTGAGCCCATCGGGATTCCAATTTTTAGCCTCTACCGGCCCCCCAGCCCCAACCTGTCACTGTCGCTGGTGGCTCCTGCCTTACCAAGCAAGGGCGAGACCATTGAGGTGCGGGCGGTGCTGGAGTCTACAGCCAGCCTCAAGGCCAGACTGACCCTGAGTGGGCCCTCAGGGCGGCTCGAGCGCGAGTTGCAATTGGAGCCCGGTCGTAGCAGTGTGGGGTATCGTTTTCGCTTGGAGGAGCCCACTATGGTGACGGCACAGCTCGAGAGCACCCTGGGCGTTGAACAGGCCCGGCTCGAGCTCAGCCCCGCAGGCATCACCCGGGTCTGGGTGCTGGGCGACACATCCCTGGCCCGCTACCTCGAGGCCCAGGGCTTCGTGGTGGAGGAGCGTGCGGAAATTACCTTGCCCATCCGGGCCGAGGTGGTGGCCTTGGGGGTTGGGGCGCGGGATTTATCGGCGGCCGAACTCGACGCTCTACAAACCTTTTTGAACCAGGGGGGCAGCCTGCTCTGGACGGCCACGCCCAGAGGGTTGTTTTTTGGGGGCTGGGAACGCACCAGCCTGGAGGCCAGCCTGCCGGTGGAGCCGGTGGAGGAGCCGGGCGGGGTGGGCCTTGTGCTGGTGCTGGATGTCTCGGGCAGTATGATCGAGGCCGATAAGCTGGGCCTGGCGGTGGTGGGTTCGCTCGAGCTCATCCGCTCGGCGCGTCCGCAGGACTACATCGGGGTGGTGGTTTTCTCCGACCGCCCGCGCTGGCTCTTTCGTCCGCGCCCAATGACCGAGCAGGGCCGCAAGGAGGCCGAAAACCTGCTGCTCTCCACCACAGCGGGGGGCGGCACCATGATTCGCCGGGCCTACCTCGAGGCCCTGGACGCCTTGGAAAATGTCCCCACCGATTCCAAACAGGTGATCGCCCTGACCGACGGCCTGGCCGCCGATGTGACCCCCGGCCTGCTGGATGCGGCCCGCGATGCCAGCCCCAAAATCAAGACCAGTACGGTTGCCCTGGGCGCCGATGCCGACCGCCAGTTTTTGCGCGAGCTGGCCCAGGCCGGCGGGGGCACCTTCTGGGACGTCCCCAGCCCGCAGGATCTGCCCCGTTTTTTTCTAGAGGAAGCCCAGCGGGCCTTCCGGCGTGAGGCGCTCGAGGGCCGCTTTCCGGTCTCGGTGCGCCCCCACCCCATCACCCGGGCTACCAACCCCCCGCCCCTCTCGGTCATCCTGCCGGCCAAAAGCAAACCCTGGGCCCAGACCCCCATCAGCTCGGGTGACCTGGCTGTGCTCGCGGTAGGGGAGAGCGGGCGGGGCCGGGTGGCGGCTCTGGCCACCGACCTCTCGCGTTCCTGGCAGGGCTGGCAGGGCACGCCTGCACTGATGGCCGAGCTTACGCGCTGGCTTTCGCAGACGCCCGCGAGACCCAGGGTTCAGGCCATACGCGAGCCCGAGGCACTGCGGGTGCTGCTGGAGGGACAGTTTGAGCGCCCAAGTATACGGGTAGGTGGCCTGGAGCAAACCCTGGCCCCCACAGGCCCCCTGCGCTACGAGGCCCGACTGCCCAGAGAAACTGTGGGTCAGGCCGTAGTTCTGGAGAACGACCAACCCCGTCTGCGCTTGCAGTTGCCCACCCTGCCCGAGTGGCGCATGGAGGATGGTCGGGCCAACCTTAAAAGGCTGTCGGAAGCCAGTGGGGGCCGCCTGCTGGACAACGCCACCGAGCTGAAAAACCTTTCGGCCCGAAAAGCTCTACCTTTGCAATGGCCCCTAATTGCGCTGGCGGTGCTGCTGTTTTTGCTCGAGCGTTACCTCGAGCGCAGACGCGTTATGGCGGTTTTTGGGTCAAATCTGGCTTGACGAAAGCTGGAGCAGCGTTAGTGTGAGGAAGATGCGGCTATATCCCCTGTTGTTGGTTTGGCTGCTGATGGGCTGCTCGACCCACAGCACCCTGGCGCCTGGGTTTACCCACAGCATTCCGGGCGAGGTGGTGATGGAGGGCCTCGAGGGCACCCTTACCCTACGGGTCGGCTCTAATGTGGCCTGGCGTATTGACTCATATAGCAGTTGGCTCACCGCCAGCCCGCAGAGTGGGGTCGGGCCCAGGGTGGTAAGGCTCGAGGCTGATTTCAGCGGTGAGATTCTGAGCCAAGCAGAATATAGCGGCACCCTCAGCATTTCCGGGGATGTCGAGACGACTGTGGTGGTGCGCTTGCCGTTGGTGCGGGTAGTGGGCGCGGTAACGGATGCTAGCCTGACAACTGTTGCGAGCCTCGCCCAGACTGACTCACAGGGATTACGTTCAGACACGCTTAGCAAAGCCAGTGCGAAGCCCGTCGAAATCCTGGTCAAGTACCGCCGCGACCTGCGGAATGTGGCCTTGCCCCAGAGCAGTCGGGTGCTATCGTACGACCAGATTAGCCGTCTGACCAAGCTGCAGTCCACCAACCCCGAAGCCCTGCTGCAACGCCTGCGCCTCGACCCCAGCGTAGAGTGGGCCGAGATCAACGGCACCGTCAGCGCCCAGGGCGAGCCTACCGACCAGTTCTACCCCCAGCAGTGGTACCTGCGCAGCACCGGCGCCCGCTTTACCTATCTGCAAACCTACTCCACCCCCATCACGGTGGCCGTAGTGGACACCGGGGTGCGCTACGACCACCCCGACCTAGCCGGACGGCTCTGGCTGCCAGGCGAGGGCGCTTACGACTTTGTGGGCGACGCTGCCCCTCCCGCAGAATCCGGACAGCCTTACGATCCTTGCGGCGATGCGGCCCCGGGCACCCCTGGCGACCCCGACCCCACCGACCCCTGCGATCTGCTTTCGCGCACCGGCGGCAGCCACGGCACCCACGTGACCGGCATCGTTGTGGCGGGCAGCGGCACTTTCACGCCAGCCTGCCCCACCTGCACCAACTCCGGCATCGTCGGCATGGCCCACAACGCGCCCATCAAGGTACTGCCCCTGCGGGTGCTTGATTCAATGGGCAATGGAACTTTCGAGGACGTGGCCCTGGCCGTGCGCTACGCTGCTGGTATCCCGGTGCAGAAGGCTGGCCAGACCCTAAACAACCCAAGGCCAGCGCAGGTCATCAACCTGTCGCTCGGCTCGACGTCTTTTTCCAACCTGATGTGCGAAGCTGTTGCGGATGCTGCGGCCCGGGGTGTTCTGGTGGTGGCTGCGGCGGGCAACTTCCAGACCCGCAATCCCGGTGCAATGGTCTACCCGGCGGCCTGCCCGGGCGCCATTTCGGTAGCTGCCACCGACCAGAACAACCAGGTAGCCTTTTACAGCCAACAAAACAGTGAAGTAGACATTGCTGCCCCTGGGGGCAACACTTCGCAGACGGGCGGCGGGATTCTCTCGAGCACCTGGAACTACAGCTCCAACCTACCCAACTACACCTTTTACATGGGTACTTCCCAGGCCACCCCCCAGGTAGCTGCGGCGCTGGCCATGATGTTATCCGGGGGCCGTGCCTCCAATGGGGCCCAGGCTTGGGCCCTACTCCTATCCAACCTCACCGATTTGGGTGCTCCGGGCCGGGACGATGCCTACGGCCATGGCCTGCTTAACCTGCCGGGTGCTTTTGCCTGGACATTGCCCAGGGGTGATTTCCTGATGAGCTTTAGTGGCCCCAGCCCCCGTCAGGTGCGGGTATTGAATGGGCTGTTTGAGACCTACCTGATACCGGGTCGCTACGCCGTCACGGCCTGCCGCGACGACTCGGGCAACAACCTCTGTGACTTCGGGGAGCCGAAGCTGGAGCGCCTGTTACAGGTAGGCGGCAGAAATACACTGGATCTCGGCACCATGAGGGTGGGGCCGTAAATGAGGCCTTAACGTTATACCGGATTCTAAAAGATAATCATCCAAACCAAAGACCCCCAGAGGCTGTCTTTTTGAATCCTAGAGCGCACCCCTCCCGAACGGTCGGCGAAGAAAGCGTCTCCTTTCCAAGGGGCTTACGCCCTCCGCTACGCGGATAACTTCCAAGGGGCGGTATCGCCCTCCGCTACGCGGATAACTTCGGCCCTGTTAGTTCGCCGCCATCCGACGCCGAACTAGCCGAATCTGGTATTAGAGCCCATGATGACGAAATTTTTTATGCAGCGAGTGTGGGCCAATCCCTCGAGCTGCCCCTGGCTGGACGAGTCTATTCCCCCCCAAAATACTCTGGTAGCTGGTCGCGGGTAATCAGCACATCGCGGGGTTTGCTGCCCTGGTGCGGCCCCACAATGCCCATGGCCTCGAGGGCATCTACCAGCTTGCCCGCCCGGGCGTGGCCCACCGAAAGGCGACGCTGGAGCCGACTCACCGAGGCGTAGCCCTCCTCGATCACAATTTCAGCGGCTTTCTTCAGGAGAGGGTCGCCAAAGTCGATATCCCCGGCGTCGCCGCCTCCGCTGCCTCCTAGATTCAAGGGGCCTTCGAAGTCGGAGCCGTACTGCGCCACAAAGGCATCTTCGAAGCTCTGCTCGCGCAAAAACCCAGCAATGCGGTGAACCTCAGTTTCAGAAAGGAAAGGTCCTTGCAGGCGTACCGGCTTGGGCAGGCCGGGCTGGTGGAAGAGCATATCGCCCTGGCCCACCAGGCGCTCGGCTCCGTAGGTGTCCAGGATGGTGCGCGAGTCGAAGCCAGAAGAGACTGCGAAAGCCATACGGGCCGGGATGTTTACCTTGATCAGGCTGGTCAGGATGTCCACCGAGGGGCGCTGGGTGGCCAGAATCAGGTGCATCCCGGTAGCGCGGGCCATCTGGGCCAGGCGCAGAATGGCCTGCTCCACCTCTTTTGGCGCAGTAATCATTAGGTCGGCCAGCTCGTCAATCACGATGACCAGGTAGGGCAAGGTGGGGTCGCCGACGGCCCGCATCTTCTGGTTGAACTGCTCGAGGTTGCGCGCCCCCACCTGGCTCATCATCTTGTAACGCCGCTCCATGTGGGCCACCGCGCCCAGCAGTACCCCAGCAGCATCGGCGGGGTTGGTGACCACCGGGCGCACGAGGTGCGGGATGCCCTCGTAGGGGGTCAGCTCGACCATCTTGGGGTCAATCATCAGAAAGCGCAGCTCGGTGGGGAGATATTTGAACAGCAGACTGGTAATCAGGGTGTTCACCGCCACCGACTTGCCCGAGCCAGTGGAGCCAGCGATGAGCAGGTGGGGCATGCGGGCCAGATCCTTCACCCAGACTTCACCGTCGATGCTTTTGCCCAGCACCATGGGCAGGGTGTCCTTGCTGCGGGTAAAAGCGCTGGACTGAATGGCCTCGCTGTAGCGCACCAGTTCACGCTCGGCGTTGGGCACCTCGAGGCCAATAACGCTCTTGCCGGGAATGGGTGCCTCGATGCGCACCGACCCGGCGGCCAGGGCCAGGGCCAGGTCGTTGTGCAGGTTCTGCACCCGGCTGATTTTTTCGCCGGGGGCGGGCTCGAGCTCAAAGCGGGTAACGGTTGGGCCGCGCGACCAGCTCACCACCCGGGCTTCCACCCCGTGGTGTTGCAGGGTGTTGTTGATGAGCTCGACCTGTCGCTGGGTGATGATTTCCAGGGCCTTGGGGTCGTAGCGCGGTGCTTCGGGTTTGTCGAGCAAATCGAAGCTGGGGAGCTGCAGCGCAGTC
Organism: Meiothermus sp.; assembly: GCF_026004115.1. Lineage (NCBI taxonomy): Bacteria > Thermotogati > Deinococcota > Deinococci > Thermales > Thermaceae > Meiothermus > Meiothermus sp. The sequence continues at coordinate 2,921,683 of NZ_BPIM01000001.1, forward strand.
GAGGGTTGGGCTGTGGAGCCGGGCTGGGGTGCGCTGCTCCTGGCAGGCTTGCCAGTTTTGGGTTTCTCGGGCGGCGGAACTGTTTTGTGAGCGGCCTCCACCTTGTCTGGCTCGGGAAATATAAAATCGAAGTCGAGCAACGGTTCGGTGGGCGGCTTGGCCGTTGCCACCGCAAAAGCAGGGGGCTCGGCCCGCAGGCCCTTCTCGAGCAGGGCCCGCAGCCCCGCCGGGTGGGCTTCTGCCGGAGCCGACTCCACCCACTCGGCCCAGCGCAGCCAGCCGTCTACCCGCTCCTCCAGGCCCAGCGTCAGCTCTTCCGACTCGCGCCAGCTCGCCAGGCGGTGCTGGTGCTCGTCCAGGGCGGCCAGCAAAGCCCGGGCGGTGGGGTTGCTCAGATTTTTGGCGGCAGTCTCGGCCTGGCGGGTAAGGGCCTGGGTTTTGGTCAGCAGGGTGCCGATTTCCAATACCAGCGCGGCGCGGCGCTCCTCGAGGGCCTGGGTTAGGCCGTCGCCCTGGAGGGGGGCTGCCAGGGCAGCCGCCAGACGTTCCAGGCGCGTCGGCAGGGGCCGGGGCTCGGCAGCCAGCTTTCCGGCGAGTTCCTTGGCCCTTTCACTTTGGAAATCGTCCAGCAGTCTGGCAAACTCGATAATGGCTTCGCCGTCCTGGGGGTTGCGCCGGAAGGCCTTGAGGTCCTCTTGCAGGGTATACAGAGCCTTGTGCTCGGGGTATCGCTCGGCCAGCGCCCGGGCTTCGTGCAGGAGCCGGGTGGCGGTTTGGGAAAGGGTATAGGCCCGGTACAGGCGCTGTGCGGCCAGCACCACCCGCCGGGTGCTTATGCCCAGCAGGAAACCAGGTCGCTGACGCAGGGCCAGGTCGGCTATAAAGCTAAGCACCAGCAAGGGAATCAGCAGGCCGAGGTTACCCAGGGGGCCTGTTAGCAAGGAATGGAGGGTTTGACCAAGGGCGCCACCCAGCGGTTTGGAGGCATGGGCGACCAGCGGTAAGCTGACCAGACCCCCCGACAGGGCGATGGCAGTAGCCCTGATAAAGCCCCCCAAAGGGCGATCCAGCAGCAGCCAGACGCCTAGGAACGCCAGCGTGGGCGGCACCAGCCAGGCCAGATACCCCAGGTTGCCCCAGAAAAAATTTTGCACCGCGCTGCCCAGCTGTCCGGCCAGGTTGGAGCCAAAATAGATGGCGGCAGCCAGTAGCACTGAGAGCCCCATAACGAGCAGAGAAAAAGCCTCGAGGTCGCGCTTTCGTTCTGTGGGGGACGCTTTTCTTGTTTTATCGCCTCTAGATTTGCCTCTGGCCATCGTTTACGATTCTAACATATCGGCAATTAAGCTTGACCCTGACAATAAACCAACCCAGCAAGAGTCCATAGTCTGTAGTCGATAGCCTAGTGTTAGGGTTTCGCTGAGAGTGTTGCTGCCATATCAGAGCGCTGAAGGTTGAGCATTTGTCAGAGCCGCTTCATACCAGATTCGGTTAGTTCGTCACTGAAGAGTGACGAACTAACCCGACTGAAAGGAGTGCTCTGGGATTCAAAAAGATAGCCTCTGGGGGTCTTTGGTTTGGATAATTATCTTTTAGAATCCGGTATCAATCAACCTTCGCAACAGAAAACAGGCGTGGGCTATTTACCCACGCCCAATATGGTTTGGTTTTTGACTACTTGGGCAGCGCCCGAACTACGGCGTCGGTGATCTCGAGCTCGTCGGCGGCATAGACCACCAGGCCACTGCTGGCGGCCACTTTCTTGTCCAGGACAATGGCAAAGCCTTGCTGCTGAGCCACCCGGGCAATTACCTGGTCAATCTCTTCGGTGATGGGTTTCAGGACTGCATTGCTGCGCTCGGTCCACTTGCGCCCGGCTTCTTGCAAGCTTTGTGCCAACACACGGTAATCCTGCTGCTCCTTCGCAGTGGCGTTTCCAGCCCGCAGTTTGGCTTCCAGGGGTTGAAGCTGGTCGCGGAGGGGCTTCAGCTCGCGCTCGGCCTGGGTGCGTACATCCTGTACCTTTTTGAAGTCCTTGTGCGCTTGCACCACTTTTTCGGCATCCACATAACCGATGCGGGTAGGGGTCGGGCGGTTCTGCGCGATGAGCGAACCCCCCAACAGCAGACCTGCCAGCATAACTACAAACAACCAGTTTCTGTTCATCCTTTCACTCCATAACTTGGCCATCACTTGGGCCATTACTTAGGCAAGCCCCGCAAGATGGCCTGGGTAATATCGAGCTCCTGTGCGGCGTAGACCACCAGACCGCTGCTGGCGGCGACTTCCTGATCAAGCACGATAGCAAAACCCTGTTCCCGGGCTACCCTGCTGACGAGTTTGTCGATGTCTTCTGTGATGGGACGCAGGGCTTCGTTCTGCTGGTCGGTCCACTTCTTGCCCGTTTCCTGCAGGTTTTGAGCCAGGGTACGGTAGCTTTGCTGCTCCTGGGCCGTAGCGCTTCCGGCGCGAATTTTGGCTTCCAGGGGTTGAAGCTGGTCGCGGAGGGGTTTGAGTTCAGCCTCGGCTTTAGCCTGGATCTCTTTTATCCTGGGAAACTGTGGATGGGCTTCTACCACGGCCCTGGCATTGAGGTAGCCAATTTTGGTAGCCGTGGGTTGGTTTTGTGCTACCAGCAGGCTGCTCAGCAGCAGCCCAGCCAGTATGGGCACAAATAGCGAAAAACGCTTCATACGCGCCATACTGTAAGGGCTAGCCCTTAGCATAGCGTGAGAGCCAAGCCACTGGCGATTTAGGCCGAGCTGGGCTATGGTATCGCCTGTGGGGTCTCTGACCTCAAAATCAGAGGTGTGTGTCATGAAACGTTTACCTGTCTTGATCTTTTTGTTGCTGCTTGCGTTTGCCTCGTCCGGTTTTGCCCAACGGGCCTTTCAGCTTCGCATCTCAGTGCCTGCGCCCAGCCTGGGGTTTGGCCTCGAGGCCAACCTTCAGCGTGATCTGGTGGCCCTGATTTATGGGGATGTACTGTTTACGGGCCCCCGTTTCCTGATTGGAGGTGAGGTGCTCTTCAAGCCCGACCTCGGTCAGTTCGATCGCGACCTGCGCGGTATTAAGCCCTACTTTGGCGGTGGTCTGGGCCTGGGGCTTCCCAACGCCAGTTTTGCCCTGACCCTGGATGCCGGAATCGAGTTTGCCCTCGACCGCGATACGGGGTTGTTTATTGGTGGGCAGAGCATCTTCCCCTTCAGCAGCTCACCTTCGGCCCGGCTGTTGTTTGGCGCCACCTTCCGATGAGCCCTGGTATATACCGGGTGCACTTTTTGTTAGCGTTAGACCCCCCTGCCGTGTGCGGGGGGTTTTATACCTGTCTGTGAAACTGTGCCACAAAAAATGTCGACCGTAGCCCTGCCGATCTGCATTTGTGCAAACTTCAGTGTAGCGTTCTGGTCAGGTTTCTTTGAGAAGACCCCAGCTTGTAACTGCGGGATATGAGCCCAGCACCTTTACAAACGAAGCCCGACGCAAGAGCGTCAGCAGGGCCTGAGAGGGACCAGGGTCTTCGGCGTGACCCTCGAAGTCGGCATAAAAAATAGGGGAGAAGGGGCGTTCGGGATCGCGGCGGGGACGGGACTCGAGTTTGGTCAGGTTAATGCCCTGGTCGGCAAAGGCTTGTAAAGCCGCCAGCAGTTCGCCGGGCCGGTGGCGGGTGGTAAAGACCACCGAGGTCTTGTAAGGGCCTTCCCGGCGGGGCAGATCCTCGCGCGAGAGTACAAAGAAGCGGGTGTAGTTGCCGCTGAAGTCCTGGATAGCTTCGGCCACAATACTCAGCCCATAGCGCTCGGCAGCGCGGCGGCTGGCAATGGCGGCCAGGCCGGGCTGGGGGTGCTCGGCCAGCTCGCGAGCGGCGCCGGCGGTGTCGTAGACGGGCTCGGCCTCGAGTTTGTACCGGGCGATAAAGCCATCGCACTGGGCCAGGCCCTGCGGATGGCTCTTGACCTTGCGGATGTCCTCCAGGCGGGTTCCGGGCGGGGCCAGCAAGCAGTGTTCGACCTTCAACACCAGCTCACCCACCACATGCAGGTCGGTTTCCAGGAGCAGGTCGTAGGTCTGGTTGATGATGCCGGCGGTGGTGTTTTCCACCGGAACCACCCCTAGATCTACCTCGTTGTTGGTCACCGCAGAAAAAACCTGATGAAAGGTGGGCAGCCCAATGGTTTGTGCGCCTGGGAAAGCTCGTAATGAGGCTTCCTCACTGTAGGCTCCCTCAGTTCCCTGGAAGGCAATTCGCATCACGCGGCCCAGTATAAGTTCTTCTAGTTTTCTCAGGTAGTCCAGCAAAAAATCCAGACCCGCCCAGCTTCGATACGGCATAATGGTAAAGCGTGTTGAGACTGGAACCCATTACTGACCCAGCGGCCTGGAATCAAATGGTTGCTTCATTGCCCATCACCAGCGCCTTGCAGTCGTGGGGCTGGGGTGAGGTTAAGAAGCTCTCCGGCTGGCAGCCGGAGCGCGTTGCGGCCTACGAGAACGGCGAGCTAATCGCAGCCGCACAGCTTTTCCGCCGCAAATTTGTGGGCCCAATCTCGATGCTCTATGCCTCCAGGGGCCCCGCACTACGCGATATACGGGATTTGCCCAGGGTGGTAGAGGCGCTCAAACAACAGGCTGGAGGTGCGGTCTATCTGAAGCTCGAGCCCGAGACCGGCCAACCTGCGCAGCAACCGGCTCCCGAATTTGTCCAAATGCAAATAGAGGAGACCATCCAGCCCGAGTACACCATCTGGCTCGACCTGACGCTGGGGCGCGACGGACTTCTGGCCAATATGGAAAATATGCACCGCCGCAATACCAGGCTGGCTGAAAAGCGTGTGGTGACGACCATAGAAGGTATGGAAGCCTTCGAGGAGTTCTGGCGGCTTTTTGAAGAAACTAATCGACGGGCCAGGCTATTGCAGCACGCCAAAGCCTATTACCAAACCGTACTCGAGCAGATGAATCAACCGCTGGGGCAGGCCTTTATCTCGGTTGCACGCCTGGACGGCAAGGCGCTGGCGGCAGGTCTATTTGTGGCTTTTGCCGGCAAAATAGACTACCTCTACGGCGGTAGCAGCCGCGAGAACTCCAATGCCAAAGCGCCCAACGGCATGCACTGGGGGGCCATTAACTGGGGTATCGAAAATGGCTACCGCATCTACGACCTGTGGGGCGTGCCCCGTCAAACCCAGGGCAGCCATGCGGCTGGGATTGATGCCTTCAAGGAAGGCTTTGGTGGCCAGCGGGTGCGC